>NZ_JBHSDI010000050.1:0-37689 GCF_042651045.1 Marinobacter lacisalsi
CCCCCATCGATCTGCCTTCTGAGTATGCCAGCGGCCCGTCAGAAAACAGCCAAACGCCGCAGGTGCCTGACGGGGAGATGGATCTGGAAGGTTATCTGGAAACCATAGAACGACAGGCGATTGAAAAGGCGCTGGAAGCTACCCGGTGGAACAAGACCGCGGCGGCAAAGAGGTTGGGGATCAGTTTTCGGGCTTTGCGGTATCGGTTGAAGAAGTTGGGGATGGAGTGATGTCAGTTGACTGACTTACACCCGGCAGAGTCAATATCCTACAGCCGGATTGCCTTCCAGACAGTAAGGTAGCTGCCGCCCAGTTGGAAGTCGGGTTACTTTCATGTCAAAGGAGGACAAGACGTGAGCTGCCGCCCCGACTATCAGACTGGCGTCACGCTGTTGGAACTCATGATTACCCTGGCCGTACTGGCGATTGTCATCGCCATCGCCGTTCCGGCGAGCGGCAAGCTGATACAGACCAATCAGTCAAAAGCGGTAACCCAGCAACTCTACCGAGCCCTTCAGTTCACACGTGCCGAGGCAATCAAGCGCGGTACAAGAGTGGTGTTGTGCCCCCTCAATCGTCAAACCGGCCGGTGCACCTCGGACTGGAACCAGTCTTTGGCCGTGTTTCCCGACACCAACCGCGATGGCACCTTGCCAGCGCCGGATGCCATTGTTCTGGAGACCCCTCCGGTGCCAGCCGGAAGCCTCCATATGAGCCCCGGCAACCGCAAGCTGATACGATTTGATGCCATTGGTTACAGTCCCGGATCCATGGGTAACCTCACCTATTGCCCGAGAGACGCAGACACCGATCCGGTCGTCATTCGGCAACTGGTCCTGACCCTTTACGGTCGTGTTCGCTGGGCCCGGGATTCCGATGGAGACAGCGTGGTGGAGAATAGCCGGGGTAATCCTGTAACATGCGCGGGGCGTTAAACTTACGAAAAAGGGCAGAAGCCTTGGCTTCTGCCCGTCCCGACTCAGATGCCGGCTACCGCAATGGGGCTTAACATGCCCAACAAGTACTTACCAACAATCCGGGCCCGCGTTCTCGCTGGACCGGTTTCCTGCCTGATCCACGCGGAGCCAGCCGCAGTCATCTCCCGCCTGCGCACCGACTGGTGAGGCCTGTAGTTCAAAAGTATCCTGGCCCACCGCCCCATTGAAACCGTAATTGTAAAAGACTCCACCGCCGCCACCTCGCGGCTGCGTGTCGAACGGCAACCCGGACGGGGTCGGACCAGGCGGGGCCTGATAGTCATAGCCGTTGGTGTAATGCCGCTCCATGAACTGAGCCAGTTCCATCAGGTCAGCCTCGGCAGTAGTCCTGCGGGTCTTTTCCACATGGTTCTGGTAGCTCGGATAGGCTATGGCGGCAAGGATGCCGACAATAGCCACCACAATCATGAGCTCTATCAGGGTAAAACCCCGGTTTTTAAACTGCACCATTACCTCAGCCTTATCACGTTCATGCTATACCGTGAATCAATTGGGTGGGTAGCACTGGGCCACCCACCATCAGGTTATCTTAACTCTTCCCAGTTCTGGCGACCGAAGCGGAGATCTTCAGCATCGCCACACAGCGGTCCGGTACATGGCGGAGTCGGATCAGGATCGTCCGGATCGTCGGGGTCAGGCTCAGGTTCAGGATCGGGCTCTTCCGGACCATCATACTCCTCAGGCACGTCCAAAATCTCTGAATCAAGGAAGAGATCCGTCCCCCTGTCCATGATAACGCTGATCCGCTCCCCACTGAGCACATTGCGCACGCCATTAACCACCTGGGAATTTGCAGCGTCACCGGCGCCGTACTCGCCGTCTCTGTTCAGGTCGAAAACAGCGTTTTCGGTCTGGCCACCCGTCAACAGGTCCAGATCCATAATATAACCCTCCTGCCCCGTGCTACAGACGTTCGTCTCTGGAATCAGAGTGCTGAAGCGAACACGAGTGACCGGATACCCGGATGGGAAGCCGGCGGGACTGACAACACGTTCGCCGGAGGAAGTGTCCAGGTCCATGTGCCAGCCCTTATCAGTGGCGCCCATAGCATTGTCAGAAATGATTCGGATATCCAGCGACTGAGTTTCCGTCGTTGCACCATTCTGCACCATATAGTTGGCGGTGCTCTGCGTTTCGATGGTCTGTGTCAGGAGATCACCCCGATCCAGTCCAGACGCCTTACCATCATCATACACCCCGTACAGACTCTGGTACTGGCTGTCATCAATATCCGTTGTCCGGAAGAAGGAGCCTGTACCAAAGACCACCACAACTTCGGTATTACTGCCCTGCGGAACATAAGCGACTTGAGGCGCAGCGGTAATGGGTTGGGCCGCGCCACTACCATCGGTGGCCTCAAACATTTTCGTTGTCTTCGGCGAGTTGGAATCGATACTAAACCGCCAGAGGTTGCCGTGCAGATCACCCGCGTAGGCACGTACGGCCATCCCCGTTGTCCTGTCCGCCATCACGACGGGGGCCGCCATTCCGTTCGGAGCAGCGGCATCCCCCTCGCCAGTGGACAACTGATTGATCAGGCTACCGTCTTCGAGATCCACCAGGAACAATGAGGACTCGTTTGACAGGGAGTTGTACCCATTGCCAAATACTGCTGCCCATTTACCACCGGCAGCATCGGACAATCTCACAATACGAGCATCGCTCACACCATAACCCAAGTCCTCGTGGGTGAACTCCCAGAGCACATCGCTGGCTGAAAACGACTCGGGATCAGTAATATCCAGAGCAAATACCGTTTTTCCTCCAACACCGGTCGTACCAACGAGAATTGTTTTCCATTGCCCGTTAATGTAAGCATCGGAAATAACCGGCGTTCCATCAACAAAGTACTTATGGTCATACTGCTGGCTCATCAGCTCGTTAACGGCAGCATAGGCGTTACCATTTTCAGGCTCCAGGAACTCACCAGGCATGTAGGCAAACAACTCCTCGCCAGTGAGCGAGTTAAAGGCGTGGAGGAAGCCATCGTTGGCACCTACATAGATGACGTCAGGACGGTCCTGGTAGCCCTGGTCGGCCCGGAAAGTAGCATAACTTGTCCCTTCCGAACCAGGCAGGCGACGGAAGCCGAAATTAGTCTTCCCAGCGTATTGGGGGTTCGAACCGATAATGTCGCCAATCAACCGAAGATAGGTGTTTGTGCTACCTTCCGGCTGGAACTCGCGATCACGGAAATTGACATTTGCGCCATTGTCACCGCGCAGCCAGTCGATACGATCAGCCCCCAGCCCATCGGCGGTGCCGTCCAGCGCTGTATTCAACGCCGTTTGCTGGGAGGCAGAAAGATCTCCCAGTGAATTAAGGGACACAGCTGCACTGCCTGTGTAAGTATATAACTTCCTGGCACCATGGCCTTTCGATTCCAATTCACGCTCGGCATCCCAGATTAGCTTGCCACGGGCACCGCCGGACAGTATTTGTGTGGCCTGAACAGCACCGCTCCAGTCTGTGCTGCGGAAACCGGCAGAATAACTCAGCGCTCCTTGACGGAACACAGCCGAACTCGCAGCAGCCGCAGTGGTTGATTGTTCAACCCGGCTGACCATATCCTGCAAGATTCCGGAAAGTGCAGTCGCCAGAGTCGTTGGATCAGATGCGTTAAAGTACCCACCACGACTATTGACGGCAGCGTGCAACAGATCGTCTATCTTGCCCTTTGGCGTACTTGTGCTGCCCCAGGGAACATTGGAGCCAGTACTAATCGCATTGAAAGCAGATTCGGGCGTTATCCCGTCTGAGCCCGTTACCCCAAAACCGACACCATAACTGACCATATGTTGCCAGAAGGCGGGGTTGCGACCGCTGGTCGGAACCTTGTTAGCGATATCATCCCGCAGGTCCCTGTTCCAGTAATGCATGGCAACGTCAGCGAGAGTTTTACCCTGATCATCGGCGAACGGATCTGTATCAGCCTTGAACTGATAGTCGGCACCATTGGGGTTGACGATGACGGGTCCATTGTGACTGTCAACGTCATTTTCGGTGGGAAGGTTACTGGGGTCACTGCCATTCCACAGGCCATCAGTCATCAGAATCGTGAAGCTCTGTCGGCATTCAAGCTTCTCTCCCGAACTGGGGTTATTCGGGTCATCAGCCCAGGCTGCGGCACTGTTTTCGTAGTATCTGCCGGCCCCTTCCAGAGCGCGTCTTAGAGGCGTACCACCGGAGGCAGAATGGGAATACAACCAATTGTAAAAGGTCTGCCTGTGGGAGTCCTCATAAGGCCTCACCCCCTGTCTGACGGCCCTTACGCTAGCACTATCACGAGTTCCGAGACCGGTGTTGATTGATCCCCAACCAAGCCGAACGGAGGGATCCAACTCGTCGAAAGCCTCGCCAATACTGGCGCGTGCGGTAAACAATCTGGTTCGATAATAGCTGTACCAATTCGCAAAATTCTGCTGTTGCTCGGCAGACTCACCGTTCACAGAGACATACCGATAACATTTGTTTTGCTCCGGATCACCTTCACAACTTGCTGCATCAGTGGCAGATGGATCATACTTATAGTAAAATCCTCCGTCCGTAAATGTATTGGAGCCTGAACCGGTGATGCCATCAAATGCATTGGTCAAGGTCACCCAAGTAACCTGAAAATCATCTGAAAGATCTTTTTTATCCGATCCGGAGTAACCATCTCTCCAGGCAGAGGTGTAACTCGAATTGGCCATTCTTCCAGTAGCGTCTGCTTTAAAAGGCGGACGGTATGTTACATCCGGATTGTAATAAATGAAGTTAACTTTAGGTGAGTAATAGTATTTGTGGCTAACATCTTCCCCAGAATTAGTTGGCGCCGCATAATGATCGTTCAAATCGTCCGGAATATACTCAAAGTTCATGGAACCCGAGTCATCAATAATAAAAACAACATTCGGCGAAACATTACCACCCAGTGAAGGAGGGAAATCCGCAATATTTATGGGCCCTGCAAGGGCAGAATTAAACGTAAATATGCCAAAAAGGCAAGCTATGAGGCCGTGCTGAAGCCTACCAACCCTCAACGCTTTCATTTTGTTGATTCGTTGTTTCATCCCGGTTCTCCTGACTGAAACCAGATTCCTGACCCTCACCTTATAGCGGCTCAGGCATGAACATTGACTGAAGGATAACGACGGCGGTATCCGTTCCCCCCACCGCGCGGGACGTTACCGCGAAACGGGAGTAGCATGGGTCACCAGCAACCGGGCTTGGGCAATAATCGGCGACCCAGCCTGTGTGATAGGCAGGTTCAGCGTTCAGCTGACCATCGCCGGTATTCAGGCCTACGCTGTTCGCCCCACCCCCATTCCAGTTGAAAGGATCAGCGATGCGAACATTGGTAAGCGCATCAAGGGCATTCGCTGCAAGCCAGTTCTCACCAACCTTCAGTGCCCTTTCACTGGCCTGGAAGGCAATATTCCTGTCCTGAAGGTTCGAAGCCATCCGCTCCTGCAATACGGTTCCCTGCATGCTGCTGATACCGATCAATGAGATAAGTAACAGCATGATTAGTGAAACAATCAGGGCACTGCCTTGCTGCCCAACGGCCAGACTGCCTTTTTGAATTTTCATTCGAGACGATTCCTCAGTCCGATGGTGGTGGATGCAACAACCCGTGCCCTTCGGTCGGCGGGACTGGTCACCTCTGTGCCCAGCAGATTGAACGTGCGGGTAATATCCTCACTGTTGGCATTGCCGCCGCTGCGAACCACGAAGGAAACACGGAGGCTCATGACTTCGGACCAATCGGTCACCTGATTCGCCGAAACATATCGATCCGCCTGGCGGATCTGGTTCTCGGACAGCCCGTACATCACCTGCATGGACTCGACACCTTCAACAAGCTCTTGGCGAGGCTCGGCGTTGCCGCCCAGTAGCTGCATGAATAGCGCTGGCTCGCCAGTGGCACCACTGATGCCAACGTAGTATGCCTTGGTGGAGAATTCCGCAATTCGTGAATCACCACCGTAGGTCGATTGAAAGCCACTGCTGGCCTGATTGCCAGGAACAAAGCCGCCCGGATTACCAGAAACACCGGCCATGGAAACTGAATCTGCAGTCGCGTTATTCGCCTTCTGGAACAACTCCCCCGAGGAGCAATTATCGTCCACCGACAGAATAATGCGCCCCTGGGCAATACCTGACGCCGAAACAGTATTGATCTGACCCGTGGAGTTGCCAGTTACCGTCGCAGGAACAGTTTCCGTCGTGTTCACAATCAGGATATCGGTTCCTGCCACAACTCTACCCACCAATTCAGCGGGAAAGTTGGAAACACCGGATCCCTCCGACCAGGAAGCCCCATCGGCGGGCGTTGCAAGACCCGCCACTAAAGCGTCTCCACTCGCCGAGCCTGCGGCTTCCCATCCCGTAATGCCGTCGCCCAGAGCGACTACCCGGGTGCCATTGAGCTTTATATCGACATCATCCGCATTCTGGAGACAGGACAGACTGCCCGCACTCCGAACATCCCGCTGCATCATGGTGCTGGCGAACCGCACCGTTTCCTGTACGTGGGCAATGCCATCTGTCAGTCGATAGCTCTGACTGGTGCCCAGGTATACCTGGGTCGCCCCCAGGGTGAGAATCACGCCCAGAAGCAATGCAATCATCAGCTCAACCAGCGAGAGGCCTGCGGCGCGGTGCATAGGGACTTCCTGTGGCTTGGTACTCATCATGGTCGCCTCTCTCACAATTCAGTCGTTACGGTCACGGGCTGGCCATCGGGATCCTGGCGCTGCCAGTCAATCGTAACCGTGGCTACCCCTGCAGCTGTTACGGCGACATTTGCTCGCCCTCGGGGCAAAGCACAAACAACCTGATTCGACCACTCGCTAATGTCGTTCTGGGCGATGGTCTGGCCATTGTTGTATGCAAAATCAGTGGCACAGTTAACGTTGTCCGGATTCACCACCAAGTTGTTGTAACTCGCCATATTGTCCCCATTGGCCCTGATTCGATCGAGCATGTCCGCGCTCAGGAGGATAGCCTGAGTCCGCTGTTCCGCCCCGTTTGTCATCTGACTGGAGACGGACTGCATGGCTGCTATGCCAAGCAGCCCTACCCCCAGAACCAGGACTGCGACCAATACCTCGATCAGCGCTATACCGGACTGCTTGGCACCTTTGCCACGCTGGAACGACTTTTCATGTGTCAGATCAGTGAACGTCATCAATTACAAGCCCCCTGCATCAGCCTTGCCCGCCCGGCGAGCGATACCTCAACCTGGCGCAATCTGTTTTCTCCGGCAACACAAGTGGGCGGCTCAAGCTGTACGCTGAAGCCCCCCGAAGCGCGGAAGCCACGTCCGTCAAAACTGACACCGGTAGCACCCCCATCGGTAATTGTTACTGCGCCGGGGGCTTCGAATTCTCTCAACAAACTATTGGCTCCTCGCGCATCAGCGCAGGTGTTCCAGTTTCCAAGAGCACCAGCCACCACACAGTAACCGTTGGCAAAACCGGCAGCACCATCCCGCTGGACAGACACCACTACCCCGCGCTTGATGGCTTCCGTTCTTGCATGATTGACTGCGCTTAGCAATGAGTTGGCCTGGGAGGTAACCCGGTTGTTTTCGATCATGGTCTGAAACGACGGCACCGCGAATGCCAGTATGATCCCCAGAATCGCGATGGTTATCAGCAACTCAATCATCGTAAAACCAGAACTTCGCTCTCTTACGTACATAGCCCACTTCCATCATGACTTACTGAAACATTAACCGGCGTCCATTGTGACATCTACCGCGTCGCGATGAGCGGCTTTTGTTGGCGGATAAGCGGTAAAGGTGGGGCTCAGGGCGTGACGGGGGTCACAGGGTCGGGATGAGGTGTGAAGCGGCGTATGGCATAGCCTGAGCTTTGGCAGGGCTGAGATCGCTAAGTCCCTCTCACATTGGCCGGCGAGAGGGACGGAGGAGCGTCCGGGAGAGTGCACCATCGGAACGCTACTTATACGTTGACGGCGTCTATGCGCAGTTCTTTCGGCATGGAGAAGACAATATTCTCTTCCCGTCCCGCAATTTCTTCTGGAGCGGTACCGCCCAACTCCTGCAGGCGTTTGATGACGTCGTTCACCAGCACTTCGGGAGCGGAGGCGCCAGCGGTGACGCCCACGGCATTTCGGCCTTCCAGCCACTGGGGGTCGATCTGGGCAGCCTCGTCAATCAGGTAGGCCGGGGTACCCATCCGCTCTGCCAGTTCCCGCAGACGGTTGGAGTTGGAGCTGTTGGGGGAGCCCACCACCAGCATCAGGTCGCAGTCGCCCGCCAGCTGTTTGACGGCGTCCTGGCGGTTCTGGGTGGCGTAGCAGATGTCGTCCTTACGGGGGCCTTCGATTTTCGGGAACTTGTCCCGCAGGGCGTCGATGACACGGGCGGTATCGTCCATGGACAGAGTGGTCTGGGTAACGTAGGACAGACGCTCGGGGTCCTTCACTTCCAGGTTGGCAACGTCCGCCTCATCTTCGACCAGATAGATGTCACCACCGTTGCCGTGATCGTACTGGCCCATGGTGCCCTCGACTTCCGGGTGGCCATGGTGGCCGATGAGGATGCATTCGCGGCCATCGCGGCTGTAACGCATCACTTCCAGATGGACCTTGGTGACCAGCGGACAGGTGGCGTCGAACACTTTCAGGCCCCGGTCGGCGGCTTCTTTCTGTACCGCCTGGGACACGCCATGGGCGCTGAAGATAACCAGGGTGTCGTCCGGCACTTCTTCCAGTTCATCCACGAAGATGGCGCCGCGATTGCGCAGGTCGTCCACCACGTATTTGTTGTGGACCACTTCGTGACGCACGTAGATGGGCGCCCCGAACACTTCCAGGGCCCGGTTTACGATTTCGATGGCTCGGTCTACCCCGGCACAGAAGCCCCGGGGATTTGCTAAGCGAATTTGCATATAAACTTTTGACCCGAAGTAAATTGTCGCGGACTCGCCAGGTCCCGGGAAGCGTTTTCCGGGACCTTCGAAAACAGGGACGTTTTCGAAGAGCCTACATGGACGTATTCACGGCGTGTCCCGGAAAACGCTTCCCGGGGCCTGGCCACCCAGTTACCGCCGGACTCTGGCCAGATCAATGCGCCGTCGAAACTGGCTCAACGTCGATGATTTCCACTTCAAACATCAGTGTACGCCCCGCCAGTGGATGATTGAAGTCCACATCGACCTGATCACCTTCCACGCGACTGACCACGCCGGGTAATTCACTCTGGCGGGCGTCGGCGAAGGAGATCATGACGCCGGGCTCGAGGACCATATCAGCGCTGAATTCGTGGCGTTTGAAGGTCTGGACGTTGCTCGGATTGTGCTGACCAAAGGCCTTCTCCGGCGGTACCTCGAAGACCTCCCGATCGCCAGCCTTGAGGCCCATCAGGTAGGCCTCGAAGTTCTCCGGCAGGTTTTCATCGCCGATTTCCAGGGTCGCCGGCTGCTTGTCGAAGGTGGAGTCAATCACCTCGCCATCCGGGAATGTCAGGGCAAAGTTAAGGGTCACCCGGGTACCCTGATCGATAGGCAGGTCAGTCATGGTTCAGTCGCTCCCATCCGCAGCCTTGTCGGCGGGCTTGCGGAAAATATCGAGGATCATCATGCCGGCACCGATGGTGATAGCGGTGTCGGCCAGGTTAAAGGCCGGGAAGTGCCAGTCCTGCCAGTAGAAATGCAGGAAATCCACCACATAGCCGTGGACGACCCGGTCGTAGACATTGCCGATAGCGCCGCCCAGGATGAGGGCGATGGCCACCGCCACCCAGGTTTCATCCCGCTTCAGCCCTTTCAGCCAGACGATCAGCACCACACTGACAACCACCGCCAGGGCGACGAAAAACCAGCGCTGCCAGCCGGCAGCCTCCGCCAGGAAACTGAACGCTGCCCCGGTGTTGTGCAGTAGCGTAAAGTTGAACAGCGGCATAACCGGTACCGGGTCGCCATAGGTCAGCATGGCCGTGGCCAGGGCCTTGGTACCCAGGTCCAGGGCGATAACCGCCACCGCCAGCCAGAGCCACTTCAGCTTGGTACCTGTCTGCTCTTGCGTCATGGCAGCGTCCATCTTTCCTGCGGCCTCCGTCAGGCGAAGGCGCGGGTTTCGCCCGGGCCTTCCAGGTTGGTGACACAGCGGCCGCACAGGTCATTGTATTTTTCGTGCTGGCCGACGTCTTCCCGGTGGTGCCAGCAACGCTCGCACTTGGCATGGGCGGCGGGCGTCACCTTCACCATCAGGCCCTCATGACCGGTCTGCTCAGCGCCGTCGGCTGCCTCGGAGACGGGCCGCACGGTGGCTTCTGAAGTGATCAGCACGAAGCGCAGCTCTTCACCCAGATGGCTCAGCTTGCCGGCCAGATCACCTTCGCAGTAAAGGGTGACTTCGGCACTCAGTGAGCCCTTGATCTCACCACGGCCCCGCGCATCCTCCAGGCATTTGTTGACCGCCTCCTTGACGCTGTAGATCTCGCGCCAGTAGTCGCGACCCAGTTCAGCGTTGTCCGGCAGCGCGGTCAGGCCTTCGTACCAGGTTTCGTAGAACACGGTATCGCCCCGCTCGCCTGGCAGGTGCTGCCAGATCTCGTCGGCGGTGAAGCTCAGGATCGGCGCAATCCAGCGCACCAGGGCTTCGGCCACATGGTACAGCGCGGTCTGGCAGGATCGACGGGCCAGGCTGTCCGCCGGCGTGGTGTACTGCCGGTCCTTGATGATATCCAGATAGAAGCCGCCCAGCGTGGCCTCGCAGAAGTTGTAGACCTTCTGATAGATCCGCAGGAAGGCGTAGTTGCCATAGTCCTCGATCAACTCATCCTGAAGCTGCAGGGCGCGGTCCACCATCCAGCGGTCCAGGGCGATCATATCGTCGGACGCGACCATATGCTCCGCCGGGTCGAACCCGGTGAGGTTGCTCAGCAGGAAGCGGGCCGTATTGCGGATGCGGCGATAGCCGTCGGCGGTCTGCTTGAGGATGTCCTTGGACACGGTCATCTCGCCGCTGTAGTCAGTGGCAGAGACCCACAGGCGCAGGATGTCGGCGCCCAGCTCGTTCATGACCTCCTGGGGCGCGATCACGTTGCCCAGGGACTTGGACATCTTGCGGCCCTTGCCGTCCACGGTGAAGCCATGGGTCAGCACCTGCCTGTAGGGCGCCACGCCATTCATGGCGATAGAGGTCTTCAGTGAGGACTGGAACCAGCCACGGTGCTGATCGGAACCTTCCAGATACAGGTCCGCCGGGAACTGTGCCAGCTCCGGTCGGGGCCGGAGGACGGATTCGTGGGTCACGCCGGAGTCGAACCACACGTCCAGGGTGTCGGTAACTTTCTCGTACCGGTCGGCATCCGGGCCCAGCAGATCCTCGATATCCAGATCGTACCAGGCATCGATACCGTCCTTCTCGATGGCCTGGGCGGCCTTCTCAATCAGCGCCTGGGTGTCGGGATGCAGCTCCTGGGTATCCCTGTTCACAAACAATGTGATGGGTACGCCCCAGGTACGCTGACGGGAGACACACCAGTCCGGGCTCTGCTCGAACATGGCCTCGATGCGATTCTGGCCCCAGGCAGGCACCCAGCGCACACCCTTGATGGCTTCCAGGGCATCCGCGCGGAGGTTTTCCTTGTCCATGCTGATAAACCACTGGGGCGTGGCCCGGTAGATCAGCGGCGTCTTGGTCCGCCAGCAGTGGGGGTAGCTGTGCTGGAACTTCTCGGAACGCACCAGCTTGCCTTCGCGCTCCAGTGCCGAGCATACAGGCTCGTCAGCCTTGTAGACGTGCACACCGGCAAACTCGCCTGCGGCTTCGGTATAGGTGCCATCAGCACGGACCAGGTTGATGGTGCCAATACCGTAGGCCTTGCCCACTTCAAAGTCTTCCATACCGTGGTCCGGGGCCGTATGGACCGCACCGGTACCGGCGTCGGTGGAGACGTGCTCACCCAGGATCACCGGCACCTGCTTGTCATAGATGGGGTGGTGCAGCTGCAGGCGTTCAAGCGCCTCGCCCTTACAGGTCGCCAGCACCTCAAACTGTTCGACACCCCAGCGGCTCATGATGCCGTCGACCATGTCGGCGGCCAGGATCATCCGCTCCGGGCCATGGCCCACATCGGTCTGTACCAGGGCATACTCCAGCTCAGCATGGAGAGACACCGCCTGGTTCGCCGGGATGGTCCAGGGTGTGGTGGTCCAGATCACCACGGACACATCGCCCTCTCCGCTGCCGGCTCCAAACGCAGACAGCGCCTTATCCTGGTCCACGACGGTAAAGCGCACGTCGATCTGGGTGGAGGTTTTGTCCTGGTACTCGACTTCCGCCTCGGCCAGCGCGGACTGACCGACCACGCTCCAGTAGACCGGCTTGAAGCCACGAACCAGATGCCCCTTGGCAACGATTTTGCCCAGCGCACGCACGATGCCCGCTTCCACCTTCGGGTCCATGGTCAGGTAAGGCTTGTCCCACTCACCCATGACACCCAGGCGGATAAAGTCGGCCTTCTGGCCCTCTATCTGTTTGGTGGCATAGTCACGGCAGGCCTGGCGGAAAGTCTTGTAGTCCACCTTGACCCCGGCCTTGCCGATTTCCTGCTCCACCTTGTGCTCGATGGGCAGGCCATGACAGTCCCAGCCCGGCACATAGGGCGCATCGTAGCCCATAAAGCTGCGGGACTTGACGATCATGTCCTTGAGAATCTTGTTGACCGCGTGACCGATATGAATGCTGCCGTTGGCGTAGGGAGGGCCATCGTGAAGGATGAACTTGTCACGGCCTTCACGCTGCTGGCGCAGGGTGCCGTACACATCCAGGTCCTGCCAGCGCTTGAGCATGTCCGGCTCGCGTTTGGCCAGGTTACCGCGCATGGGGAAGGCGGTTTCAGGCAGATTCAGCGTGTGCTTGTAGTCGCTCATAATCTCTCGGTCAGTGTTGGTTGGCGACCGTGCCGTGGTCGGCGATCCACGCCCGGGCGTCGTCGAAGTCCCGGGCGATCTGGTCTTTGAGTTTGTCAATGGAATCAAACTTGATCTCGTCCCGCAGCGGGTGGCGGAACGTAACCGCAATGCGCTGGCCATAAAGTGTGCCAGCAAAGTCCAGCAGGTGCACTTCCAGGGACGGGTGACGCCCGTCCACCGTGGGCCTCAGGCCGATGTTGGCGACACCATTGCGATGACTGCCGTCCGGCAGCTCCACATCCACCACGTACACGCCCCGCAACGGGGCCAGTCGGTCCAGGCGGATATTGACGGTAGGCGCGCCGATGGTGCGGCCCAGTTGCCGGCCGTAGACCACCCGGCCACGGATGGTATAAGGGTGCCCCAGCAGGCGGCCCGCCAGTTCCAGCTCGTTGTTCTGCAGGGCATGGCGAATGCGGGTACTGCTGACCCGGTCACCATCGATGGTCACGGTGAGGGTGTTTTCAACGGAGAAGCCTCGCTCCTCACCCACCTGCCGCAGCAATCGGAAATCGCCGGCACGGTCACAGCCGAAACGGAAATCATCCCCCACCACCAGGTGGCGCACCTTCAGGCCGTCAATCAATACGTCCTCGATAAACCCCATGCCGGAATAGCTGCGGAAGTTCTCGTCAAACTTCAGGCACAGCACATAGTCCACACCATGGGACAGGATCGCTTCGAATTTCTGGCGGAAACCGGTGAGCCGGGGCGGAGCCTCATCCCCCTGGAAAAACTCCCGGGGCTGGGGCTCGAACACCATGACCACCGAGGGTACGCCGAGTTCGGCGGCCTTATCCTTGACCTGGTCAAGAATGGTCTGGTGGCCGAGATGCACGCCATCAAAATTGCCCACGGTAGCGACACAGCCCCGGGACAGGAAGGAATCCTCCTGCCTTGACAGCAGCTTGAGGTTGGTCAGCCCCCGAATCAGACGCATGCGTACTGCAAATCCTCTGTTATCAGCTTGCCAGCGAACAGTGGATCGCTGGTGGGAAAACGCGCGATTATAACCTATCGACGGACGAAATGTCTTATCCGTACGCCTGACAGAGCCAGCGCCAGAAAGTAGGCTCCCCCGCCCACGACCACCAGTATGGCCATATCGGTGGCGCGGTCCGTTGCGCCGGCGGCCAGCCATGCCGGAACCGGCTCCTTGAGCAGCAGAATAACCCCCGCCAGCACCAGGTTGGCGACCAGCAGTTGCACCATAAACCGGACGGCCCCGGGCTGGGATTTCCACGCCCCCTCCTTTGACAGCCCCCGCCATAACAGGAGTGCGTTCAGCCACGCAGAAAGCGAGGTAGCCAGGGCCAGCCCTGCATGGGCAAGGGGTATAATCAGCGCCAGATTGAACACCATGTTGGCCACCATGGCGAATATACCGATTTTTACCGGGGTGACGGTGTCTTCCCGGGCAAAGAAGCCCGGCGCCAGAACCTTGATCAGCATGAACGCCAGCAACCCCAGCGAATAGGCACGCAGGCTTTGCGCGGACATCATCACATCCCGGTCTGTCACCTCGCCGTAGTGGAACAGGGTGGCAATCAGCGGTTCCGCCAGCATCACCAGCGCGACGGCGGCCGGCAGCCCAATCAGCAGCACGGCCCGCACCGCCCAGTCCACCGTGGCGGCGAAATCATCCCGCGACTGCGCCGCATGCTTGCGGGACAGGTTGGGCAGAATCACCGTACCGATGGCAATGCCGAACACCCCCAGGGGCAGCTCCGAAAGCCGGTCGGAGTAATACAGCCAGGATACACTGCCGGTTTGCAGGAACGAGGCCAGCACCGTATCCAGCAACAGATTGATCTGGCTGACGGACACCCCGAACAGCGCCGGCGCCATCAGTTTGAGGATCCGCTTGACCCCTTCATGGCGATAGTCCACCCGGGGCCGCGGCATCAGTCCGAGGCGCATCAGGAATGGCAGCTGGAAAAACAGCTGCAGTGCACCCGCAATGAACACTCCCCAGGCCAGTGCCATCACCGGTTCCGCCATCAATGGCGTCATAAAGATGGCCGCGCCGATCATGGACAGGTTGAGGATTACGGGCGTGAAAGCCGGCACCGCAAAGCGGTCATAACTGTTGAGAATGGCGCCGGCAAACGCGGTCAGGGAAATCAGCAACAAATAGGGAAAGGTAATGCGCAGCATATCGCTGGCCAGGCCGAACTTGACCGCATCATCGGTAAAACCCGGTGCGAAAACCGCAGTCAGCACCGGCGACCCCGCCATGGCCACCAGGGTAACCGCCAGCAATACCAGACCGAGAGAACCGGCCACGGCATTGACCAGTCCTCGCACCTCACTGACATCGCTCTTTTGGCGGTAGGCAGACAACACCGGCACAAAAGCCTGGGAGAAGGCCCCCTCGGCAAACAGACGACGCAGGAAGTTGGGAATCTTGAAGGCGACAAAAAAAGCGTCCGCGGCTTCACCGGCACCGAAATAGCGTGCGATCACCATATCCCGAACCAGCCCCAGCACCCGGGAAATCATGGTCATCACACCCACCACACCGGACGAACGCAGCAAACCCGGGGCTTTCGGGGGTTGAGACGGGGCTTCCTGGGTTTCCGACTGACTCATTCGGACCGCTTCCTGTGGTGGAGGTGGCGGGAGTTTATCACAGGCTTCCCGGTGCTCGTGAAACCTCCCGCCCACTTGACATTGGCGGCGTCCGGAGGCATGATTCCGCGTCATTTATTTTGACGCGTCGAATGCAGTGGGCGCGGCGACGATTGTCGGGGCGGCTTCGGTGAAGACGCTCCCAGCGAATCCAGATTTTCATTCAGATTTTTCAGGAGTTACACGGTGGCAAATACCCCGCAAGCCAAGAAGCGCGCACGTCAGAACGAGAAGAACCGCAAGCACAATGCCAGCCTGCGGTCCATGGCGCGCACTTACATGAAGAAGGTCCAGGCCAAGATCGATGCCGGCAACCATGACGAAGCCCAGAAGGCCTTCCAGGAAGCCCAGCCGATCATGGACAGCATGGTCAACAAGGGCATCTTCGCCAAGAACAAGGTTGCTCGTCAGAAGAGCCGCCTGAGCGCCAAGATCAAGGCCCTGAAAGCCTGATCCAGTCAGTCTGGCGACACAAAAAACCCCGCTCTCGAGCGGGGTTTTTTATTATTCGAAAACCAGTCCGGGCCGGTCAGACCAACACCATATTGTCCCGGTGGATCATTTCCTCATCGGACACATAGCCCAGCACATCCGCAATCCGGTCGCTGGAACGCCCTGCAATCGCACGCGCCTCATCCGAATCGTAATTGATCAGCCCACGAGCCACCTCGCGACCATCCCCGTCCACGCAGGACACCATTTCACCACGACGAAACTGGCCAGCCACACCCTTCACGCCGACCGGTAAAAGACTTCGCCCACCCCGACACAGAACCTGGACAGCACCATCATCAATCGTTACCCGCCCCCGGGTCTGCAGGTGACTGGCGAGCCACTGCTTGCGGGCCGCGATACGACCCTGCTCCGGCAACAGCAGGGTACCGATCTGCTCCCCTTCCCGGAGCCGGCTGATTGCCTGCTCAAGACGGCCACCCACGATCACCGTGAAGGCGCCAGACCGGGCCGCCAGCCGGGCCGCCCTGAGCTTGGTCTGCATACCGCCACGACCCAGCGCACCGGCACCACCGCCGGCCATGATATCCAGCGCCGGATCGCCGGCGCGGCGCTCCGCAACCAGCCTGGCATCGGGGTGTTTGCGGGGATCCTTGTCGAAAAGGCCATCCTGATCGGTGAGGATGATCAGGCCGTCCGCCTCAATCAGATTGGCCACCAAAGCACCCAGGGTATCATTGTCGCCAAAGCGGAT
Organism: Marinobacter lacisalsi; assembly: GCF_042651045.1. Taxonomy (NCBI): domain Bacteria; kingdom Pseudomonadati; phylum Pseudomonadota; class Gammaproteobacteria; order Pseudomonadales; family Marinobacteraceae; genus Marinobacter; species Marinobacter lacisalsi. Next base: position 16,770 of record NZ_JBHSDI010000050.1, read on the forward strand.
TTCGTCGGTTACCACGGTGTCGTTTTCGTTGACAATGGGGATAACACCGAAGTCGAGCAGCGTGCGCAGGGTACTGCGGGCATTCAGGTACCGCTTACGGTCCGACAGATCGTCATGGGTCAGCAGGATCTGCGCTGCATTACGATCATGACGGCGGAACTGGGCCTCCCAGGTCTGCACCAGCCCCATCTGCCCCACCGCCGCAGCAGCCTGAAGTTCGTGCAAGTGCTCCGGTCGCTGACTCCAGCCAAGCCGGGTCATGCCCTCGGCGACCGAGCCGGAGGAAACCACCACCACCTCGACACCGTCGCGGATCAGGTCGGCAATCTGATCAACCCATTGCGCCAGCGCAGGCACATCCAGCCCCCGACCATCGTTGGTCAGGAGCGCACTGCCAATCTTGATTACCAGGCGCCTGGCCCGGCGCACCTGCACACGTTCACTCATGGTTACTGGGTTTTTCCTGGTGTCCCGTTCGGTTTATTCCGGAGCGTAGACGACCTCGACGTCGTAGTCGTCATCGTCAAAGTCGTCATCATCGTCACTTTCCCGGGCAGCGCGTCGGGCAGCCTTTTCTTCCTCTATGCCCTGCCGCGCTTCTTCGTCCATCTGCTTGCGGCGCTCGGCCTCTTCCTCGGCCAGCTCGGGGTTATCCGCCTCTTCCCGGGCACGCTCTTCAATCCAGCGCATGACGGCCTGGGACAGATCCTTCGTGCCCTCACCACTGATGGCGGAGATGCGGAATACCGGACCCTGCCACTCCAGCTCATCGATAATGGCCTGACAATGAGCTTCACGCTCATCCTCCGCCACCATGTCCACCTTGTTCAGCACCAGCCAGCGGTCGCGATTGGCCAGGGTTTCGCTGAATTTTTCCAACTCATGCTCGATGGCCCGCACTGCATCCGCCGGCGACGAACCATCGTAAGGCGCCACATCCACCAGATGCAGCAGCAAGCGAGTGCGCACCAGATGCTTCAGGAAGCGAATGCCCAGCCCGGCACCCTCAGCAGCCCCCTCGATCAGACCGGGGATGTCGGCGATCACAAAGCTCTGATGCTCCTGTACCTTGACCACGCCCAGATTGGGCACCAGCGTCGTGAACGGGTAGTCCGCCACCTTGGGCTTGGCCGCCGATACGGAGCGGATAAAGGTGGACTTGCCGGCATTGGGCATACCCAGCAGGCCCACATCCGCCAGCACTTTCAGCTCAAGACGCAGGTTGCGGAGTTCACCTTCAGAGCCGTTGGTTGTCTTGCGCGGTGCCCGGTTGACCGAGGATTTGAAACGGGTATTGCCCAGACCGTGGAACCCGCCCTGAGCCACCTTCAGGCGCTGACCGGCGTATGTCAGGTCGCCGAGCACCTCGTGGGTGTCCATATCGACCACGGTGGTACCCACCGGCACCGGCAGCACCAGTTCATCACCCTTGATGCCCGTGCAGTTGCGCCCCGACCCCGGCTGACCGTTCTGCGCCTTGTGCTTGCGCTGGAAGCGGTAGTCGATCAGCGTGTTGAGCGACTCGTCCGCTTCAAGATAGACCGAGCCGCCATCGCCCCCGTCACCACCATCCGGGCCACCCTTGGGCACGTATTTTTCGCGCCGGAAACTCAGACAGCCATGCCCGCCCTTGCCGGCCTCGACGATAATGGTGGCTTCATCTACAAATTTCATGGTTCAACCTATTGCGCCCTGCGCATAAACGAAAAAACCCCGCAGGCCCTGGCTTCCGCCGGCCTGTTACCGGGCAGAAAACCTCAAAGCTATGCGGGGTTTTTGCCGGCCCTGTTATCGAATGATATCAGAGCCGGGCATCACCGCGGACTTACGCCGCTGGAACGATGCTGACGAACTTACGGCCCTGGGGACCCTTGGTCTCGAACTTGACCTGACCATTTGCGGTTGCAAACAGGGTGTGGTCCTTGCCCAGACTTACGTTGTCACCAGCATGAAAACGAGTGCCACGCTGACGAACAATGATGCTGCCTGCAGGGACAGTCTCACCGCCGAAGCGCTTGACACCAAGTCGTTTCGACTCGGAATCGCGACCGTTACGGGTACTACCTGCTGCTTTTTTATGAGCCATTACAAGCCTCCTTATCTAAGGGGTTACTCGAGGGTCTCAGCCCTGGATACCCGTGATCTTGACTTCAGTAAACCACTGACGGTGGCCCTGACGCTTCATGGAATGCTTCCGACGACGGAACTTGATGATCTGGATCTTGTCGTGACGACCGTGGTCAACCACCTCTGCGGTTACCTTGGCACCATCCACAACCGGCGCGCCCACCTTGATGTCGTCGCCATTGCCGACCAGCAGGACACGATCGAACTCGATAGTGCCACCAGTTTCAACTTCCAGCTTTTCCAGCTTGAGTGTTTCGCCTTCCTTTACACGGTGCTGCTTGCCACCACTAACAATAACTGCGTACATAAGTACCTTCTCCGCGATTGACCCATCCCTGCTCTTATCCACCTGGTTCTAAGGGAGGCGCTCTGGCGACCCTATAGCAGGGAGCGCAGGTTGGGATGAGTTAAGGCGCGTGATTGTACGAAAACCACTGACTGAACACAAGTCAAGTTGACACTGATAGCGGCAATACCTAGCATTGCCGCGACCTGCCTGTTTTATCAGACAAATCACTATCAGGGGACCGGACAGCCGCATGACTGCCCAGCGCATACACGACACCGTCGCGGACGACTTCGCCCGCGTCAATGACCTGATCATCAAGCGGCTTTCCTCAGATGTTCCCCTGGTGGAGAAGATCGCCCAGTACATCATCGAAAGCGGCGGTAAGCGCCTGAGGCCGTTACTGGTTTTGCTTTCCAGCCGAGCCCTCGACTACGATCAGAATGGGCACCTGAAGCTGGCCGCGGTCATCGAGTTCCTTCATACCGCCACGCTACTGCACGACGATGTGGTGGACACCTCAGACATGCGACGGGGTCGCAGCACCGCCAATGCCCGCTGGGGCAATGCGCCCAGTGTTCTGGTAGGGGATTTCCTCTATGCCAGGGCGTTCGAGATGATGGTGGAGCTGAAGAGCCTGCCTATTATGGAGGTGCTGTCCCACGCAACCGCCGTCATCGCCGAGGGCGAGGTTCTTCAGCTGATGAATGTAAAGAACCCGGATGTGAGCGAAGACAAGTACATGGAGGTCATCCACAACAAGACCGCCATGCTGTTCGAGGCAGCCTCCCACACTGGCGCTCTGCTGGCGGGAGCGGATGAGAAACAGGAAAAGGCCCTCAAGGACTACGGCAAACATCTGGGCCTGGCCTTCCAACTGGTGGACGACGCCCTGGATTACACCGGGGACGCCCAGGCCATGGGCAAGAATGTGGGCGACGACCTTGCCGAAGGCAAACCCACCCTGCCGCTGATCCATGCCATGGCCAACAGCAGCGAGGATGACCGGCAGCTGATCCGCAACGCCATCCGCAAGGGAGGCCTGGACGACCTTCCCCGCATCCTGACCATCGTTAACGACTCAGGTGCCCTTGAATACACCCTGAAAAAAGCCCGGGAGCAGGCACAACTGGCAAAGGCTTGCGCAGAGCAGCTGCCTGCTTCGGAGCACACCACTGCCCTGAGTCAGCTGGCTGATCTGGCGGTCGAGCGGGTCTCCTGAATACCTGCTTCAGCTCTCGCCCGGCGACGCCTCCCAAGTGCAATACTCGTATCCGCTCCCACAACAATTCTCACCACAGGCGAGAATACGTCCGTCATCAAGATACATAATGCCGCCGTAGTCGAACACGAATGTCGAAATCTCGCCATTCATGCTGATCTTTCCGGTAACGGAACACCCAACCACCGAAAAGTGGTCATGAATGGTTCGCTGTGATTCGAAATCGGCAGTTTGCAAAAAACGAGCGAGATCCACCTGGTCCACAAGCTCACAACCATAGCCGTTTTCGTCTCTCACCTCATCAGACATTTCGGCAACGGAAAACGACCTTTTTCCATGTTGTTGAGATGAGCTTTGTTGGGTGTTTACGCATGCCGACATAGCAAGAGCAACCACCAAAACAAGCATTGCCTTCATCAGCCCGCCCTCTCAACCAGATACGCATCCAACGAAGCCTTTCCTTCCGACGGCTCTTTGTGGGCGATATCACCATGAGCGTAGATGTCCGTCAGACTTAGCGAATAAGACCGAATAAGCTCGTCTACCAACCAGAACAGAGACTTCTGCTGCTCTGCACTCGGCAATTCATAGATTTTTTTCTCAGCGGACATGACGCCAACAATCTCAATACCCAAAGAGTCGTGATTGTGAGGAAAGCGCTCTGGGTAACCTTTACCCAGCTCATGTCGGGTCACCAAGCGAAACTTCTCACCCCAGCTGGCATTTTCCCGGTGAAGCAACTGCTCAATAACCGAAGCATCCTCCTGAGAACAGCTAGAAGCTTTCCGACACCGCGAGTAAAGCTGACCAACATGCCAACATTGTTTCTTGAGGCTGGCAGATTGATAGATGGTTCCATCTTCTGCAATTAAAAAGTGTGTGCCTGATTTCTTGGTCTTCCAAGCGTTCAAAACCGACTGAGCATTAGCTGTCGCGGTTCTGTGAAGCACTACAGCGGAGACTTGAGCGATTGGGGAATGCTCAATGGCGGGACGATGCTCTTGCCTGACTTTACTATGAGTTACCCAACCGTCGTTATTTACCGGTAACATACCTTCTCCTTGTAGTTTTCATCCATATATTCGCGATCGCAAGACGCCGATAAGCGGCCTCTTTAATACCTGGCATTCACTCGACTCAGGCGCATCAATCGAACCATTTTAACCACCAAAAATCCTGAACTGCATCACAAAACAACTCCCCACGGAAAAGCCAGAGCGACACCTGAAAAATGTCCGCAAAGCATTAGTAATGCTTGACTATATGTCGTGCAAAAAATCCGCCGGCAGCCCCCGCACTAGCCCACCAGGAAAGTTGGACGGGAAGCACTAAAGCGATGCGCGCTCATGAAGCCCATCAAAATCCAGTTCAGGCCCGACCGGTACGATCTGCGTCGGGTTGATGGTCCGTTGGCTGACATAGTAATGACGCTTGATCTGCTCGATATCGACGGTGTCTGACACCCCCCTGACCTGGTAGAGATCCTTCACATAGCCGGACAGGTTGGGGTAATCGCCGATGCGCTGTCGATTGCATTTGAAGTGGCTGAAGCACACCGCATCGAACCGGATCAGCGTGGTAAACAGGCGCCAATCCGCTTCCGTAGGCTGGTCGCCCACCAGGTAACGCTGATGGGCCAACCGCTCGTCCAGCCAGTCCAGGGAGTCGAAAAGTGCGCCATAGGCCTCCTCATACTTGTCCTGGGCAGTCGCGAACCCGGCCTTGTAAACGCCATTGTTGACCGTGTGATAGACCCGTTCATTGACCCTGTCGATCTCGCTCTGCAATGACTCGGGGTAGAAATCCAGGTCATGCCGTACGCCCGGTAACTCGTCAAACGCCGAATTGAACATGCGGATGATATCAGCGGATTCGTTGCTGACGATGGTTTCCCTCTGCCGGTCCCAGAGTGTGGGCACGGTAACGCGCCCGGTATAGTCCGGTGCCGCGCGGATGTATAGCTCGTAAAGGAAGCGGGCATCATGCAGGTGGTCCCGGTGAGCTCCATCATCCGGCCGGAATTCCCAGCCGTTCTCCACCATATCCGGATGAACCACTGACACTGGAATGCGAGACTCCAACCCCTTCAGCTTACGGAATATCAGGGTTCGGTGAGCCCAGGGACAGGCCATGGACACATACAGGTGGTAACGCCCGGATTCGGCCTTGAATCCGCCCTCTCCTGCTGGCCCGGGTGAGCCGTCGGCGGTGACCCAGTTACGAAAGCGCGCTGCCTCCCGCTCAAACTTGCCGCCGGTTTTATCCGTGTCATACCAGTGATCGTGCCATTTGCCATCTACCAGCAATCCCATTTTTACCCCCCAAGGTGTTAGCCACGGAATCCACGGAAGAACACGAAAAAACAAAGAAAAGCAAAACGATAAAGACCATGTCGGCCACGAAATCCACTAAACCCACGAAATAAAACCAGCAAGTCAACGTTTTATAGAAAGCTCCGGGCCTGTCGTTTCGTGGATTTAGTGGATTTCGTGGCTAAAATCCTTTCATTCTTTTTCTTTCCGTGTTTTCCGTGGATTCCGTGGCGAAAAAGTCACTAATCAATAGCAGACAGCTTAGCCACCGCCCTGCTACGCTCCAAGCAATCAATTCTGGCCATCACCTTCAGATAATTCGAACATGCATACAGCCATCACTATCGACGCCCTGAAAGTACTCAATGCCATCGACCGAAAGGGCAGCTTCGCTGGCGCCGCCAGCGAACTATTCCGCGTACCATCGGCAATCAGCTACACGGTTCAGAAGCTGGAAGAAGACCTGGACGTAGCTGTTTTTGACCGAAGCGGTCACCGGGCCACATTGACGCCTGCCGGCCGGTACCTGCTCAACGAAGGCCGCTCACTGCTGGAAGCCACAGAAGCCCTCGCCCATACCACGCGACAGGTCGCCCAGGGATGGGAGACGCGGATCAGGATCGGATTCAATTCATTGTTGCCCGCCGAGCTCATGTTCCCGGCCATTCGCGAATTCTACGACCTGGGGATTCCGGTCGAGGTGCAGTTGATGGAAGAAGTGTTCACAGGCACCTGGGATGCCCTGCAAAGCCGGCGCGTTGATCTGGCCATCGGCGCCGATCAGCTAAGCCGACCTGCAGGCGACTTTTCCACCCGTAGTCTCGGCAAGGTGCCATTTGTGTTTGCCGTGGCTGCTGGTCACCCTCTGGCCAGCGCTGACCAACCTTTGACGGAGCATGACATCTCACAATATCCAGCCGCCGTGGCAGCCGATAGCTCCCGCTCACTACCGCCAGGCAGCGCCGGGATTTTTCGACGCCAGCAGACCGTTACGGTGACCAATGTTGATCAGAAGATTGCGTTACAGGAAGCCGGACTTGGCGTGGGCTGGTTGCCACGGTACCGAATCCAGCGGCAACTGAAAGAGGGTTTGCTGGTAGAGAAATCCGTGGATCTTCCCCGGGACCCCATTGCGGTCCATATCGCCCGCCGCAGCGAGGATCAGGGCAAAGCCCTGCAGTGGTTCTGGGAGAGGCTCAGCCAGCCCGAACTTTACCGGGGCTGGCTGGATATGGAATGAAACGCCCCCGGGAGGCTGCTCGGTAGAAATCGCGCCAGGCGATAGCAGCGGGAAGACTTTCTGCCGCGCAGACTCCCAAGCTTCAGTCGAAGGCCCAGCGCAGGAACTCGCGCTTTTCATCGCCGCTGGCCCGCTCCCACAGAACTTTAAGAGCGTCCAGTGTATTCACACGATTCGTTCCCTGACCCTGGTAATCCGCCCTGGGTTGCCCGGCAACGACAGCAGCCCCGCTGCCCGGTGGCGTTGCAGACTGCTGACCAGCGACCTGCTGCTCGGGATAGCCCTCGAACGGCTCTGAGCGGGCAACCACAGTACCATCGTCGGTTACCAGTTCTGCACTGAAATTGGCCGCAAACTGCTCCGCCTCGCGACGGGATGTGACCTTGGGAACATCAAAGCGATACATCTCACCCGGCCGGGTTTCGATGACGAATTGCTGCGGCGCACTCTCTACGACGTGCACCGCAGACTCCCCATCTCGAATCACGCCGCTCTTGGCCCAGATAGTCTTGTGGGTGAAAACAACGATATTCGTACCCGGCAACAACTCGTAATCGATGGCAAGATCGTCCATCAGGAAGTTGCCAACCTTACGCCCATTGACTTCACGCAGCTTGACCGAAGAGGGCACCTTGAGTACCGCCACGTCACCGGAAGCTTCACCTTCCCAGGTCTGAACCCGCGACATGCTGGTGCTGCTACAACCTGATACCACAACAATCGCCAGCGCCGAAACAAGCACCTTCAGCCAGGTGAGCCCGCTATGCGGAACCTTGATAAACCTTGCAACCATTCGGTCATTCTCCATGAATAGCATTGAACTTGTATTAAGGGACATCAGCGCCCCTTGAGCAATGGGGGCATTCTGACCACAGACCTGTTCCGGCGCAAGTCCGTGATCCGGAAGCATTCCATCATTGAATTGTAAAAAAGTGTTGAATTTGGCAGAAATTGGTTTATTTTTGTGCAATACGCCCTGAGTTTTCTGCTTGCACGGGTTACCAGCATCTCGTTGCGATCAGGGTCCAGGCGCAGTCACATTCCACAGGCAGGTAGTAGGAGGCTACGATGGACACCAACATCCGAGCGGGCGAGGCCGCCCCGATACCATTTCGCTGCAGCCGCTACTTCTGCGTGGGAGGAAAATGGTATTTTACCACGCGGGAAGGATTTGACAGTGGCCCGTTCGCCACAAGGGAACGCGCTGAAATCGGCCTCAAACGCTTTCTCCACGTCATCAGTATGTTGCCCCACGAATCCCGGGAAATGCGGGTCCACTGACTTGTGCCTACGCGGACCCGCGGAACGCAGGGATGCGTCTTCAGGTGCTGCTGGCGATCTCATAGGAGGCCCGGCATCAGCCACAGTTCTGCGGCCCAGATGACACCCAAAGCAATTATCGCCGCCAGGACATCGTCAATCATAATGCCCAGGCCGCCCGGTGTGTGCTCGTCAACCCAGTTGATGGGCCACGGTTTCCATACATCGAAAAGCCGGAAAGCCACGAAACAGAGTAATACCCCGTAGTAGGTCTGGGGAAAGAAGCCCAGAACCACCCACATGCCCACGAACTCATCCCATACGATCCCGCCATGGTCATGGACCTTGAGGGACTTCGCGGTTTGACCACACAACCAGACCCCGGCCAGCAGGGCCATCAGCACAATCGCCCAATAGGCGACTTCGGGGAGCAATGACAATGGATACCACAAGGGGATCGCCGCCAGACTGCCCCAGGTGCCCGGCGCACGCGACACAGCCCCGCTACCAAAGCCGAACGCCAGCAGGTGAACGGGATGACGAAGAAACCGCGGTGGCAGTATCAGCAGCGGGTCGTCATCTGCCTCTTGCTGATAGTCGGTCATGATCTGGTCCGTTATCGTCCTTTGAAATGGTCATACCCTGCCGGCACAGCAATCTCCTCAATAATACCGTCAGCCTGTACAAGCCGTAACCCGGAACCGGCACACACCCTCCCGATTACGTCAAGACTGCTGGCCACATGGCCCGGCAACCGATCCAGGGCTGCGGGCGCCAGGGTCACGCAGAGCTCATAGTCATCGCCCCCATACAGGGCCTGATCCAGGCTGGCCCAGGTACCACCAAAATCCCTCGGCACCCGGCCCGGCTCGAGTTCCGCTCCGACCGAGGACGCCTCAAGGATATGCCCGAGATCCGCCACCAAACCGTCCGAAATATCAATGGCAGCGCTGGCGACGCCTCGCAAATGGCGGCCCAACGCACAGCGGGGCATGGGGTGATGGTAGCGGGCAAGGAAACCTTCGACCGACGCCGGGGGATCAGTCGCATCCAGCCATGCCAATGCCGCAGCGGCACCGCCCAGCGGGCCGGAGACCGCAACCAGGTCGCCCGGTCGTGCACCGCTACGTCGAATCGCCTGCCCTTCGGGCACCGTCCCCTGAACCTGAAGCGTCAGCGTCAGGGGCCCCCGGGTAATATCACCACCGGCCAGAGCAATACCGAACGCAAAGGACGCCTCACGCAAACCGCTGACCAGTGCGGTCACCCAGTCCGAATCGGCCTCGGGGAGCGTCAGCGCAAGCGTATAGCAGACCGGGTCGGCGCCCATGGCAGCCAGATCACTGACAGCGACCGCCAGTGACCGCCAGCCAAGTTGCGCAGGATCGTAACCTGAGGGGAAATGGACGCCAGCAACCAGGGTATCAATGGAGAAAACCAGCTCATGCCCTTGCGGCACCCGCTGGATGGCACAATCATCCCCCGGTCCCAAAACAACTCCGTGCTGGCGGGTTGCTTCCGCCAGCGGGTGGAACAGGGCGCGGATCAGCTCGAACTCACCCATGGCGGAGGTTTACGGCTGCCGCGGACGGGTTTCCGCCAGACGAAGGCGCTGGCTCAGCTTATCCAGCAGGCTGTTGACGAACTTGTGCCCCTCGGTGCCGCCGAAACGCTTGGCCAGCTCGATGCCCTCGTTGATCACCACCCGGTAGGGCACGTCTATGCGGTATTTGAGCTCGTAGGCACCAATGCGCACGATCGCCAGTTCGATGGGGTCCACTTCCGCCAGTGGGCGGTCCAGTAGCGGCTCAATAAGCCTGTCCAGTTCGGACTGCTCACGATGTATACCGCGCAGCAGATCCCGGAAAAATGCCGAATCCACCTTGCTCATGTCGTTGTCGACCATGAACTCGGCCTCGATATCATTGATCGGGCTCTTGCTGAAATGCCTCTGGTACAAGGCCTGCAGGGCCAGTACCCGGGCCCGGCGGCGGTCACCGGCCTTGGGCTGGCCCGGGGCAGGCGCCCCGGGCGTTGTGCTGTCCTGCTCGCTCATCACTCACCCAGCTTATTGAACAGGCTGACCATTTCCAGCGCGGTAATGGCTGCTTCGGCACCCTTGTTGCCGGCCTTGGTACCGGAACGCTCGATGGCCTGCTCGATGGAATCCACGGTCAGCACGCCGAAGGTTACCGGGACGTCGGTCTCCAGGCTGACAGCCCCCAGGCCACTGGCAGCTTCACCAGCAACATACTCAAAATGCGGCGTACCTCCGCGGATGACCGCTCCAAGGGCAATGATGGCGTCAAAGTTGCCAGTCTCCGCCACGCGCTTCACTGCCAGAGGCATCTCGTAGGCGCCCGGCACCCGCACGATGGTGATGCCCTCATCGGTAATGCCATGGCGGCGCAGGGTATCCACCGCGCCCTCCACCAGGCTTTCCACGACAAATCCGTTAAAACGACCCACCACCAGCGCATAACGCCCGGCGCACTGTCGAAAATCCCCTTCAATAACCTTGATATCTGCCATTGTCATTCCTGTTCCGACCCGCAGGTCAATAAATCGTTGAGTTCTGGTTTTAACTACCGGTGTAGGGTACATATTCCACCACTTCCAGGTCGAAACCGGAAATGGCAGAGAATTTGATGGGAGCGCTCAGCAGGCGCATCTGTCCGACCCCACAGTCCCGCAGGATCTGTGAACCGGTGCCGACGGTGAAATAGACGCCGGAGCTGCCACCCTTACCTGCCTTGGCAGGCCCTTCCCCGAAGAATTCGTGAATGCGGTCCTCCAGGTTATAGCTGTCCTCGGCACTGTTCAGCAGCACGACCACGCCCTTGCCGGCTTCTGCCACCTTCTCCAGGGCATGGTGAAGTGGCCAGCTGTGGGAGCCCTTGCGACGGGCGCCCAGCAGGTCACGGAGAGTATCCGTCACATGGACTCTCACCAGGGTCGGTGTTTCTGCCTTAATCTCCCCCATCACCAGCGCCAGGTGGGTACCACCCTGGATACTGTCACGGTAGGTGCGCAGGTTGAAAACACCATACTCTGTATCCAGGTCGTACTGCTCCACGCACTCGATGGTGCGCTCATTCATGGTGCGATAGTGGATCAGGTCCGCGATGGTGCCAATCTTCAGGTCATGCTGCTCGGCAAACTTCTCAAGGTCCTCGCGGCGGGCCATGGAGCCGTCGTCGTTCATGATCTCGCAAATCACGCCCGCTGGCTCGGACCCTGCCAGGGCTGCCAGGTCACAGGATGCCTCGGTGTGCCCGGCACGGCTGAGAACACCGCCCGGATCAGCCATCAACGGGAAGATATGGCCTGGCTGTACCAGATCCGTCGCTTTTGCGTTCCTGGCCACCGCTGCCTGCACGGTACGGGCACGATCTGCAGCGGAGATACCGGTGGTTACCCCTTCCGCCGCCTCGATGGAGAGGGTGAATTTGGTGCCAAACCCGGAGTTGTTGCTCTGCACCATCAGCGACAGGCCCAACTGATCACAGCGCTGCCGGGACATAGGCATGCAGATCAGCCCGCGACCGAAGCGGGCCATGAAGTTGATGGACTCCGCTGTGCAATGCTCTGCGGCCATGACCAGATCGCCTTCGTTCTCGCGATCCTCGTCATCCATGAGAATCACCATCTTGCCCTGACGGATGTCTTCGATGATCTCTTCAACAGTGTTCAATGCCATAGTCTTCCACAATCTCCCGGCGAGCGCAGGGCTGCCGTGATGTTAATGCATGGGTCCCCAGGCCGCGTCAGCTGCCCGCAGATGAGTTGGGCGACAGGACCTTGGGCGCCAGTATCAGCCGTGTATCCACGCCAAACTGGCGCCGGTCAGTGACCAGCCACTCGATTTTCTCGCACATGTCCTTGAACGGCAGCCGTGCCGTGGGTCTGCCTTCACTGCCCAGGAACACGGGTGCCTGATAGAGCCACAGTTCATCAACCAGCCCCTCGACGATGAACCCGCCTGCCAGGGTAGGCCCTGCCTCCACCAGTAATTCATTCACACCCAGCTCGCCTAGCCTGTCCAGCAACTGCCCCAGGTTGACCCCGCTGTCCTGCCAGCCGACGCCGTTCAGGGTGACACCGAGCGCCGCCAGATCCTGTGCCGCGGGTGAAGACATCGCCTCGGATGAGCAGAACAAATGAACATCGCCCCCCTGCAATATCTTCGCGCCGGACGGCGTGCGGGCGTCCCGGTCGGCGATCAGCCTCAGGGGCTGACGGGATGGCTCCGTCGCATCGCCAATCTCGCCGAGCTCGTTGCGCCGGACTGTCAACGACGGGTCATCCACCAGGACCGTGTTCACCCCGGTGAGAATGGCATCACTCATGGCTCGCAGGCGCTGCACGTCGCTGCGTGATTCGGGGCCGGTGATCCACTTGCTCTCGCCGGACGCCATCGCGGTACGGCCGTCAAGGCTGGCCGCCATCTTCAATCTCACCCAGGGACGGCCGTTCCGCATGCGCTTGAGGAAGCCCGGGTTTAGTCTGGCGGCCTCCTCTCTGAGTACGCCATCCTTGACCCGGATACCCGCATCGCGCAACTGCTGCAGTCCCCGCCCGGAAACGCTGGGATTGGGATCTTCGCTGGCCACCACCACTCGGGCCACGCCCGCCTCAATCAGGGCACGGGAGCACGGTGGCGTGCGCCCGAAGTGGCTGCAGGGTTCCAGAGTGACATAGGCGGTCGCGCCGCGAGCATCCGGCCCGGCCTGGCTGAGCGCGCGTATCTCGGCATGGGCCTCGCCTGCGCGCTCGTGCCAGCCTTCGCCCAGCACCAGATCTCCCCTCGCAATGACACAGCCCACGCGAGGATTGGGGTGAGTTGAATAGCGGCCACGCCATGCCAGCTGAATGGCCCGGGCCATCATGGCGATATCCTGGGACGGTGTCATGAGGAACCTTCAGTGGAATCCCGGTCGGCCAGCACCCTGGCCACATCCGCCGGGTCGGCGCCGTCGGACAGCCGCTCGATTTCCTCCTTGAATTCGTTGATGTCCTGGAAACTTCTGTAGACCGATGCAAACCGCACATAGGCCACCTTGTCCAACTGGCGCAACTCGGTCATGACCTCCTCACCCAGGGTCATGGACTTGACCTCACGCTCACCGGTCGCCCGCAGACGATAGCGGATCCGGTTGAGAGCGGCGTCGATCTGCTCAATGCTGACCGGGCGCTTTTCCAGGGCTTTCATCAGTCCGGCCCGCAGCTTTTCCTCGTCAAAGGGCTGCCGGGTACCATCCTGCTTGACCACCCGGGGCATGACCAGCTCCGCACTCTCGAACGTGGTGAAACGCTCGCGGCAGGACAGGCACTCCCTGCGGCGGCGCACCTGGTCACCCTCGGCCACCAGCCGGGAGTCGATCACCTTGGTATCGGCTTCACCACAGAAAGGACAATGCATAGTCAAATGCTCCGGTAAGAACAGACCGCCCCATTTTTGGCGCGGTCGTCAGAAGAGTCGCCTGCCGCCTAGCTGGCGTAGACAGGGAAGCGCGCGCACAGGGCTTCCACCTGCTCACGAACGTTTGCAATCACGCTCTCGTCTTCCATATTGTCGAGGATATCGCACATCCAGCCAGCCAGTTCGCGACATTCGGATTCACCAAAACCACGAGTGGTGACCGCCGGTGTGCCGATACGCAGGCCAGAGGTTACGAACGGCGAGCGCGGATCGTTGGGAACAGCATTCTTGTTGACCGTGATGTGGGCGCGGCCCAGGGCTGCGTCCGCATCCTTGCCGGTAATGTCCTGCTTGATCAGGCTCAGCAGGAACAGGTGGTTCCTGGTGCCACCGGACACCACGTCAAAGCCACGCTCGATGAACACATCGGCCATGGCAACGGCGTTCTTCACCACCTGTTGCTGATAGGACCTGAACTCTTCACTCATGGCTTCCTTGAAGCAAATGGCCTTGGCAGCAATCACGTGCATCAGCGGGCCACCCTGGCCACCGGGGAAAACGGCGGAGTTCAGTTTCTTCTGCAGACCCTCGTCGTCGCAAGCCAGGATCAGACCACCACGGGGGCCACGCAGGGTCTTGTGGGTAGTGGTGGCAACCACGTGAGCGTGAGGCACCGGGTCAGGGTAAACGCCCGCCGCAACCAGGCCAGCCACATGGGCCATATCCACGAACAGGTAGGCACCCACCTTGTCGGCAATCTCACGGAAGCGTGCAAAGTCCAGCTTCTGGGAATACGCGGAGAAACCGGCAATGATCATCTTGGGTTTATGTTCGACCGCAAGCGCCTCAACGTCGTCATAGTCGATCAGGCCGGTCTCGTTATTGATGCCATACTGGACCGCGTTGTAGATCTTGCCAGAGAAGTTGACGGTAGCACCGTGAGTCAGATGACCACCATGGGCAAGACTCATACCCAGCACGGTATCACCGGGCTTCAGCAGGGCCATGAAAACGGCAGAGTTGGCCTGGGAACCGGAATGGGGCTGGACATTGGCGTAGGCAGCACCAAACAGCTCCTTGGCACGATCGATTGCCAACTGTTCCGCGATGTCGACAAACTCGCAGCCACCGTAATAACGCTTGCCGGGGTAACCCTCTGCGTAC
Organism: Marinobacter lacisalsi; assembly: GCF_042651045.1. Lineage (NCBI taxonomy): Bacteria > Pseudomonadati > Pseudomonadota > Gammaproteobacteria > Pseudomonadales > Marinobacteraceae > Marinobacter > Marinobacter lacisalsi. The sequence goes on from NZ_JBHSDI010000050.1 coordinate 31,803, forward strand.
TTGTTGGTGAGCACGCTGCCCTGGGCCTCCATTACACGGGGGCTGGTGTAGTTCTCGGATGCGATCAGTTCGATGTGGGCTTCCTGACGCTGGGTCTCCGCCTGCATGGCGTTCCAGAGCTCGTCATCGAAACCGGCAATTTTCATATCACGATTAAACATGGAATCTGCTGCCCCTGTCTGAATGGCTGGCCCGGGAGACGCGTTGAGCTCCCGCAACCCCTGAAAAATTGGGCCGCTATTCTATCTCGAAACCGGGTAAAAAATCATCCTTTATGCTGTCCGCAGATACCGGCACGCGGCTTGTTCCGCTCTGCGTCAATTGCTATCCCCCATGGGTTTAGATACCTTACGGGGTTCTGTTTTCCAGCAGGCCACGTTCTGGCCTGCCTTTAAGAATTTTTGCCACGGAAGAACACGGAAAACAAAAAGATAAAGACAATGCTGGCCACGAAATCCACCAAAAAAACGCAATGAAACCAGCGAGTCAAACCAGGTTCTATAGAAAGCTTAGGGCCTGTCGTTTCGTGGACTTAGTGGATTTCGTGGCAAAATCTTTTCTTTCCGTGGATATCGTGGCAATACCTGCATAAAGAGGATACAGCCAACATGGCCCAATACGTTTACACCATGAACCGCGTGGGCAAGGTGGTTCCGCCCAAGCGCGAGATTCTCAAGGACATTTCCCTGAGCTTCTTCCCGGGCGCCAAGATCGGCGTTCTCGGTCTTAACGGCGCCGGTAAATCCACCCTGTTGCGCATTATGGCCGGAGTGGACCAGGATTACATCGGCGAAGCCCGTCCCCAACCCGGCATCAATGTGGGCTACCTGCCCCAGGAACCGGAACTGGACGACGACAAGACCGTCAAGGACATCGTCGATGAGGCCGTATCCGGCGTTCACGATGCCCTTGCGGCCCTGGACCAGGTATACGCCGACTACGCCGAACCGGATGCAGACTTCGACGCGCTCGCCAAAAGACAGGGCGAGCTGGAGGCCTACATCCAGGCCACTGACGGCCATGATATTGAACGCAAGATGGAAGTGGCGGCGGATGCCCTGAGACTGCCACCGTGGGACCAGAAAGTGGCCAACCTGTCCGGTGGTGAGCGCCGCCGGGTAGCCCTGTGCCGCCTGCTGCTCTCCAGCCCGGACATGCTGCTGCTGGACGAGCCCACCAACCACCTGGATGCGGAATCCGTAGCCTGGCTGGAGCGTTTTCTCCACGACTTTGACGGCACCGTGGTGGCCATTACCCACGACCGCTACTTCCTCGACAACGTGGCAGGCTGGATTCTGGAACTGGACCGTGGCCAGGGCATTCCCTTCGAAGGCAACTACAGCCAGTGGCTGGAGAACAAAGAAAAACGCCTGGAAATGGAATCCAAGCAGGAAGCCTCGCACCAGAAGGCGGTCAAGCAGGAGCTCGAGTGGGTTCGCAGCAACGCCAAGGGCCGTCAGTCCAAGAGCAAGGCCCGCCTGGCCCGGTTCGAGGAGATGAGTTCCCAGGAATTCCAGAAGCGCAACGAGACCAACGAGCTGTACATTCCGCCCGGCCCCCGCCTTGGTAACAAGGTGATCGAGGTCGACGGTATCAGCAAGTCCTTCGGTGACCGCCTGCTCTACGAGAACGTCTCGTTCAGCGTGCCGCCGGGTGCGATTGTTGGGATCATCGGTGGTAACGGTGCCGGTAAATCCACCCTGTTCAAGATGATTGCCGGTTACGACAAGCCGGATTCCGGCGAGATCGTGGTGGGCGAAACCGTGGAACTGGCCTACGTGGACCAGATGCGGGACCTGGATGGCAGCAAGACGGTCTGGGAAGAGCTGTCGGACGGCAACGACATCATCAAGATCGGCAACTACGAAACCCCGTCCAGGGCTTACGTAGGCCGCTTCAACTTCAAGGGCGGCGACCAGCAGAAGCGGGTGGGCGATCTGTCCGGCGGCGAACGCAACCGCCTGCACCTGGCCAAGCTGCTCAAACAGGGGGGCAACGTGCTGCTGCTGGACGAGCCCACCAACGACCTGGACGTGGAAACCCTCCGCGCCCTGGAAGAGGCCCTGCTGAATTTCCCGGGCTCTGCTCTGGTCATCTCTCACGACCGCTGGTTCCTGGACCGGGTGGCCACCCACATCCTCGCGTTCGAGGATGACGGTGAAGTGGTCTACTTCGAGGGCAACTTCAGCGAGTACGACGAAGACTTCAAGAAACGCAAAGGGGACTCGGCCATGCAGCCCCAGCGCATGAAGCACAAGAAGCTGGCATAGACCACAGGGCCAGGCCAACAGGCCTGGCCTTTTTCATTTCCCCTTCTGTAAAGACTGCAAACCCTATGGCCAAAGCAAAAACCGCTTTCGTCTGCACCGAGTGCGGCGCTGACTATTCCAAATGGCAGGGACAGTGCGGCGCCTGTCATGGCTGGAATACCATCAGAGAGGTTCGTGGCGTTGGCGGGGCCAATAAAGGGGCCCGTGGCGCCCGCTTTGAAGGTTTCGCCGGCAGCCTGACGGAAGTAAAAAGCCTGGACGAGGTCAGCCTGACCGAACAACCCCGCATCAGTACCGGCATGCAGGAGTTCGACCGGGTTCTGGGCGGCGGCCTGGTGGAAGGCTCCGCAGTGCTTATGGGCGGCCACCCGGGCGCTGGCAAGAGCACCCTGCTGCTACAGGCGGTCTGCCACCTCGCGGAGAAGACCCCCGCCCTGTACGTTACCGGCGAAGAGTCACTGCAACAGGTGGCCATGCGGGCCAAGCGCCTGGGTGTGCCAACCAAGGATCTGAAGATGCTGTCGGAAACCAGCGTCGAGCGCTTGATACAGGTAGCGGAAGCGGAGAAGCCGAAGATCCTGGTGGTGGACAGTATCCAGGTCATGCACGTGGCGGACACCGAATCCGCCCCAGGATCCGTGTCCCAGGTGCGGGAGAGCGCGGCCTACCTGACCCGCTTCGCCAAGCAGACGGGTACCATCCTGTTCCTGGTAGGCCATGTCACCAAGGACGGTAGCCTGGCCGGTCCCAAGGTGCTGGAACACATGATCGACTGCTCCATCCTGCTGGAGGGCTCCAGTGACAGTCGTTATCGGACCCTGCGGGGCATCAAGAACCGGTTTGGCGCGGTCAACGAACTGGGCGTGTTCGCCATGCTGGAACAGGGCCTGAAGGAAGTGAAAAACCCCAGCGCCATTTTCCTGAACCGTGGCGAGGAAGCCGCCCCGGGCAGCGTGGTGATGGTCGTCTGGGAGGGCACCCGCCCCATGCTGGTGGAGATCCAGGCACTGGTGGACATGGCCCAGGGCAGCTACCCGCGGCGGGTGGCCGTGGGCCTGGACCAGAACCGGGTGGCGATGCTGCTGGCCGTATTGCACCGCCATGGCGGCATGCATGTGGCGGATCAGGATGTGTTCGTTAACGTGGTGGGTGGCGTCAAAGTGGCGGAGACCAGTGCCGACCTGGCGTTGCTGGCCGCTATCGTCTCCTCCTTCCGCGACCGCGCCCTGCCCCAGGATCTGGTGATCTTCGGCGAAGTCGGCCTATCCGGCGAGATTCGTCCGGTGCCTTCAGGGCAGGAACGGATTTATGAGGCGGCAAAGCACGGCTTCACTCGAGCACTGGTGCCCAAGGCCAATGCCCCCCGCAAAGCCATCGAGGGAATGAAGGTGATTCCGGTAACCAAATTGAGTGAGGCGTTGACGGCGCTTGAAGACCTTTAGATCAGCCAATTGAGAATGATCTCAGCAGCCTGGTTGTTTGGTGGCTGGGCGACAGGTCGAGAACCTTTTCCCGGAAACGCCGTGAATACGTCCATGTAGGCTCTTCGAAAACCTTTACGGCTAAATGCTCCTGCGTCGCCGTAAAGGTCCTGGACCGGCCGTCCATGGCCGGCCCGTGAAACGCTGGCGCGTTTCACCCCTTTTTTCGAAGGTCCGGGAAAAGCTTCTCAACCTGTCTCCTTATCCGTCTTCGCAGTTAACGCTTGGCGGGTTATTCGATCAGGTGAGAAAGCTCCCGTTCCAGAAGCTCCGCGTCCCCGAGATTCAATTCCACCAGCCTTTTAAGGTGAGACGCACTCTCCAGATCAATGTACTCGATCTTGAAGCCCAACCGGTCGGGCTCCAGATGACGTAGGGTGACTGCCATTACGATAGCGCTTTCGTGGTCATTCAGATGGATGGTCAACTCGCAGGGCTCGCCCTCAGACGCTGCCCAGCCCGCCGGGCGGCTGACCAGTACACCTTTCAGGGAGATATCCAGAACCTCAGCCGTCTGCATGTCATCCTGCCAGTGTATTTCGCAGGGTGCGTCAAACTGGATTCTCTGGAAGCGGCGCTTTTCGGGGGTATTCTGGTCCATTTCCTGACTCCCTTGTCCATTTTCTTGTCTTTTCCTGACTATAGACCTCACCGAAGGCTGAGACCAGCACCGCAGGCACGGCATATCAATATTCAGGTTACATATACAGGAGTAGCGTTATCTCAAAGGCAGGACGGCCAGCAGGTTGAGAACACTTTTCCGGACCTTCAAAAACAGGGACGTTTTTGAAGAGCCTACATGGACGTATTCACGGCGTGTCCGGAAAAGTGTTATCGGCCTGATGGCCCTGGCACCATGCCTATCAGGCTAATATTGTACGACTCAGCGGTGATACTCCCCACTCAATTCGACAACCGCCTCAATAAACGCCCCGGCATGGGCCGGATCCACATCCGGCGTAATGCCATGGCCCAGATTAAAGATGTGACCAGGGCCTGAACCATAACGCTTGAGGATATCCGCCACCTCCTCACGAATCCGCTCCTTCGGCGCGTACAGCATGGCCGGGTCCATATTGCCCTGCAAGGCCACCTGATCACCTACACGAGCCCGGGCATTACCAATATCCGTGGTCCAGTCCAGCCCCAGGGCATCAGCGCCCGAATCCGCCATGGACTCCAGCCACTGACCGCCGTTCTTGGTGAAGATAATCAATGGCACCCGGCGTCCGTCATTTTCACGGATCAGCCCATCAGCAATCTTCTTCATATACGCCAATGAGAACTCCTGATAGGCCCAGCTGCTCAGCACCCCGCCCCAGGTATCAAAAATTTGCACCGCCTGGGCGCCAGCCCGGATCTGACTGTTGAGATAGTCAATAACTGAGTTCGCCAGATGATCCAGCAACCGATGCATAACCTCGGGCTGACCGTACATCAGCTTTTTGGCCTCGCGGAAGTCCTTCGACGAGCTACCCTCGATCATGTAGGTCGCCAACGTCCAGGGACTGCCAGAGAAACCGATCAACGGCACACGGCCATTGAGAGCGCCGCGAATGGTCGACACGGCATTCATTACATAGTCCAGATCCACATCCGCCTTGAGGTTCGGCAACGCCGCCACATCCGCCTCGGACCGAATCACATTACGGAACTTGGGGCCCTCACCAGTCTCGAAATAAAGGCCCAGACCCAAGGCATCCGGTATGGTCAGGATATCCGAGAACAGGATCGCTGCATCCAGCGGAAAACGCTCCAGCGGCTGGAGGGTTACTTCGCAGGCCAGCGGCGTGTTCTTGCAAAGACTCAGAAAGTCCCCGGCCTTCTCCCGAGTGGCCCGATACTCCGGAAGGTAGCGACCGGCCTGGCGCATCATCCAGACAGGCGTCCGATCAACAGGCTGGCGCATCAGGGCGCGGAGGAGACGGTCGTTCTTCAGTTCGCTCATAGTGATTCCTGATCTGCGGAGTGACTCACCGGACGGGCACTCCCATGTAAACGTTCAAACAGGCGGCAATGATAACGCGTTTGCCGTGACCCGTCCTAAAATACGTTGACGGTTTTTGTTGAAGCCAGCGCCTTATGGGGGCTGGCTTTTTCATGTACCTCTTGGGGCGTTTTCATGCCCAGGCTGAG
>NZ_JBHSDI010000051.1:0-37809 GCF_042651045.1 Marinobacter lacisalsi
AGCCTTACACCGAAAAAACTCAACCCTAACAACCGCTTACTTCGTCATCCCGGGTCGCCGTTGCCGGCGTTCCCTGTCGAAGTGGGGCGCATTCTACAGCGCTGGGGTTTTCTGTCAACGACCAATGTGAACTTTTTTCAGTGTCTTCGGGTAACCGCCATAATATTGGTTATTATTTGTCCGGAATGGGCATTTTTCAACCAGATCGAAAAGAAACTACAGATCCACCGCCACCTTTGCTGACGATTCTGTCGCAATCCGCCTTGCCTCCTCGACGGATTCTCCCCTGGCCACGACCACACCCATTCGCCGGCGGCCCCTCAGTTCCGGCTTGCCAAACAGGCGGAGATGAACATCAGGCGTGGCGAGCACTTCTTCGAGGTTGCCAAAAGCAGGCGCATCGGAATCCCCTTGCGGGAGGATTACTGCGGAAGCCGATGGACCATTCTGCCGGATTACTGGTATCGGCAACCCCAGAATAGCCCGGGCATGCAGGGCAAACTCCGACAAATCCTGGGAGATCAACGTCACCAGCCCGGTATCGTGGGGGCGCGGCGACACCTCGGAGAACCAGACGTCATCGCCTTTTATAAACAACTCAACCCCAAATACGCCGTAGCCACCAAGGTCAGCCGTGATGGCCTCGGCGATAGCCCGACTTCTTTCCAGGGCCAGCGGGCTCATGGGCTGCGGCTGCCAGGACTCCCGGTAGTCGCCGTCTTCCTGGCGATGACCAATGGGATCACAGAAGCTGACGCCATCCCGATGACGAACAGTCAGCAGGGTGATTTCGTAGTCAAAATCGACAAACCCCTCGATGATCACCCTGCCCTTGCCGGCACGACCACCCGTCTGGGCATAGTCCCACGCGGCGTCGGTATCACTTTCACTCCGCAACAGGCTCTGGCCTTTACCAGAAGAACTCATCACCGGTTTTACCACACAGGGAAATCCGATCTCCGTCACCGCCTGATCAAAGGCCTGCCGGGTTTCCGCGAACCGGTAGGGTGAGACCGGCAACCCCAGCTCCTCGGCTGCCAGGCGACGAATTCCCTCGCGGTTCATGGTCAGGTCGACCGCCCGTGCGGTTGGGATGACGCGGTAGCCTTCCTGTTCGAGGCTTACCAACTCACCGGTGGCAATGGCCTCGATCTCAGGAACAATGAGGTGTGGCTTTTCTGTCTCTACCACGCTCCTGAGACTGGCCGGATCCAGCATGTCAATCACATGGCTGCGGTGAGCCACCTGCATTGCCGGGGCATTGGCGTAGCGGTCGCAAGCGATCACCTCGACCCCCAGGCGCTGCAGTTCAATCACCACTTCCTTGCCAAGCTCACCAGAGCCACAAAGAAGAACCCGGTAACCGTTTTCTTTCAGGGGTGTTCCAATGGATATGCTCATAGTCTGTCTGCCAGGCTGATTATGATAGTCAGGTCGGGAATCGGGGTCGTCGAGGCCATATCGCGCTATATCAGATGCTTCTCTTCCCGGGCAGCGACGTACTGCAGCACCTGCCTGCGCTCGTCGTTGGTCATGGTCGTCCACCGCAGAATTTCGTCACCGGTACGGTGGCACCCGATGCACACATCATTTTCGTCCAGAGCGCATACGGCAACACAAGGGGAACGAACACGATCCTTGATGTCCATCAGCCGTTATCCTTCCAGGGCTCCATCAGCTCCAGGGAGCTCATGTAACGGGCGGCATTTTCAACATAATGCGCAGCGCTGAGCTCCAGCATTTTCTTCTGGTTGTCACCCAGCTCCCGCTTAACACGCCCGGGTGCCCCAATCACCAGCGAGCCATCGGGAATTTCCATCCCCTCCGGGATCAGGGTGTTGGCTCCGATGAGGCAGTGCTTGCCGATCCGTGCGCCGTTCAGCACAACAGCGTTAATACCGATCAGCGAGTAATCCCCAATCTCGCAACCATGCAGCATGGCCTTGTGGCCAACGGTTACGCCGCGACCAAGGGTAAGCCGGATGCCGGAATCAGTGTGAAGTACGGAGCCATCCTGAACATTGGACTCAGGCCCGATAGTGATCAGGTCATTATCACCGCGAATAACCACGTTGAACCAGACGCTGCTCTTCTCGTGCAACGCAACGCTTCCGATCACCGTGGCGTTCTCGGCAATGAACTGCCCTTCTCCAATGAACTCGGGTTTGCGGTCCGCGAGTTGATAAAGCATGTTGGCTTCTCCTCGTCTGTATCCCGCCAGATCAACGCTGGCGCGGCTCAAGCAAATTGATGCGGGCATCGTACACGGCATTCAGGAAGTCCACCAGAACCACCGCGGTCAGCCCCCAGATCCGGTAACCCTGCCAGCGATAGGACGGAACATAATAGGTATTATCCAGAAACGGAAGTACGTCGGTGTGCTCCCTGCGGTCTTCCAGCAGGAATTCGACGGGCACGTGGAAAATACTCTCGATCTCGTGTGGATTCGGTGTCAGCGGGTGGTCGGCGGGCACAACACCGACGTATGGTGTTACCAGTATGCCATAGCGGGAGATGACCTGACTCAGGGGCGATATAAGATGAACCTGATCAGGAGGCAGGCCAATTTCCTCATGAGTCTCGCGGAGCGCGGTGTGGGCAAGCGATGGATCAGAAGCGTCCCGCTTTCCTCCGGGAAAAGCCACCTGCCCCCTGTGAGTGGAGAGGTTTTCGGATCGCAGAGTCAACAGTATTTCGGGCGCTCCGGCGTTATCCGTTACCGGAACCAGCACACTGGCTTCCGGATAATCCAGGGCCAGCTGATCCGGCACATACCGGGCTAGCCTTTCCGTCAGCAATTCGCGCAAAATCTCTCTCCCGCATTTTGGTATGGGACAGGGCACCGGCCAGACGATACACTGGTGCCAGAACTCGCAATAGTATACGGGGTAATTCATGAAATTCTGCAGCAGCTGCGGCCATCCCGTTGAGAGCCGCATTCCTGCCGGTGACAACCGGCCCCGCTATGTATGTCAGCAGTGTGAGACGATTCACTACCAGAACCCGCGCATCGTGGCAGGTACCGTACCCACGTGGGAGGGGAAAATACTGCTGTGCCGTAGGGCCATTGAACCCCGTTACGGCTATTGGACCCTACCCGCCGGTTTCATGGAGAATTCAGAAACCACCGAGGAGGCCGCCTCGCGGGAAACCCTGGAAGAAGCCATGGCCCATGTGGAACTGGCGGGGCTGTATACCATGATTCACGTGCCCCACATCGATCAGGTCCATATGTTCTACCGTGCCCACATGACCGAGGCCCGTTTTGGTGCCGGTGATGAAACCCTGGAAGCCGAGCTTTTCGAACTGGACCGTATTCCCTGGGACGAGATTTCCTTTCCCACCGTCAGGCGCACCCTTGAGCATTTCGTGGAAGACTTCCAGCGCAATGAATTCCCGCTCCGCATCAGTGACATCCGCCACCGCCTGAAGCCCAGCGACCCTCAAAAGTCCTCAAGCCGGTAGACTTCGTAGGCGGGCTCCTCGAAGGGATGCGCGTCCTTCATCGCGGCGACCACCTCGCGGATAAGGTGGTCCTCGCAGACCAGCTCTACCTTGTATTCATCCACCTTCTCCAACGCTCCGTGTTGTCCCAGATGCGGGTTGCTGCCCTCCAGCGGTCGGAACTGCCCCTTGCCCAGGGTCTGCCAGGCACAGCTGTCGTAGTCGCCAATCCGGCCACCCCCGGCTTCGAAAACCGCATGTTTGGTTGCTTCAAGGTCCGTGTCGGGTACGAAGAAACAGAACTTGTACATTACGCCGCTACCTTCTTCCGAAATCGATGATTTAAAGCCTGATATCCCTTGACACCAGCGTCAGCAGGCAGCCCTCAGCAGGCTTCTGAGGTTACCCACAAAATCTGTGGATAACTTTGGGGATAGTTTTTGGGCAGAGGCCGCAAAGCCCCGTCATTACAGTCATTGTGTCAAATTGGCGACAAATCCACCTAAACAATTTTTTCCTTTAAAAACATAGGATTATAATTCCCGACCAATAATCATACGGTTTGATGTCATTTTGTACACTGAGTCACGGTCATCTTAATTCGCATGTGCATAAAACCAATTCGTCAAGGCTTTTTTCTGGTTATAAAAGCTCACAAAACCCTTACGATCCGTAGCCTTAGAGCACAGTTTAAAAAAAGCACAAAAAAAACCGATGGCCTCCACGCACTGACGAACGCATTGACCACCGGTTTGATTGCTATCCTGTTGCTGAGTCGATCAGCCCAGCCATTTTCTCGCGTTACGGAACATACGCAGCCACGGCCCGTCGTCGCCCCAGCTGTCTGGACGCCATGAATACTGCGCCGTGCGGAAAACCCGCTCAGGATGCGGCATCATGATGGTGACACGGCCATCCTGGCTGGAAACCCCGGTAATGCCGGCTTCCGACCCGTTCGGATTGTAGGGATAGCGACTGGTCTGCTGGCCCCGATTGTCCACATAGCGCAATGCCACCTGTCCGGAACGGTTGAAGTCCTCGAACCCGGCCGGGGAGCTGAACTCGGTACGGCCTTCGCCATGGGCCACGGCAATTGGCATCCTGGAGCCGGTCATGCCCGCCATGAAGGCAGATGGCGATTCCTGGACCTCGACCATGACCAGTCGTGCTTCGAACTGCTCGGACTGGTTGCGAACAAAACGCGGCCATCCTTCTGTACCCGGAATCAGTTCGTGAAGGTTGGAGAGCATCTGACAGCCGTTGCAGACTCCCAGCGACAGGGTGTCATCCCTCTCAAAGAAGCCCGCAAACTGGTCCCTGACCCGTGAGTTGAACAGGATGGACTTGGCCCACCCCTCCCCGGCACCCAATACATCTCCGTAGGAGAAGCCACCACAGGCCACCAGGGAGCGGAAGCCATCCAGAGTCACCCTGCCGGAAAGCAGGTCACTCATGTGCACATCCACCGCCTCAAAACCGGCGCGATCAAAAGCGGCGGCCATTTCCACCTGGCCATTGACGCCCTGCTCCCGCAGCACCGCCACTTTTGGTGCCGCACCCTTGTTAATGTAGGGAGCTGCAACGTCGTCAGCGGGATCAAAGCTCAGCTCGGCGTGCAGGCCCGGGTCACCGGCATCCTGCAGGTTATCGAACTCCTCACGGGCACAATTGGCATTATCCCTCAGGCTCTGGATCCGGTAACTGGTCTCGGACCACAGCCTGTGCAGTTCGGCCCGCGGCTGCTCGATCACCGACGCGCCCTCAAACGTAAAGCGAACGTGATCATCGTCATTGAGGGCCCCGACCACCGAGGTGTGTTCACCAAGACCGGCACCTGAGAACTGCTGAAGAACGAAAGGCGTATCCTCCCGCCGGACCTGGATCACCGCCCCGAGTTCCTCGTTGAACAGTTCACGGGCAAACTGGCCAGACTCCTCTGCAAGCCCATCCAGGCGGATATCCACACCGGTATGCCCGGCAAAGGCCATTTCCGTCAGGGTGACAAACATGCCACCGTCCGAGCGGTCGTGATAGGCGAGTAACTTGCCGTCGCCATTGAGGCCCTGGATCACCGCAAAGAAAGCCTTGATGTCCTCTGGGTCGTCCACATCCGGCGCCGCAGCACCCATCTGGCTGTAGACCTGGGCCAGTGCCGAGCCACCGAGCCGGTTCTGGCCCGCCGCCAGATCAATCAGGATCAGATCGGTATCGCCCTGATCCGTCCTCAGTTGCGGGGTCAGCGTGCGAGTCACATCCGTCACTGGCGCAAAACCACTGATGACCAGGGACAGGGGCGCGGTAACGCTCTTCTGCTCCTCACCCTCTTCCCACACGGTTTTCATGGACATGGAATCTTTGCCCACGGGGATCGCAATACCCAGAGCCGGGCACAGCTCCATGCCTACCGCCCGCACGGTTTCGTAAAGGTTCTCGTCCTCACCCGGGTGCCCGGCAGCTGCCATCCAGTTGGCAGACAGGCGTATGTCGGACAGCCTGGCAATGGGCGCAGCCGCCATATTGGTGATGGTTTCGCCCACAGCCATCCGGCCGGAAGCCGGCGCATCAATGCTGGCTACCGGTGTACGTTCACCCATAGCCATGGCCTCGCCGGTGAGGACATCGAAACTGGTAGCGGTGACCGCCACATCGCTTACCGGCACCTGCCAGGGCCCGACCATCTGGTCCCGGGCTACCAACCCGGTAATGGTGCGGTCGCCAATGGTAATCAGGAAATTCTTGCTGCCCACACTGGGCAACCTCAGCACGCGCCGGATGGCATCGTTCAGATCAATCCGGGACGAATCGAAGATTGGCTTGGTGAAGGATGTACGGGTAACGCTGCGGTGCATGCGTGGCGGTTTGCCAAACAGCACGTCCATGGGCAGGCCCACCGGGGAGTCACCGTAATAGGCATCATCCAGACTCAGGTGATGGCTCTCTGTCGCTTCGCCAATCACCGCGTAAGGGCAGCGTTCACGACGGCAGATTGCATCGAAGCGTTCCATGTTGTCTTCCGACACCGCCAGTACGTAGCGCTCCTGAGACTCGTTGCACCAGATCTCCAGCGGAGACATGCCCGGTTCGTCGCTGGGGATATCACGCAGCTCGAACTTGCCACCACGACCACCGTCCTTGACCAGTTCCGGCATGGCGTTGGACAGGCCACCAGCACCCACGTCGTGGATAAAGGCAATGGGATTAGCGTCGTCCAGCTGCCAGCAGCGGTCGATGACCTCCTGGCAACGGCGTTCCATTTCCGGGTTGCCTCGCTGTACGGAGGCAAAATCCAGGTTCTCGTTACTGGTACCGGAATCCATGGAGGATGCCGCGCCACCACCAAGGCCGATAAGCATGGAAGGTCCACCCAGCACGATCAGCCGGGCACCGACGGGAATTTCACCCTTTTCCACGTGGTCTTCACGGATATTGCCCAGACCGCCTGCAATCATGATGGGCTTGTGGTAGCCCCGGACTTCGTCACCCGCGGCACCCGGCACCTTCTGCTCGAAGGTACGGAAATAACCCGCCAGGTTCGGGCGGCCGAATTCATTGTTGAATGACGCCCCGCCAATGGGGGCGTCAATCATGATATCCAGCGGCGAGGCGATACGGTCGGGCCGGCCATAGCCTTTCTCCCAGGGTTGAGGATCACCCGGGATTTCGAGATTGGAAACCGTAAATCCGGTGAGACCCGCCTTGGGCTTGGAACCACGACCGGTAGCGCCCTCATCACGAATCTCGCCACCTGCACCGGTGGCTGAACCGGCGAAGGGTGAAATGGCGGTGGGGTGGTTGTGGGTTTCCACCTTCATCAGGATGTGGATAGGCTCCTGGACATAGTGATACCGCGCTGTCTCCGGATCCGGATAGAAACGACCGCCAGTGGATCCGCGGATCACCGAGGCGTTATCACGATACGCAGAGAGCACCCCGTCCCTGCTCATCTCGTGGGTATTGCGAATCATGGCAAACAGGGACTTCTGCTGCCCCTCGCCGTCAATATCCCAGGACGCATTGAAGATCTTGTGCCGACAGTGCTCCGAGTTGGCCTGGGCAAACATCATCAGTTCCACATCCGTGGGATCCCGATCCAGGTCACTGAAGGCATCCACCAGATAGTCGATCTCGTCCTCGGCCAGGGCGAGGCCGAGTCGCTGGTTGGCCTCCACCAGAGCCGGGCGGCCACCGGTGAGTACCGGGATCCGCTCCAGTGGCCTGGGCTCTTCCCGATGGAACAGCAGCTCCGCCCCGGCCATCTCATGGAAGACAGTTTCCGTCATGCGGTCGTGCAATAGCGCGGCGATGGCCTGACGCTCCTCGCGACCCAGCTTCTGCTCCGCCTTCACATAATAGGCGATACCACGCTCAATACGGTTCACCTGACGAAGGCCGCAGTTGCGGGCGATATCCGTGGCCTTGCTGGACCAGGGCGATACCGTTCCCGGCCGCGGCACTACCAGAAACAGCACCCCGTCCGGTTCATGCCGTTCGGCGCTTGGCCCGTAGGTCAACAAACGATCCAGAACTTCCTGGTCGCCGTCACCGAGCTCAGCTTCAACGTCCACGAAATGCATGAATTCCGCATAGAGAGCGCTGATACCCTGAACGGCTTCAGTCAGCAAACCAGACAGTTTTTCAGTGCGGAAAGGGGAGAGTGCGGGAGCGCCGCGAAGTTCCAGCATGGGTTATAACCTGTATCGCGCGAACTTGGAGAAACCGGTGCGCCAGCCAGCGGCCGTGACGACCTGCTGGTGTGAGGGCGCGGCACCGTGTATGAACGGGCGCAATAATACTGGAAACCGGACGCAGGATACAGCAAAGAACATGAAACGGACTCTCGCCCCAATTTACCCCAGCCACATTTGACCTGTTTCCACAGACTGGGGGATCATGGAGCGACACTTTCCGGAGGACATGAATTTGGGTGCCCCCCGAAATTCAGGAAATCTGCCCCTGTCCCCAACAAGGGTACTCACGCTGATGACGCTGCTGTGGGCCATCGCGCTCGGCGGCTGCTCACGGCCGGACACCCTGTCTACGGTAAAAGCCGAGGGTGTACTGCACGTTATCACCCGTAACGCGCCTTCCATCTATTATAAGGACCGTGAAGGCGCCACCGGGTTTGACTACGAACTGGCCCAACGCTTTGCCGACTACCTGGGCGTGGAGCTCAGGGTCCGCCTGGTGGAGGGCAACAGCGAAATACTTGAGGTGCTGGACAACGGCTACGCGCACATCGGATTCACCGGCCTGTCCCTGGCCCACGACTGGGATGGTCGCTTCCGCACGCTTGCCAACGGTCTCAGTTCACGATCCGTGGTCATCTACCATCGTGGTATGGAAGACCAGTTCGACTCCATCGAGTCGCTGGCAGAGCAGGACATTCCCGTCCACGTGGCCGCTGAAACCAATCACCTGCCGCACCTCAGGCAACTCCGGGATGAATTTCCACTACTGAACTACCAGATCCACGAGGGCGTGGATGCGGCCGGCATTCTTGAACGGGTAGAGTCCGGTGAGCTGATGGCAGCGATCGTGGACGCCAACGAACTGGCCCTGAACCACGTCTTCTACCCCAATGTGAAAAGGGCGTTTGCCATCAGCGACAAGGAATCCATCGCCTGGCTGTTTCCCGTCAGCAATGACGGAAGCCTCTATCAGGAGGCCGAAGCTTTCTTTGAGCAGATCAGGAAGGACGGCACCCTCGCCCACCTGAGGGAACGCTTTTATGGTCATCTCGATCAACTTGGGTATGTTGGTGCCCTCACCTTCGAGAAGCATATCCGCGACCGACTGCCGCAATACCAGGACGTATTCCGGAACTACGGCGACGAAACCAATCTTGACTGGCGACTACTGGCCGCCATCGGCTACCAGGAATCGAATTGGCGCCGCGACGCGGTATCACCCACCGGTGTACGCGGGCTGATGATGCTGACCCGCAACACGGCCAGTCACATTGGCATCGACAACCGCCTTAACCCGGAACAGAGTATCGAGGGAGGTGCCCGCTATTTCCGGCAGGTTCACGGCATGATCCCGGACCATGTCAAGGAGCCTGACCGCACCTGGTTCGCCCTGGCTTCCTATAACGTGGGTTTTGGTCACCTGGAAGACGCCCGCCGCCTGGCAGAATCCGCCGGGCGTAACCCCGACCGCTGGCTGGACGTCAAGGAATTCCTGCCACTACTGTCCCAGAAGGAATGGTATTCGAAAACCCGGCATGGCTACGCCCGCGGCCACGAGCCGGTACTCTACGTGCAAAATATCCGACGCTACTATGATGTATTGGCCCGGCGGTTTGACAGGGTAGCCGAAGCCGAACCCACGACCATGGCCCGGACCGACACCAGCGAGCTGCTTCCCCCGAGCGGGCTGCACGATTACCGGGTCATCCGGGAACAACAGGGAAAGGAACAGGAAACGACGCTTGCCCTTCCCCGTGAGATGGGCATCACGCCGCCAACGCTCTAGCGCAATAGTGTGCTACTCGGCGGCTTGTTCGGTGGCTTCCAGTGCCCGCTCCACCTGATCTCCGGAAAACCCCCGCCGCGCCAGAAATCCTCCCTGACGCTGCCACTCAGCCCAATCCCCTGTCAGGTCGGCCAGGCCAAACCGCCGCTCGCGGAGACGGATTGCCATCTGTGTCCAGCGCTCCTCTGGCACCGCGTTGAGTTCCGGAGGCGTCGCCATCACGCCGCGCTGTTGCAAGTCTGCCAGAATCTTCAGGGGGCCATAGCCAGCGTCCATTCGCTGACGCACGAAAACCTCGGCGAAACGTCCATCGTCCAGCCAGCCCTTTTCCTCGAAGCTGTCCAGGACCTCGTCGATCACGTCGTTGTCCACCCGTCGCTGCCGCAATTTCATGGTCAGTTCCAGGCGACTGTGCTCACGTCGGGCAAGCAGCCGGAGGGCGGTTTCCGGCGCCTGCTCGTTGGGGTCTTTCTTTTTACCTGACTTTGCCATATCGCCCCTTTCCGCAACCTGTTTCGAGAGGATAGACTATGCCACCTGCCCGAAAGCCGGGAATGAAACACGGGCCATTTTCCGAATCGCCCGCCCTATCGGCTTTCCTGACTTCCGGCCTGTATCCAGCGGCCGGAAGCATAGACGGGATACCCCGTGAACTGACTGCCTGAAGGATACCGACATGGCCGCATTTTTCCAGAATCTCTTCAAGAAGCGCTCCACCAAAGCGACCAGACCGGACAACAGCAGCAAGAAGGACAACACCGTACAGAACAGCAGCCCCGTCGATGGGGAGTCCGCGACCAGCAGAAGCCCCGGGCAACCGGCCATCGATACCCAACGGCAAACCCTGGCAGACACCAACGTGCCCCAGGAAACCCTGGCACGGCTTGCCACCAAAGGCCTGGCGGCCGACATTCGCCTGGAAGCGGCTCGTCGGCTGACCGATGAGACCCTGCTCCAGCAGGTGCAAAAAGCCTCTCGCGGCAGGGACAAGGGCGTCTACCAGCACACCCGCCAGGTCCTGCAGGACATCCGGCGCCAGCAGGAAGACGAGCAGGCAACCCGGGACGCACTCGAACAGCTTGCGCGCGATGCCGAAGACCTTGCGAAAACCGGCGACACCACCCTTTACGAGGCCCGTACACAGCAACTGGACAAGCAGTGGCAGTCGCTGGAAGGGTCGGCCAGCAACGAACAGAAAACCCGTGTCCTGAGTGCCCTGCATACCTGCCGTGAACGGATCCGCGAACTGGAACAGGATCGCCAGGAAGCGCAGCGGCACCAGGACCAGAAGATCCAGCGGGAAGAAACACTGGCACTGCTTCAGGAAACCCTGGATTCCCTGGCCGCCGAAGCCCCCACTTCCGGTGCCCTCCCCTCCCTGGACGCGCTGCAGCGCACCCAGGAAAACCGTTGGCTGGAGGCGACACGGGATACCAGCGTCAGCCGCCAGGAGCAAAAGCAATACGAAGACCTGATGCTGACCCTGCGCGCCGCCATCGATGCCGTTCGTCGACTGGCCCACCATCAGGGAGAACTCGAAGCCCTGATGGCCCAGGATGCGCCCCCTGTCGACCAGGTTATCGCCCTGCTGGACCAGCTCGCATGGCCGGCCAGACTGGCCAGGCCGGAAGCACTTCACGCACTGTCACAAGTGGTCCGCACTCAGCCCTCACAGCCAGCTGCGGCGGATAACGATACCGAAGCACAGGAAAAGGCCGCCCTCAAGCTGGAAGCCGCCCTTGAGCAGCTCGAAGCCACGCTCGCCGACAACCGCCTCAAGGAATCCCGCCAGCAGTTGAAACAGGCCCAGGGACTCCAGCGTCAGCTGGGGGGCAAGCTGGCCAACCGATACCGGGCGCGCCTTCAGCGCCTGGCCGGACAGGTTCGCGAACTGGGTGACTGGCAGGGCTTCGCCACCGAACCCAAGCAGGTGGCCCTGTGTGAGCAAATGGAGTACCTGGCGCAACAACCCATGGACCCGGAGGCCAAGGCCACCCGTATTCAGGAGCTGCAGCAGGAGTGGCGTGACCTGGGCGGTTCTTCAAACCGGGAGCTGTGGCAACGTTTCCGGGCCGCCTCGGAAACCGCCTTTGAACCCTGCAAGGCCTATTTCGAAGCGCGCTCCGACCTCAAGAAAGTGCACCTGCAAACACGCTATAACATCTGCGAGGAACTGGCCCGTTACCTGGAAGGTACCGACTGGAGTCAGGTGGACTGGCAGGCCGCCGAACAGATTGAAAAAACGGCACGCAAGGAATGGCGCGAGGCCTGGCCAGTGGACTTTCGTGACAACCGGAAGGTGCAGAAGGAATTCGATCGCCTGATGAACGACCTGGCCAGCCACCTGGATGAAGAGCGACACCGCAACGAGGAGTTCAAACAGGGGATTGTCGACCGCGCCCGGGAGCTGACGGAGCACGCCCCCCTGTCGGAAGCCATGGACGAGGCCAAAGCGCTGCAGAAACAGTGGCAAAGTATCGGTATCACCCGTCACCGGGAAGACCGCAAGCTCTGGAAGGCATTCCGGGCCGCGTGCGACGAGATCTTTGCCCGCCGTGACGAGCAGCGTCAGCGCCGCGAGCAGGAAACCAGCGAGTCGGATCAGGCGGCGCAAGCCGTTCTTTCCGGCGCCAGGGCGCTACTGGACGATCAGCCGATCAACGAGACCATCGCCAGCGAATGGATCGACAAACTGGAAGCCACCGCCAGGACACCAGTGTCCGCCAGTATCGGCAAAGAGCTTCGCCAGACCGCCAGTCAGCTGACAGAGGTGCTCCGCCAGCACCAGACCATGGCTGTCATGCACCAGTGGCAGCAGTGGGTCGAACAGCGGGTGCAAGGCACCCTGTCGCAGGAAGGCCTGCCCGGACACTGGCAGGAACTTCAGGCGACGGTGGCGGTCTCAGACCCCCGGGAGCTGGTTGTACTCTGCGAAATCCTCAACGGTTGCCCCTCTCCGGACGATGACCAGTCCTTACGTATGGAGTTGCAGGTCAGACGACTCAAGGAAGGTTTTGAGGGAGGCCCGAACCAGCAAGGCGCCAACAGTGATACCCGCGAAGCCATTGTGGCTCGCTGGTGTCTGGCACTGCCCCAGGATTCGCTGACGCCGGAGCTGGCCACCCGGCTCACACAGGCGCTGGAGACGCAGAACCCGGACTCATAACCCGCAGACCAGTCGGCGAACGGACCTGTGTCAGGTTATGGATAGATTGTCATTACATCACCAGAACTGGCTGTGGTAACCATAGCTACCGTTGCCTACAATGAAAGTCAGGAGTGAGAGTCCGCCCTGAGTGCCGCACTGCGGCTTCAGCGCTGATCCGGAAGCTCCCCTGAGGCTGACACCACATGGTCCAGGCAGGCCAGAACCTGCAGATGGGCCCCAGGTGGACAGCAGATGTAAGGGGGAGCCCAGGTACTAGCAGGTAATCATATTTATGAAGACAGTTAACAAGCCCGTAGTTTCCCGGGTCAGGAACTTCGCCATCGGTGTCCTGGCAGCCCTGCCCGTGTTAGGCATTGGCACGTCCCTTCATGCCAGCGTTGATAACGGTGCCTATGAGGCGGTCTCCCCCACCATTGAACAGGCCCGGGCAAATATCCTTATTTCCCGTCAGCTCCAGTTCACCCATTTCCGCGAGCAGTCCATCAACGACGAGCTTGCTCAAGAGGTCTTCGACGATTACCTGGATTATCTCGATGGCCAGCGTATCTACCTCACCCAGCAGGATATCCAGTCGTTCCAGCCGTTGAAGGAACAGATGGCGGCATCTCTTCGCACGGGTCAGTTGCAGCCCGGATTCGATATCTACAATCGCGTCCAGAAACGCATTATCGAACGCATGGATTACGCCCTCGGATTACTCGAAGGCGGGGTTGATTCATTCGACTTCCAGACCGCAGACGAAATCCTGCTGGACCGCTCGGAGGCCGACTGGGAAGCGGACCAGGCCGGCCTCAATGAACTCTGGAACAAGCGCATTCGCAATGCGGTGCTGGCCCAGCGCCTGAATGGCAGCTCCGACGAGGAAATTCTGGAGGTGCTGACACGCCGTTATGAGAGCCAGCGTAAGCGGATCTCGCAAATGCGCAGCGAAGATGCGTTCCAGGCCTACATGAATGCCTTTGCCGGCACATGGGACCCACACACCAATTACTTCTCGCCACGCAATTCCGAGAACTTCAACATCAACATGAGCCTGTCCCTGGAAGGCATAGGTGCGGTTCTGCAGTCGGATAACGAATACACCAAAGTGGTACGCCTGGTGCCTGGCGGCCCGGCCTCCCGGCAGGGGCAACTCGGCCCAGCGGACCGTATCGTCTCTGTGAAACAGGAAGACGAAGACAAACCCACCAACGTGATCGGCTGGCGCCTGGACGAAGTGGTCGACCTGATCCGGGGCCCCCGTGGCTCCACCGTCACCCTCGAAGTGGTGCCTGCCAACGCCAGTGACGAAACCGTCACCCGCACCATCGCCATCAAACGGGACAAGGTGAAACTGGAGGAGCAGAGCGCCAGCAGCGAGGTAATCGAGCTGGACCGCGGCGACGAAACCTATCGCATTGGCGTTATCGACATCCCCACGTTCTATGCCGATTTCCAGGCCATGCAGCGGGGCGACCCCAACTACAAGAGCACCACCCGTGATGTGCGAAAATTGCTGGAAGAGCTCAAGGCCGAGCAAAACGTCGACGGTCTGGTAATGGATCTTCGAAATAATGGCGGTGGCGCCCTGCATGAGGCCAACGATCTGGTCGGACTGTTTATCGACCAGGGTCCCACGGTACAGATCCGCAGTTCCGACAATCAGGTGCAGGTGCTGGCTGACCAGGACCCCAGCGTGGCCTGGGACGGCCCCATGGTGGTGCTGGTGAACCGCATGAGCGCCTCGGCATCGGAAATCTTTGCCGGCGCCATCCAGGACTATGGCCGCGGCCTGGTGGTTGGTTCGCAGACCTTTGGCAAGGGCACCGTGCAGGCGGTCCGGTCGCTGAACCACGGCCAGCTCAAGATTACCCAGTCGAAATTCTATCGGGTCTCGGGTGGCTCCACCCAGCACCGTGGCGTCATTCCGGATATCGAGATTCCATCACGGATCGATACCACCCGTATCGGCGAAGACGCCCTGGAGCGTGCCCTGCCCTGGGACCAGATCGACTCAGTGCCTCACGCCCGCTATTTCGACTTCAGCGGAGTGATTGACCAGCTACGTCAACGCCACGCTGATCGCTTCGACGAACCCCCCGAGTTCAGCCTGCTGCAAAAGGAGATCGATTTCCTGAAGGAGCAGCGCAAGACCACCATGGTGAGCCTCAACGAAGACCTGCGACGGGACTACCAGGAACAGCTGGAAAGCCGGCAGTTAACCATTGCCAATGCCCGCCGGGAACTGAAGGGTGAAGAACCTTTCGAAAGCTTCCAGGCCATGGAGGACCATCAGGAGCAACAGGCCGCCGCCCATGGCGAGGATGACGAACTGGACTTCATCGTGCGCGAGGGGGGCCACATTATGGCGGACATGCTCGAGCTGGATCGCCGTATGGCCACCATCCTGCCAGCAGGTACCGTAACGGCGAAAGCAGAGTAACCACTCTGAGACAATAAAAAAGCCGGCACTTCCCTGAAGTTGCCGGCTTTTTTGTGCCTGTAGGATGGTTAATCAGACAGCGGATGCATGCCCGTCATCTCCGGGGTATGCACCACACCCCGTTCGGTAACAATAAGATCGATAAGGTCAGCCGGCGTCACATCGAACACCGGATTGAAGGCGTTGACATGCTCCGGTGCAACCCGGATACCACCAACCTGGCAGATCTCGTCTCCGTCACGCTCCTCAATGGGAATATCGCGGCCACTGGCCAATGACATATCCACGGTGCTGTATGGAGCCACCACCATGAATTTAACCTTGTGATGCCTGGCCAGCACCGCCAGGCCATAAGTGCCGATCTTGTTAGCCACATCACCGTTGGCGGCAATACGGTCGGCTCCGACAATCACCCACTTGACGTCGCCCTTCGCCATGATAGCCGCAGCTGCACCATCGGCATTGAGGGTTACCGGAATGTCGTCACGGACCAGCTCCCACGCAGTCAGCCTTGCCCCCTGCAACCAGGGCCGTGTTTCATCGGCATAAACCCGCTTCAACAGACGCTTCTCGTGAAGCTTGCGCACCACCCCCAGAGCCGTGCCGTAGCCACCCGTTGCCAGTGCCCCGGTATTGCAGTGGGTCAGCACTGAGCAGGGCTTTTCCAGAGCCATGGCCTCAAGCGCCAGGTCCGCCATGGCCATATTGGCAGCCAGGTCTTCGCGGTGGATCGCTACAGCGGCCTCGGCCAGACGCGATACCGCATCCTTCCGGGACTGACACTGATCAAGGACTCCACCCATCCGGTCAAGGGCCCAGAACAGGTTGACCGCTGTGGGCCTGGACACGGCGAGCTGGTCGATAGCGTCCCTCACCTCCCGTTGCCAGTTGTCAGCGTCGGCTCCCCGAGCAGCCAGAGCAACCCCATAGGCGGCACTGATGCCAATGGCCGGCGCGCCCCGCACCGCCATATCCCGTATGGCCTGGGCAACTCCGGCAGCCCCTTCGATGGTCAGCCAGTGCTCCTCGGCCGGCAGCCGACGCTGGTCCAGCAACTGGACCGCATAACCGAGCCACCGAATGGCGACGGTATCAGGATCGGCTTTCTGTTGAACCGTACCGGGGGACTGTCTGCTCATCATTTACCTCCTTCGTATTGTCGCTGGCTGCGTTCAGACTCGACCGTTATACTCTGCCGCTGTAGACAAACCAAGACCCGGGGAGTTTCTGGTGGCATCCTGAAGCGCCCGGCCATCGTTCAGGGTTGTCTTCAGAAAGCCCCAAACCACCGGAGTTACAGGCCCGATTCATGACCGCTGATACCATCATTGCCGCCGATATTCGCATCAACGCACGCTGGGTCATCCCTGTCGAGCCCTTTGGCGAGGTGCTGGACCATCAGGCAATCATGGTACTTGGGGACCGTATTGAAGCAATCGTGCCCCAGACTGAAGCCGACCAGGACTACCGTGCCCGGGAGGTGATCGATCTTCCCCATCATGTGGTGTTGCCGGGGTTGATCAATATGCATGGTCACGCCGCCATGTCGCTGTTTCGGGGTCTGGCGGACGACCTGCCCCTGATGACCTGGCTCAACGAGCATATCTGGCCTGCCGAAGGCCGCTTTGTCAGCGACCGCTTCATCGCCGATGGCACCCAGTTGGCCATGGCGGAAATGCTACGCACCGGCACAACCTGCTTCTCCGACATGTATTTCTTTCCTGAGGTGGCCGCGCAGATGGCAAAGGACGTCGGCATGCGGGCGCAAGTCTGTTTCCCGCTGATGGAGATGCCCACACCCTGGGGCAGTGGCCCGGCAGAGTACCTCGACAAGGGCGCGGCACTCCTGGAGCAGTGGAAAAACGACCCCTGGGTGCGTATCGCCATTGGCCCCCACGCCCCCTATACCGTCGCGGACAGCACCCTGAAAAAGGCAGTGGCACTTCAGCAGAGCTCCGGGGCGGCCATGCAGATCCACCTCCATGAAACCGCCTTCGAGGTGGAGGAAGCCCTTCGCCAGGAGGGTCAGCGCCCCATTGCACGCCTGAGGGATCTCGGCGCCCTCAACAGGAATACCCAGTGCGTTCACATGACGACACTGAACGACGACGACCTGGCGACTGTCGCCGATACCGGGGTCCATATTATCCATTGCCCGGAATCGAACCTGAAACTGGCCAGCGGCTTCTGTCCGGTCCATTCGCTGCAACAGGGCGGCAACAACGTCACCATCGGCACGGACGGCGCCGCCAGCAACAATGACCTCGACCTGTTCGGCGAGCTGTCCACCGCAGCCATGCTGGCCAAGGCCGTTTCCGGAGACGCCGCCGCACTGGGAGCGCATCAGGCTCTGGCGATGGCCACCATCAACGGAGCCCGGGCGCTGGGCCGGGACCATGAAATTGGTTCACTGGTCGCGGGCAAACAGGCTGACCTTATTGCGGTGGATCTGAGCGATCCGTTCCTGCAGCCAGTCTATGACCCGGCGTCCCATCTTATCTACAGTAATCACGGCCGCCAGGTAAGCCATAGCTGGATTGCCGGCGTACCTCAAGTACAGGATGGCCGCCTTACCCGCATCGACGTACCGGACCTGATGTTGAGGGTGCAGGAATGGCATAATCGCATCACATCCGCAGACAAGCACTGAACCTGCCGGCAGCCTGCCGGCCTTACTTGCCAGGCCCCATGACCATGAGCAGAACCAACGTAGACCAGAACGAAATCGCCAAGTTCGAGGCGCTCGCCAGCCGTTGGTGGGACCCCTCCAGCGAGTTCCGCCCCCTGCACGACATCAACCCGCTGCGGCTGAACTACATTGACGAACGCACGCCACTGGCCGGGTGCAGGGTGGTGGACGTGGGCTGCGGCGGTGGCCTGCTTTCCGAAGGGATGGCCCGGCGGGGGGCAACCGTCACTGGCATTGATATGGGCGAGGCGCCCCTGGCCGTGGCGCGCCTGCACGGCCTGGAATCCGGTGTCGAGGTGGACTACCGCCAGACCACCGTGGAAGAACTGGCTGCCGACCCGGACCACGAGGGCCAGTACGACATCGTCACCTGCCTGGAAATGCTCGAGCACGTCCCGGAACCGGCGTCGGTGATCCGGGCATGCGCGCGCCTGCTCAGGCCCGGCGGCGAGCTTTACGTATCCACCATCAACCGCAACCCCAAATCGTTCCTGTTTGCCATCGTTGGCGCCGAATACCTGTTGCGACTGCTGCCCCGGGGCACTCACGAATGGAGCAAATTCATCCGCCCGTCGGAAATGTCCGATCATCTCCGTGGCGCCGGCCTGGACATTCGCGAGCTTACCGGTATGACCTATAACCCGGTAACCAAGGTCTACAAGCTGGGCCGGGATGTGGACGTAAACTACATGATGCATGCCACCAAACCGGCGGAGAGCTGACATGTCGCGCCCCCTGCCGAAGCCACCGTCCACGGTGCTGTTCGACCTCGATGGCACGCTGATCGACACTGCGCCGGACTTTATCCGCGTGCTCAATGACCTGAGGCGGGAGAACTCGCTGGCGCCATTGCCCGCAGACGGCATCCGGCCACATGTGTCCGATGGCGCCCGCGCCATGATCCGACTGGGCTTCGGCCTGGAACCTGACCACCCCGAGTACCCGGGCCGGCATGCCCGCTTCCTGGATCTCTATGAGGCTGGAATCTGCGAAGAAACCGAGCTGTTCGCCGGCATGGACCGGATGTTGTCCGCCCTGGAAGAAGCCGACGTGCCCTGGGGCATTGTGACCAACAAGCCGGTACGGTTTGCGGCGCCACTGCTGTCGGCACTCGGGCTGGAGAGCCGCTGCGCTGCCCTGATCTGCCCGGATCACGTCGCCAACCGGAAGCCGGACCCGGAAGGCCTGCACCTGGCCTGCCGGCAAATGGGAGCCGCCCCGGATAACGGTATCTACGTAGGTGACCACGCCCGCGACATCGAAGCCGGACGCAACGCCGGTATGGTCACGGTTGCCGTACGCTATGGCTATATCGTCAACCCCGATGAGGTTGATCTCTGGCAAGCGGACCATACCGTCGATACCGTCGACGAACTGGTAAAGCTGATACAATAGCGTCCGCCTTACCAGGCTGGCTTACGAATTATTCAGGACACCGAGCGGGAGCATACTGCCTTATGTCGGACAACCCCATGCATAACTATCAGGCCCCGGAAGGCCTGCTGAAGGATCGCATTATCATGGTGACCGGTGCCGGTGACGGCATTGGTCGTGTCGCCGCAAAAACCTATGCCGCCCATGGTGCCACTGTGATTCTGCTGGGGCGGACAATTTCCAAGCTGGAATCCGTCTACGACGAGATCGAGGCCGCCGGCCACCCCCAGCCCGCCATTGTGCCCATGAACCTGGAGGGCGCGGCGGTCAAGGAATACCAAGAAATGGCCATGACCATTGAGGACAATTTTGGACGGCTGGATGGCCTGCTCCACAATGCCGGCATCCTGGGCACCCGCACCCCCGTGGAACTCTACGACCCGGAAACCTGGAACAAGGTCATGCAAGTGAATGCCACCGCACCGTTCCTGTTAACCCGGGCGGTCATTCCGCTGCTGAGATTGTCTGATGATGCCTCGGTGATCTTCACCTCGTCCGGCGTGGGTCGCAAGGCCAAGGCCTATTGGGGGGCCTATGCGGTGTCGAAGTTTGCGCTGGAAGGCCTGAGCCAGCTACTGGCCGATGAACTGGACGATGAACGCCATAATGTTCGCGTCAACAGCCTGAACCCGGGCGCCACGCGCACCAACATGCGGGCCCACGCCTACCCGGCGGAGAACCCCATTCAGAACCCGACCCCGGAGGAGCTGATGCCCAGCTACCTCTACCTGATGGGCGCGGACAGCAAGGGCGTCACCGGCCAGCAACTGGACGCCCAGGTCAAGAAATAATGCAGTTGACGTTCTTCACCACCAGTCATTGCCAGCTGTGTGAACTGGCGGAAAACCTCCTGGTGCACACGCCCATGCCCGAGCCGATCCCGGTAGAGGCAGTCGACATCGCCTCGTCGGAGCAACTGGTTGAACGCTATGGCACCCGCATACCGGTACTGCGCCGTGAAGACACCGGGGCCGAACTGGGCTGGCCCTTCAGCCGGGATGACCTCCTGGACTTCCTGGGCCCGAACCCCAGATCTTCAGGCCATATTCACTGAGGTAACTCTGACATGTTAATGGTTGTATCCCCTGCCAAGAACCTGGACTACGAAAGCCCCCTGGCCACCGACCGGTACACCCAGCCGGCGTTTCTGGACGACGCCTGCGAGCTCATTGACCAGCTCAAGGCGCTTGAACCCCACCAGGTCAGCAACCTGATGGGCATCAGTGACAAGTTGGGCCAGCTCAATGCTGAACGCTACCAGCAGTGGCACACGCCGTTCACCCCGGACAACGCCCGTCAGGCAGTGCTCGCGTTCAACGGCGACGTCTATACCGGACTGGCCGCCCATGAATTCAATGACAGTGAGTTCGAGTTCGCCCAGAACCACCTGCGTATCCTCTCCGGCCTTTATGGCATCTTGCGCCCACTGGACCTGATGCAGCCATATCGACTGGAAATGGGCACCAAGTTCGAGAACAAGCGGGGCAAGGACCTCTATGAGTTCTGGGGCAACACCATTACCGACGCCCTGAACCGGGAACTTGACGCAGACGACGGCGTGCTGCTGAACCTGGCCTCCAACGAGTACTTCAAGAGTATTCGCAAGAAGCAGCTCAAGGCCCGCATCATCACACCCCAGTTCAAGGACTGGAAAAACGGCCAGTACAAGATGATCAGCTTCTACGCCAAAAAAGCCCGGGGCCTGATGGCCCGTTATGCGATTACCAATAACATCAACCAGGCCGATGACCTGAAAGGGTTCGACCTGGCCGGCTATCGCTTCAGTGAGGAGCACTCCTCCGGCGATAACTGGACCTTCCTGCGCGACGAGCAATAACTCTCAAGAATAACGCCGCCGTTCCGCATTAACCGACGACGCCTGCACCGGTCCGACAGGGCCGGTAGTTGGCGCCTGTTTGACCGAGAAACCCGACGGAGCGTTGCATGAACGAAGCACTCTTCTCTCAAATTGCCCTTTACGTCTGCCTCACGGGGCTGATCCTCTGGATGGGGTATATCGTGTGGGACCTGGCCAGCAAGTCCCAGGCCGGCCGATTTGGTACCATTGCGCTCTTTACCATTCTGGGCGCCGGTGTGGCGGGCTTTATCGTCAAGACCGTGCTGGTTGAGGTGATGAATATCTAGAACACAGCCATTACGCTGCCCAAAATCCCTGTTTGAACCCGAAAAACAACGCAAGGACCCGATTCCATGTGGTTTCGCAATGCCCGAGTTTTCCGCTTTACCAAGCCGTTCGACATCAGCCCGGAAGAACTGGAAGAAAAGCTGGCTGCTGATGCCTTCAAGCCCTGCGGCCCACAGGAGCCGGCACGTCACGGCTGGGTACCGCCCCTGGGCAAGCACGGCGAGGTACTGGTACACAGCGCCGGCGGCTACCACCTGATTGCGCTGCGCAAGGAGGAAAAACTGTTGCCGGCGCCCGTTATCAAGGAGCTGGTGGAGGAAAAGGCTGAGCTCATCGAGCAGGAACAGGGCCGCAAGGTGCGCAAGAAGGAGAAGGATGAGCTTAAGGAAGAGGTCATGCTGGAGATGCTGCCCCGCGCCTTCTCCCGCAACCGCCGCAGCTTTGCCTACCTTGCCCCGGCAGACGGTGTGCTGGTGGTCGACGCCGGTTCCGCCAAGCAGGCGGAGGATCTGGCCTCGGCCCTGCGTAAGAGCATTGGCTCACTGCCGGTCCGTCCGCCGGTACTGGAGCAGGCGCCGGCGTTTACCTTTACCGGCTGGCTGAATGAGTCCGTTGATCTTCCGGCGGCTATTGAACTGGGCACCGAGTGCGAGCTGAAAGATCCTTCAGAGGATGGCGGTGTGGTTCGCTGCAAGGGTCTGGATTTGCGTGCTGATGAAATCCAGAACCACCTGGAAGCGGGCATGCAGGTGACCAAACTGTCCCTGACCTGGGATGAGAATGTGTCGTTTGTGCTGGATGAGGAATTCGGTATCCGCCGGCTGAAGTTTGGTGAGACCTTGCAGGAGAAGCTGGACGATGTGGATGCTGATGATGCAGCGGCCAAGTTTGATGCTGCTTTCTCGCTGATGACTCTGGAGCTTTCGCGGCTGATTCCCGGGTTGTTGGAGGCTCTTGGTGGGGAGGATCGTTCGGCTATTGTAGAAGAAGGATAACGTTAACTTGGGGGGCTGGGCCGGAGGCAGGAGGCTCTTTCCGGGACACGCCGTAAATACGTCCCTGTAGGCTCTTCAAAAACGTCCCTGTTTTTGAAGGTCCCGGAAAGAGCCTCCTGCCTCCGCCCCGTCAAGCTGCCGAGTAGCCTCCAAAACTAATGATGGGCCCGGGCCAACCTCTCCCGCTGCCAGTCCTTCTCCGGCTCGTTCAGCACCAGCTTCAGATCCATCACTTCTTCCTCGCGGTTGTAGTGGATCCTGAAGCCAAGGTGCTCGGCAAGCTGCAGCATCGGGCGGTTTTCCGGTAGCACATTGCCCACCATTTCCATGGTGCCCCGGGAGCGGCAGTAGTCAATCATCTTCTGCATCAGGGCCACGCCCAGGCCCTCGCCTTTCATTTTGTCGTGCACCATAACCGCAAATTCGCAGCGCAGGTTGTCCGCATCGGTCCACACCCGGACGGTGCCCAGGGTCTCCTCCCCTTCCCCGTCTTCGCGCGGGGCATTGGCAATGAAGACCATTTCCCGGTCGTAATCAATCTGAACCATCTGGGCTACGTCTTCCCGGGAGAAGTGCTTACGGAACTGGAAGAACCGATAGCGGATTGACTCCGGCGACTGGTGTTCATGGAATGCCCGGTGGGCGGGTTCATCCTCTGCCAGTACCGGCCGGATGATCACCCGGCGCCCGGACTTGGGCAATACAATCCACTCCTCCAACTCCCTGGGATAGGGCTGGATGATCGGTATCCCCGGCCTGTCGGCCAGGTCAATGGCCACATCCACCGCCAGGGTGCTGTCGCGATCAAACAGTAGCGGGGAGATTTCCAGGCCCCGAATTTCCGGCTGGTCGATGACAATCTGCGACAGGGTGATCAGCACCTCGCAGATGGCACGGATATCCCGTTCCGGCTCGGTACTGAACTCCTGCAACAGACGCGACATGTAGGTACGCCTCAGGACTTCCCGGGCCAGCACCATGTTCAGGGGCGGCAGGGCAATCTGGCGGTCGGTCATCACACTGATCTGGGCACCGGCGGCACCACAGACGACCAGCGGGCCGAACAGCGGGTCCCGGGTGATGCCAACACTGAAGGCAATACCGTCTATGTGTTTATAGGATCGCTGCACCGCAAACCCCAGAAAGCCACTGTCCGGAAAATGCTTCTGGTAGTCCTCCATCAGCTCCCGACAGGCGTCGATGATATCGCTTTCATTGGTCAGACCATGGACGGTGGAGCGATAGCGGCCCTGGCCGGTCTGGTATTCCATGAACGGGTGGCAGGCGCGCTGGTGCATGAGGGCAACGTCTATGGGCCGGCGCTCAACAGCAAACGCTTCCAGAACCTCCTCCACATCGTCACAGTAGACCGTCGGCACCGTGTTAATGGCGTAATCATTGAGAATGTCCCGGGCCTCATGGTTGGACAGGTGATTCCGGCCCTGCCGCTTCGCGTTGACAATGATCCGGCGGGTATTGGAATGGTCCGCAAAATGATCAATAAACGATTCCGGCGTCTCTCCCAACAGCCGCTGAACGCGCTGGTGGTTCACATGCTGCATGAATGCCATGACCGCCTTTTCCGGCGAGAAGAACGACGGGACCCCGGCTCGGTAGAATTCATCCCGGGCATCCATCACCGTACTCTGGCCCAGCCAGCAGGTGAATACGTTCAGGCGGGTGCCCTTCACCGCCTGCACCACCGCGTCGGCAATCTGCAGGCTGTCCTCCGTCAGACTGGGTGCGTACATGATCAGCACGTTGGACACTTCCGGATCTTTTGCCAGTATGCGGATAGCCTTGGCGTAGAGATCCGGTGATGCGTCGTAGTTCAGGTCGATGGGATTCTTGCGGGTCCAGTACGGCGGCAGGATATCCGCCAGGGCATCAATGGATTGCTCAGAAAGAGTGGCCAGCTCCCCGCCCAGGGCCGCCAGCCGGTCCACCGCCAGCACCCCGGGCCCCACGCCATTGGCCATGATCGCCAGAGACTCGCGCTTCAGGGGGCGCATACGGGTAAGGGTTTCCAGGGCGTCGAACATCTGCCCCAGGCCATCCACCCTCAGCACGCCGGCCCGCTGCAGCATGGCGTCGTAGATGGGGTCGCTGCGGTTCAGGCCGGCGGGCAGTTCGTGGCGAAACCATTCTGACTCCGGCACCCGCCCGCTCTTTACCGCGATAACCGGCTTGGTACGCGAGGCCACCCGCACCGCAGACATGAAGCGGCGGGGGTTGGGGATGTTCTCGATATGCAGCAGGATCGCCCGGGTCTGGGAATCCTGGGCCAGGTAGTCGATCAGATCATCATGATCGATGTCCATGGAATCCCCCAGGGTCAGGAAGTACGAGAACCCCACCCCCCGGGCAAAAGCCCAGTCGATCACCGAACTGGCGACACTGCCTGACTGCCCCACGAAGGCGACCTTACCGGGCAGCGCTCCCATATGGGCATAGGTGGCGTTCAGGCTGCGGGCCGGCACCATCAGGCCAATGGTGTTGGGGCCCAGAACCCGGATTCCCGTTTCCCGGGCGGCCTCCCCCACGGAATACATCAGTGGCTGGCCCGTTCGTGAGTGGGCCCGGGACATGCCGCCGGTCATCACCATGGCGGTTCTCACCCCGGCCCGGCCCAGCCGCCGCACCACCTTGGGTACCGTGTCCGGCGGCGTACAGACAATGGCCAGCTCCGGGCTGAACTCCATCTTCGACACGCGGGAGACACAGGGTACACCGTGAACCGACTCATAGCCGTTCTGGTTGATGACCAGCATCTGCCCCGGGTAGCTGCCTCCCAGAAGGTTGCGGAGCACCATCCCGCCGAGGTTATCGGCACGTTCTGAGGCGCCGACCACCACAATCGAGGACGGGTTGAACAGGCTTTCCAGGTAACGGGTGCCCAAAATGCAGTCTCCTTCGTACATTGTCGCCGTGGAATACAAGTCTATCTTAGGCGTTGCGTCCTTGATGTAAAACGAATTACTCGACTTGATTGATCTGGGGGGGCTACGACCAAAGAAACACAGCGCTACTCCGCTATCCCTGTTACCATTAGTTTAATAACTCCAAGTCCAGTGCCGTCAGGACCGAACCGATACCATGACTACCGCGTTTTTTTCACACGACGATTGCGCCAAGCATAATATGGGCGCCGAGCACCCGGAATCTCCGGAACGCCTGAGTCGTATTATCAGTTATATCGAAGACACTGGTCTCGACCAGGAACTGGACTGGGTTCGCCCTGACGAGGCCACCCGTGACCAGCTGATGATGGTCCACCCCGAGAAGTACCTGCACCAGCTCGACCTGATGCAACCCACCAAGGGCCGGGTGTTCACCGATCCCGACACCGCGCTGATGCCGGATACCCTGCGGGCCGCCCGGCTGGCCGCGGGGGCCAACATTGAGGCGGTCGACATGGTGCTCAGCAGTCAGGTGACCAACGCCTTTATCTGTGCCCGCCCCCCGGGGCATCATGCTGAGCGGGCCAAGTCCATGGGCTTCTGTTTCTATAACAATGTAGCCCTGGCCGCCATGCGGGCGTTGACGTTTCACCACCTGGAGCGGGTAGCGATCGTGGACTTTGATGTTCACCAGGGCAATGGCACCGCCGATATTGTTCAGGGTGATGAACGCATCATGATGTGCTCCAGCTTCCAGCATCCGTTCTACCCCCACTCCCACGTTTACCGGTTGCCGGACAATATCGTGAATGTGCCCATTCCCGCCGAGTGCGACGGACCGGAGTACCGCAAGCGGGTGGAGGAAGGCTGGGTAAAGAAACTGGAGACGTTCAAACCCCAGTTGATCCTGGTGTCTGCCGGGTTCGACGGTCACCGTCTGGATCCCATGGCGGAAACCAACCTGGAAACTGACGACTATCGCTGGGTGACGGAATTGCTGACAGGGTTGGCGAAGGAATACGCCAATGACCGGCTGATATCCACCCTGGAGGGTGGGTATCACCTGAAGGCACTGGCTGAAAGCGTTGGCGCCCACGTGGGCGAACTGGTCAGGGCCGGACGCTAACCACCGCAGGCCCTGACTTTCGAAGGCATTTCCGGTTACCCGCTGGCGCCGCCAAAGGCATCGCTGCCCGCGCGCTGGACACCCCGATTATCGCCCTCCCGCTCCAGACGGATGTTGGTACGGCGATTGTCTGCGGGGTTGCCGGATACCGGATACTGGTCCGCATGGGAGCGGATCACGATCAGGTCTGCCGGCACGCCCACCTCGATCAGGTAATCCGCCACCGCCTGAGCCCGTTCCTCGGACAGCGCCCGGTTCTGGATACGGCTGCCGAAGCGGTCGGAATGGCCATCCACGAATATCCTCGTCACCGTCGGGTCGGCTGCCACATAAGTGGCAATGTTCTCCAGCAACTTACGATCCCGATCCACAAGCGACGTACTGCCGGACGCAAACGGCACCCGGGAACGCTGGATCTGATCGTAGTTCACCGGCAACAGCCCGGTGACGCAACGGCGGTAGCCGTCAAACTGGGAGCGGAAGTTGATATTGGATAACCTGACCCGCACCGGCCCGCCCTGGTAGCGGGCCTGACGGGTCACGGTCGGGGCCATGCCCGACAACAGGCCTTCCATCATGGCCATGGCGTCGCGGTTGCCCACCTCCACCACCTTGCGGTTGTCGCTGACCTGCACATAACCCAGTCGCCGCGTCGGCTCGCCCGGTCGCCAGGCGGGCGCCTCCACCACCAGCAGGCCGCGCCCCGGTTGCATCAGCGGCAGGTCGGCCTCCAGATAGAACCCGAGATCCTCCCCGGCTCTGTGCCTGAAGACAGCCCGACCATAACCGGGCACCTCATGGGTCAGCGTACAGTCGAATACGGATTCAGAAAGGTACCACTCACTGTTTTCCAGCCCGGCGCCAAAACTGCGGGCGTCCGCCAATGGCGACGTTCCCATTGCACCGGCAACCAGCAGCGCCATCAGGGTCCGCCTTACCGGCAACCCTCTGATTTCCGCTGTCTTTGCTGAACGATCGAATCTGACCATGGCCGTTTCCGGATTTCCGATGTAGGTGCACCTGACTAAGGTATCGGCCAGCCCCCCGGATTCTTTAGCCCCCTGCTTCTGGTATACTCGCCGCGTTTTGAGGCAGCGGAGCACAGGCACCATGACCGATCAGATCACCCTTACCCGGCCGGACGACTGGCACCTTCACGTACGGGACGGCGACGTGCTCGCAGACGTAGTGCCGGCCACGGCAGAGCGTTTTGGCCGGGCCATTATCATGCCCAACCTGGCACCGCCGGTGACCACCGCGCAACAGGCCATGGACTACCGTGACCGTATTCTTGCAGCCCGGGGCGAACACACCGGCTTCGAGCCACTGATGACCCTGTACCTCACCGGCTCGACCACGCCGGACGATATTCGCGAGGCAGCCCGGGCAGGCATTCCGGCAGCCAAGCTGTACCCCGCCGGTGCCACCACCAACTCCGCCTCTGGCGTGCGCGACATCAACGAGATTGACCATGTGCTCGCCACCATGGCCGACTGCGGCATGCTGCTGCTGGTCCACGGCGAAGTCACCCACGATCATGTGGACATCTTTGACCGCGAAAAAGCCTTTATTGATCAGGTGCTGGCCCCGGTAATGCAGCGCCATCCCTCGCTCAGGGTGGTTATGGAACACATCACAACCCGCGATGCCGTTGACTTCGTGCAGAGCCACGACGGGGGCCGCCTTGCCGCCACCATCACCCCCCAACACCTGATGTACAACCGCAATCACCTGCTGGTGGGCGGTATCCGTCCTCACCTTTATTGCCTGCCGGTACTCAAACGCAACGTGCACCAACAGGCTCTTCGGGAGGCCGTCGCCAGCGGGGACCGGCGCTTTTTCCTGGGTACCGACTCTGCCCCTCACGCCCGGGACAAAAAGGAAACCGCCTGTGGCTGCGCCGGCTGCTACTCAGCCTGTGCCGCCATTGAGCTCTACGCGGAAGTATTCGAGGAACTGGGGGTACTCGATAAGCTGGAGGCCTTTGCCAGCTTCAACGGCCCCGACTTCTATGGCCTGCCCCGCAATACCGACACCATTACCCTGAAGCGCGAGTCCTGGTCTGTTCCGGAGCAATTGCCTCTGGCCGGCGGCACCATTGTTCCCCTGCGAGCCGGCGAAACGCTGCGCTGGCGCCTGGTCTGATTTACGCCCGTAGACATCCGAATCTGGAGACGTTGTGACTGAAGAAGCCAGCAAGCAAGTTCATCCCATGGCACGCCGCTTTCGGGGCTTCCTGCCGGTAGTGGTGGATGTGGAAACCGGCGGGTTCAACTCGCGCACCGACGCCCTGCTGGAAGTGGCGGCGGTGCTGATCACCATGGACGAGGATGGCTGGCTGCAACGGGGAGAAACCATCTCCCAGCACGTCAAACCCTTCGAAGGGGCCAACCTGGAACAGTCGGCACTGGATTTCACGGGCATCGACCCCTGGGCGGAAGACCGTGGCGCGGTGGACGAAACCGAGGCCCTGCGGGAGGTCTTCAACCCCATTCGCAAGGCGGTAAAGTCCCACGATTGCAAACGGGCGGTGCTGGTGGGTCACAACGCCACGTTCGACCACAACTTCGTATTTGCAGCGGCGGAACGGGCGGACATCAAGCGCAACCCTTTCCACCCCTTCTCCACCTTCGACACCGCCACCCTGGCGGGCCTGGCCTATGGCCATACGGTCCTGGCGGAAGCCTGCAAACGGGCCGGGCTGGAGTTCAGCAGCCGCGAAGCCCATTCCGCCGCCTACGACGCGGAAAAGACCGCCGACCTGTTCTGCGGTATTGTCAACCGCTGGAAGGCCCTGGGCGGCTTTCCACTGCCGCAAGCCGAAGCGGACGGCGCCCGCACAGAAAAGCCGGACAGCGAGTAGCTGCCGGCTCTCTGCACCGGTGGCCAGCTTACCAGTGGATGCCCCGCATCAGCGCGGCAAACGCGATCTGCTCGGACGTGGCCTTGGGCTGATCCGCCCGCTTGCTCGACGCCGCCGGCGAGTCCGGGAACATCCGGTACCCCGTGTTCATCACAATCTCCCCCAGCTTCGGGGCCACCGCATGGGTGACCTGGGCAAAGATGCCCAGCCGGGTGGCGATGCGTTTGGGCCGGTGGATAATGGCCTCGGTCACCATATCGGCCGCCTCATCCGGGGTCAGTGTGGGCACCGAGTCATAGATCTTGGTAGGCGCGATCATCGGTGTTTTCACCAGCGGCATGTTGATGGTGGTGAAGGTCACATTGCGATCTGACCACTCCGCGGCGGCACAGCGGCTGAACGAATCCAGCGCGGACTTGGACGCCACGTAGGCCGAGAACCGCGGCGCGTTGGTCAGTGTGCCAATGGACGAGATATTGACCACATGCCCACGTCTGCGCTTGAGCATACCCGGCGCAAAGCCCATGATCAGGCGTACGGCGCCAAAGTAGTTGAGTTGCATGGTGCGCTCGAAATCGTGGAAACGGTCAAACGACAAGGCCAGCGAACGACGGATGGAGCGCCCGGCATTATTGATCAGCACATCCACCGTGCCATGGTCCGCCAGCACCTGGGCCACGAAACCATCACAGGCCTCCATATCGGCGAAGTCGCACTGGTAGGAGTGCACCTCGGCACCTCGGCTTTGCAGGGCCTTCGTCACCTCTTTCAACCGCTCCGGTTTGCGGGCCCCGATCACCAGTATGGCGCCCGCGTCCGCCAGTTTTTCCGCCGTGGCCAGGCCGATCCCCGAGGTCGCCCCGGTAATCACACAGACCTTGCCTTCCACCGCGCCGCGCAGGCTTCGGTCACGGAACAGGTCCGGGTCCATGTTGCGCTCCCAGTAATCCCATAGCACCGCGGCATAGTCGGTGAGGCGCGGCACCTCGATACCACTGCCCTTGAGGGCCCGTTCGGATTCCCGGTTGTCGAAACGGGTCGGGTAGTTAATAAAGGACAGCACCGACTCGGGTATGCCCACGTCATCCAGCACTGCCGAGGTCAGTCGTTTCACCGGCGGCAGGCTCTTCAGTGACTGCCGGATGAAAGGCGGCACAAAACCGAACATCCGCGAGTCCACCCGCAGGGCCATACGCGGGGCATGTCCCGCCTCACAGAAGATGTTGAGGATTTCCCCCACCTTGTAGGGATCCGGGTCCACCAGATGGAAGCACTTACCGTCTTCCCCGTCCAGGTGGGCAATGTGATCCAGGGCATCCACCACGTAGTCCACCGGAACGATATTCAGCCGTCCACCCTCAACACCAATAGTGGGAACCCATTCAGGCAAGAGAT
This sequence comes from Marinobacter lacisalsi, assembly GCF_042651045.1. Taxonomy (NCBI): domain Bacteria; kingdom Pseudomonadati; phylum Pseudomonadota; class Gammaproteobacteria; order Pseudomonadales; family Marinobacteraceae; genus Marinobacter; species Marinobacter lacisalsi. The sequence continues at coordinate 31,058 of NZ_JBHSDI010000051.1, forward strand.
GACGCACCTTCTGGATCAGCTTGAAGAAGTAATAGGGCCCGTCCACCTTGTCCATTTCACCGGTGCGGGAATGCCCCACCACCATGCCGGGACGGTAGACCCGGAAGGGTATCTGGCACTCAGCCCGCACCAGGCCCTCGGACTCGTGCTTGCTCTTCAGATAGGGGTGGTCGAGACCAGCGGCCTCGTCGAACATGTCCTCGCGGAAGGTGCCCTTGTACATACCCGCCGCGGCAATGGACGAAACATGGTGAAAGCAGCCCGCCTTGAGCGTCTGGGCCGCCTCCATGGCGTGTCGGGTACCATCAACATTCGCCTGCTGCTGGGTGGTTTCGTCTGACGCCATGTCATAGACCGCCGCCAGGTGGAAGAAGTGGTCCACCTTGCCCGCCAGCGCCTTGCGGGTTTTAGCGTCCAGCCCCAGACCCGGCTGATTCAGATCGCCCGTCACCGCATGAACCCGTTCGGAGCCTTCCCCCCACCGGGCCCGTAACGCTTCCAGTTTGTCCAGGGACTCCTTGCGTACCAGCAGATGGACGTGACCACCCCGTGCCAGCAGGTTCGCAACCAGAAACCGGCCGATAAAACCGGTGCCACCCGTCAGAAAATAGTTCATGTTTGTTCAGCCCTTGGGTTGTTTTTATCATTCGAATATCTACACATACTGTATGCCATCCCCACGATTCCTCAAATGCCAAAAGGCAGACTTTTGACCTGCCTCAGAACGGAACCCCGAAGCCGCATGCAGGAAAGGGAACCAGATGCGATAATCCCTGTCCCAATGCATCAATATCGCGGCCCATGTGGCCGACCCAACCAGGAGACCTGTGAATGCCCAGCCAGGACAACGCTGATCGCTATATTTCCATTGCACGAGCCTGCCTGAAGGCCATCAACGACACCGCAACCGACAGCGGCAGCCGGGAAGAGAAGATCCAGGCGGTATACGAAGCCATAGATGATGCGTTTCAGAGCGAGTTTGCCGAGCAACGCCAGGCGATCAACGTGATGGCCTCGGTGCTGGAGCAAATTGCATCCGGCGAACTGGGCAACGAGGACGCCGCGACACTGGCGCGCATTACCCTCGACCAGACGCCCAACGCGGCAAGCCAGGGCCGGGTCCACTGACCGGCCACTTCAACCCCATACGTAACACCCAGGAAAGGACGCACCGAATGAGGATGACGCCCGTCTCCCCGTTGGGCCTTGCCCGAATCATCGCCCTGTTTACCCTGTTCTGGTTTGCCAGCCTTGCCCAGGCGGCGATCCAGCCAGTCAAAAGTCCGGCGGACGACAACGAGTACCGTTACATCAGCCTGGATAATGGCCTGGAAGCGCTGCTGATATCCGACCCGGGGGCGGACAAGGCGGCGGCATCCCTCAACGTCGCCGTAGGCAGCGGCAACAACCCGGAAGACCGTGAGGGGCTGGCCCATTTCCTGGAGCACCTGCTGTTCCTGGGCACTGAGAAATACCCCAACCCGGGTGAATACCAGCAGTTCATTCGCAGCCACGGTGGCAGCCACAATGCCTTTACCGCCTTCCAGGACACCAACTACTTTTTCGATATCCAGCCCGCACACCTGGAGCCGGCCCTGGACCGCTTCGCCCAGCAGTTCTCCGACCCGCTGTTCACCGCCGAGCTGGTCGACCGCGAGCGCAACGCGGTGCATTCGGAGTACAGTGCCTCGCTGAAGGACGACGGGCGCCGGTACTATTCCGTGCGCAAGGCAATCAGCAATCCCGAGCACTCCTTCAGCCAGTTTTCCGTGGGCAACCTCCAGACCCTGGAAAACTCTGAAGAACGCCCCCTGCGAGAGGACCTGATCGAGTTCTGGAAAAACCACTACTCGGCCAACCTGATGACCCTCGCGGTGTATGGCCCACAGTCCCTGGACGAGCTGGAGGCCATGGTTCGCCCCCGCTTCAGTGCCATCGAAAACCGTAACCTCAAGGTAAAGGACTATCCGCAACCGCTGTTCGCGCCAGACACCCTGCCCGCGCGGTTGCAGGTGCAGACCATCAAGGATATCCGCCGGCTGCAGCTGATCTTCCCCATCCCCTCGCAGCGGGACCAGTACCCGACCAAGCCACTGCATTACGTGGCCAGCCTGCTCGGACACGAGGGCCCGGGTAGCCTGCTGGACGTGCTCAAGCAACGCGGCTGGGTGGAAAGCCTGTCCGCTGGCAGCGGCACCGACACGGGTGAGCATTCCACCCTGGAACTGAGCATGGCCCTGACCAACGAGGGCATGAAGCATCAGGACGACATCGTGGCCCTGGCGTTCAGATACATCGACCTGGTCCGCCAGCAGGGTATTGATCGCTTCCGGTTCGAGGAGGACAGGCAGCTGTCGGAAATTGATTTCCGCTTCCAGCAACAACCGGATCCGGTGCATCTGGTGATGCGACTGTCGATGGAGATGCAGGAGGTAGCGCCGGAAGACGTACTGCAGGCCCGCTACATGATGACCGACTATGTCCCCGATCAGTACCGCGAACTGCTCGGGCACCTCACCCCGGACAACGTGCTGATTGCCGTGCAGAGCAAGCAGGCCCTGCCTGAGGACGCCAGCACCACCCAATGGTACGACACCCCTTACCTGCTTCAGACCAGCGTCGACGTGCCCACAGGTAATGAGCTGACGGCACGACTGGCCGATCAGCTGGCGCTGCCGGAAGAAAACCCGTTTATTCCGGAGGATCTCGCGGTACTGGAAGGGCCGTCCATGGACCAGCCGGAAAAGCTGGCCACCTTCGGCAACCTGCAGATATGGCATGCCAAAGACACCCGCTTTGAACGGCCGGAAGCGAACATCTTCCTGAGCCTGCGGTCACCACTGACCACCGCATCACCCAAGGGCCAGGTACTGACCAGCCTGCTGGCGGAAGCCGTTTCCGTGCAACTCAACCCCTGGGCCTATCCAGCCCAGACCGCCGGTCTCGACTACCAGGTTTACCCACACCTGCGCGGCCTGACCGCCCGCGTTGGCGGCTACCATGACCGCCTGCCGGTACTGATGAACCGGATCATGACCACCCTGGCCGACCCGGAAATCAGCGAGCAGCGGTTCCGTATCGCCCGCCAGCAACTGATCGATAACCTGCGTAACAGCCTGCAGGACAAGCCTGTATCCCAGGCGGCCTCCTTTGTTCAGGATGCGCTCGTCCAGGGCGCCTGGACCAACCAGGAGAAAATGGAAGCGGCCGAAGCCGTGACGGTGGAGAACCTGCGCGAGTTTGCCCGCTCATTCACCAACCGGGTTGATGCGGTCATGCTGGTTCACGGCAATACCACCCCGGCCTTCGCCCTGAATACGGCCCTACAGGCCAGCGCCCTGTTACTGAATGACTCGCAGGCGGCTATCGTCAACCGCAGCCAGGTAAGGGACCTGCCAGCCGGCGAAACCCGGGTAACCCTGCCGGTACCCCACCCCGACACCGGCTACCTGCGCTACAGCCAGGGCAGCAGCACCGGGTTTGACGAGCGCGCCCGCTACCGGCTGCTTACCCAGGTGATCAGCGGCGCCTTCTACGAGGAACTGCGCACCACCCGGCAGCTGGGCTACGTAGTCTATGCCACACCCTTTGAAATGCTGGAAACCCCGGCCATCGGGCTTGTTGTGCAGTCACCGGATGCCACGGCAGAAACCATCGACGAGGCCGTGCAGGCGTTTGCCGACGCCTTCCGGGAAGAGCTGCAAGCCATGACAGCGGAAGCTCTGCAAAAGGAAAGACAGGCGGTCATCAGCAACCTGGTGGAGCAGGACCGTCGGCTGTCGGACGTCTCACAGCGTTACTGGCGTGAAATTGACCGGCAGGCCACCGGCTTTGATTCCCGTGAGAAGCTGGCAGCGGCGGTCGGGAAGGTCACGAAAGGTGAGCTGCTGGCCACCTTCGATGCGGCCCTGCGTGAGCTGGATGCCAGCCTGCTGGTCACCACCAGCGCAGACGCCACCGCCTCCGACGAGGTGCTGGAGACACTGCGCGATCAGCCCCCGGTGGGCAACTGACCGAATTCCGCCAGGAAACGATCCCAGTCCGCCGGTTCGTCCACATCCCAGCGCGGGCTCAGGGTAGCCACCCTGAGCCCGGCGTTGCGGGCGGCAGCCACGCTCTGCGCCAGCGCGAGCTCACTGCCCCACAACACCCCCTGCAGCATCTCCGGCCGTGTACGCCGCGCCGCAATCAACACGTAACCACCATCATCCGACGGCCCGAAGACCACATCCGCTTCCGCCAGCGCTGACTTCGCCTGGTCAATATAGTCCGCGTCCACCGAGGGGCAATCACTGCCAACCACCATGGCGATATCGGCCTCCCGCAGGCCAGCGGTAAGCGCCCGGGTCATGCGCTCGCCAAGGTCTTCCCCCTGCTGTGTTGACTGCCCTACTCCGCTGGCCGCCATGGCCTGCAGGATGGAGACTGCTTCCTCAGGGGGCTCTGCCATGGCCGTATCCCACGCCAGGGTTACGGGATAACCGGACTGCACCAGCCGATCCATCACCGTCAGGGTCAGGCGAACATGGGCATCCAGGGCGCCTGCCTCCCCCAGGGCTGATGCCAGCCGGGTTTTGACGCGGCCACGCCGGGGCCACTTGGCAAACTGAATCAACTGCACCCCGGCCATCATCGTTCTCCGTTTTCCTTGTTCATGTTGGTTACTGCCGGCCCCCGGACATCCGCCCGGTAGGCCCGGGCAAGCTCGACCGGGTCCGCGCCCCGCCAGTAACGCCAGCGCAGGCGCCACATCAGCGCGATGGTGCGCCAGGGCCCCAGTTGTTCCCAACGTCGGCTGTCCGTCACCACCGGCAATCTGATGCAGAATGGCCGCGAAACCTGACGGAGGCGCCGGCAGAGCGCCACATCCTCCATCAATGGCAACTCACGATACCCGCCCAAATCCTCGAACAACGACCGGCGCACAAAGATGGCCTGATCCCCGGTGGCAATCCCCGTCAGGCGGGACCGCTGATTCATCATGAAGGCGATGAGCCGAAATAGAGGACGGGAACCGCTAAGACGTACGTCAAACCGCCCCCACGCGCTGTCACTGGCCAGGAACGTCTCCAGTGCCTGATCAGCCCGTTCCGGCAGCACCGTGTCGGCATGCAGAAACAACAGTACCTCACCACTCGCTTCTGCCGCGCCCCGGTTCATCTGCAGGGCCCGCCCCCGCTCCGAGCTTACCACCCGGTCACACCACGGTGTGGCGAGGGCAACGGTATCGTCGTCGCTACCGCCGTCCACGAGGATCACCTCCGCACCGGCATCACGCATGGCAGAAAGGCGCTCAAGGGAAGGCACAATGGAGGCAGATTCGTTCAGAACGGGGACAATGATACTGACAGCAGTCGACCGCGGCACAGGCTGCTCCGGGGCAGAAAAAAGTGAATGAAACCACAGGGAAATCGAGGAAATCCGGCCCCCACCTTGAGAGACAGGCGCCACCCCGTTATTATACCGGCCTTTCCAGCGAAAGGCCCCCGTAGCTCATCTGGATAGAGCGTCCCCCTCCTAAGGGGAAGGTAGCAGGTTCGAGTCCTGCCGGGGGTACCATCTGAACTTCCATCAAGCTCCACTATCTTCCATATACCACTGTTTCAAAACAATTTACCCTCTCCCTTCAGTCCACCGAGTTCCACCAAATTCTATGCAGAGCCATGCTTTCCGGGGGTACTTCTGGGGGTGCAAACCGCAATGCACCCCGTTATAGTGAAATTTGTACCCCCACTGCGGAGCCGAACACCGCCATGGCAACAGATAAGCTAACTGACAGACAGGTTAAGGCAGCGACCTTTGAGAAGTATGAGAAGCGCACTAAGCTCTCTGACGGTCAAGGCATGTACCTGGACGTCCAGCCCTCCGGTAAGTACTGGCGCATGAAGTATCGGTTTGAGGGCAAGGAAAAGACACTTGCCCTTGGGGTATACCCTGATGTCCCATTAAAACTGGCTCGTCAAAGGCGATCAGAAGCACGGGAACAGATTGCCACTGGCATCGACCCTAACGAAGCCAAGAAACAACTGAAAGCCGCTCAACAGGTGAAGGCAGATACCTTCAAGGCAGTGGCTGAGGATTGGCTCAGGCTGAAGAAAGGCGAACTTGCTGATAGCACACTCGAAGTGGCACGGAAACGACTTGAGACCTGGGCTTATCCGAAGCTGGGGCACCTGCCACTATCAGAAATAAAGCCTGTCACAGTGCTTGAAGCCCTCCGTGAAATAGAGAACCAGGGCAAGCACGAGACCGCCCATCGTATCCGACAACGCATTGGTGAGATCTACCGTTTCGCGGTGGCTGAGGGGCGTGCAGAAACAGACCCCACCTCAATCCTGAAGGGCCTCCTGAAAACCGTCCCCACACAGCACAGATCTGCCATCACGTCGCCTAGCGAACTTAGGGCACTACTCAAAGCTATAGATGCGTACGGCGGCCACGCTACCACCAGGGCAGCCTTGAAACTTGCCCCTATGCTGTTTTTACGACCAGGTGAACTCCGTAACGCTGAGTGGAAAGAGATAGACCTCAAATCCGGCACCTGGATCATCCCAGGAAAACGCATGAAAGGCACCCAAAAGGCCAAGAAAGCCGGCCAGGTACCGGACCACATTGTCCCCCTGCCCTCACAGGCAACCGTGGTTCTGAAGTAAGCGCTCCACCAACCCCATCTTAACGGTCTGACCGGAATTCGCCAGACTCCCAGCCTCTGACTGAAGGAGGCTGACCATGAACCATCAACTGACCTCGAC
>NZ_JBHSDI010000052.1:0-41377 GCF_042651045.1 Marinobacter lacisalsi
ACCTCAGCCTGGGCATGAAAACGCCCCAAGAGGTACATGAAAAAGCCAGCCCCCATAAGGCGCTGGCTTCAACAAAAACCGTCAACGTATTTTAGGACGGGTCATTCGAATTGGTCGGGACGGCAGGATTTGAACCTGCGACCCCTTGCACCCCATGCAAGTGCGCTACCAAGCTGCGCTACGCCCCGAATCGCATCCGGACAGCCGGGTTCAGAAGCTGTGCTTCCGTGGCTTCCGGGCCAGAGTGGTTTCCCCCACTGGCTTAGCGGGAGCGAAGTCTACACTAGCCATTCTGAAAAATAAACACTCTGCGGCCGGCATTGGGTGGAATTTTGTATTGGCACATCCATAGCCATGACATTTCCGTAGCGAGCTGTAGAATCCCATGATTATCAACCAATTCTCTTTCTGAAACCGGATTCGGAGTTCGCTCTTGAAGATTTCCCGCTGGTCCATGCCGCTGCGTTACAGCGCGCTCGCGTTGAGTATTGCCGGCTTGTTGCTCTCGATCCCCCTGGCTTACTGGGCGACCGAGTTCCTGCTGCTGGGGGTGGTTTTTCTGGCACTGGTTGTGCTGGGGCTGCGGGACGTCTTTCAGCGGCAGCACACGGTCAGCCGGAACTATCCGATACTGGCTCACTTTCGCTATTTCCTGGAATCCATCGGCCCGGAAATCCGCCAGTACTTCATCCAGTCTGATACCGAGGAACGTCCTTTCTCCCGCGAGCAGAGAGCGCTCGTCTACCAGCGGGCCAAGAACGTGCTGGACAAGCGGCCTTTTGGCTCCCAGCTTGATATGGCCGGAGAGGGGTTTGAGTGGATGGACCATTCCATCCGACCGGTGGACATCAAGGATTCCGATTTCCGCATTACCATCGGGGCAGGGCGTGAGAAGCCCTATAGCGCCAGTGTGTTCAACATCTCAGCCATGAGTTTCGGTTCCCTTTCCGCCAACGCCATCCTGTCCCTGAACAAGGGCGCGAAGGCCGGCGGCTTCTATCACGACACGGGTGAAGGCTCCATTTCCCGCTACCACCGGGAGCCCGGTGGTGACCTGGTGTGGGAGATTGGTTCCGGATACTTCGGTTGTCGCAATGAGGACGGTACGTTCAGTGAAGAAAAGTTTACCGAGAATGCCACTCTCGACCAGGTGAAAATGATTGAGCTCAAACTATCCCAGGGTGCCAAACCGGGACACGGCGGTATCCTGCCCGGTGCCAAGGTCACGCCGGAAATTGCCGAGGCGAGGGGCGTTCCAGTAGCTGAGGATGTCGTGTCACCATCCCGCCACTCAGCCTTTTCCACGCCGGTGGAGTTGCTGGAGTTTATTGATCGGTTACGGGAGCTTTCCGGAGGCAAACCGGTGGGATTCAAGCTGGCCATTGGCCACCCCTGGGAATGGTTTGCCATCGTCAAGGCCATGCTGGAGACCGGGCGACACCCGGATTTTATTGTCGTCGACGGCGGTGAGGGCGGTACCGGGGCGGCGCCATTGGAGTTCATCAATCGCTTGGGTATGCCGCTGATTGAGGCCCTGCTGCTGGTTCACAATTCCCTGGTGGGAGCCAACCTCCGGGAGCACATCGCCATCGGGGCGGCAGGCAAGATCACCTCGGCGTTCAATATTGCGCGTATTCTGGCCCTGGGCGCGGACTGGTGCAACGCTGCGCGGGGTTACATGTTTGCCCTGGGCTGCATCCAGGCGATGAACTGTCATACCGGAAAGTGCCCCAGCGGCGTGGCAACCCAGGACAGTGTGCGCGGCAGCAAGCTGGATGTGGCTGACAAGAGTGTGCGTGTGGCGAACTTCCATCGCAACACCCTGGATGCGCTGGCAAACCTGCTTGGCGCAGCTGGCCTGAGCCACCCTTCGGAACTGGGGCCCGAGCATATTGTGAGGCGGGTCAGCAGGACCACGGTGCATTCGTACATGGATCTGTATTCGTTTCTCGAGCCGGGAGTACTGGTTGAAGGAGGGCAGACCCACCACTCAGTGTTCGAAAAATACTGGGACGACGCCCGTGCCGATAGCTTTGATCCCCCTGGCTTCATTCTCAAGCTTCGGGAATCCAAGATTCATTAAGTCCCACTTCTGGCAAAGGTATAAGTCTGTCGTCTATGCTGAGACGTATGAGTACCAGTACGTATAACGCTCGCACACTCGCTTAATCTCACATTAATTTTGCTGAGACTTTGATTCTTAGAGTTCAAAGCAATAGCATTGCGCTTGTGTAATGTTAGCGTGGCCTGCCGTTGGCTGGCTGCCACAGTTCACAGCTATAGGAGACTCCATAGTGGGTAACGTCGTTAAAGATGAATATCATACCGACTACGTGGTGGGGCAGGACAATGTCGCCAAGTTCGGTTTTGATATGCATAACATCGTGTTTCCGTTCACTGCGATACTGATTCTCGCGTTTGTTATCGGAACCCTGATTTTCCCTGAGGGAGCGGGGAATCTGCTTGCAGGCGCCAAAAATGGCGCCATCGCACTTTTTGACTGGGGCTTCCTGCTCAGTGCAAACCTGTTTGTTATTTTCTGCCTGGCGCTGATCTTCATGCCTGTGGGCAAGATCCGGATCGGTGGCGTTGACGCCAAACCCGAGTTTTCGCTGCTTTCCTGGTTCGCCATGCTGTTCGCTGCCGGTATGGGGATCGGCCTGATGTTCTGGGCTGTGGCAGAGCCTGCGGCCTATTACACCGACTGGTTTGGTACACCTCTTGGCGTTGAACCGAACACGCCTGAAGGTGCCAATCTGGCCATGGGTGCCACCATGTATCACTGGGGTCTGCATCCGTGGGCCATCTATGCTGTGGTCGGCCTTTCGCTCGCGTTTTTCACCTATAACAAGGGGCTGCCACTTACCATCCGCTCCGCGTTTTTCCCGATCCTGGGGGACAGGGTCTGGGGCTGGCCCGGCAATATTATCGATATTGTGGCCGTACTGGCGACCATCTTCGGGCTTGCCACCTCTCTTGGCTTCGGTGCCCAGCAGGCGGCCTCAGGGTTGAGTTTCCTGTTTCCGGAGACTATCGAGGGCGGCCTTAACGTCCAGATCGCCGTGATTGTAGGCGTGACGGCGATAGCGACAATTTCCGTTCTCCGGGGCATCCACGGTGGTGTCAAGCTGCTGAGCAATCTCAATATTTTCATTGCTGCCCTGTTGCTTCTGTTTGTTCTGTTTGTCGGCTCCACACTCTCTATTTTCCAGTGGATATGGCAAACGACGGCCTCATATGCCACCAATATGTTTTCACTGAGCAACCCGTTTGGCCGGGAAGACTCTACCTGGTTCCATGGCTGGACCGTGTTCTACTGGGCCTGGTGGATTTCCTGGTCACCGTTTGTGGGCATGTTCATCGCCCGCGTATCCAAGGGCCGTACCGTGCGCCAATTCGTGACAGCGGTGCTGATTGTTCCGACCGTTATCACGGTAGTATGGATGAGCGTGTTTGGTGGCAGTGGTATTGATCAGATTCAGAATGGCATAGGGGCACTGGCAGCGGAAGGTATTACGGACGAGTCTCTGGCCATGTTCCAGATGCTTGAGAACCTGCCTCTGGCAGCCATTACCTCGTTTATTGGTATTGTACTGGTACTGGTCTTCTTTGTGACGTCCTCAGACTCCGGGTCACTGGTGATCGACAGCATCACCTCTGGTGGCAAGATCGATGCGCCGAAAGGCCAGCGGGTTTTCTGGGCGGTTACTGAAGGTGCTATTGCCGGGGTACTGCTTTACATCGGTGGTGACCAGGCACTGAGTGCCCTGCAGGCCGGTGCAGTGAGTGTAGGTCTGCCCTTCACCTTTGTGCTGCTTGCAATGTGCTACAGCCTGTTCAAAGGTCTTAATCACGAGCGTGGGCTGCTGATCGCCGAAGGCAAAATGTAGCGATCGCGCTAAGTGAAAGACAGGCATAAACAAAAGGCCCCTCGCTGAGGGGCCTTTTGCGTTTCTGGTGGCTGGTTTTACCGGGCGCCGAAGGCGGTCATGGCATAGGCTGCGCGCTTTTCCGGCGTAAAATGCAGACGCTTGAGGGCTTCGATGTTTTCCAGGCGGGGCAACAACCCCTTGCCATTGGCCATCTGGATCGCCAACCCCGGGCGGGCGTTCAGCTCCAGCAGCAGGGGGCCTTCATTTTCGTCAAGCACCAGATCTACGCCGATGTATCCCAGGCCGGTGGCTTCGTAGCAGCGGGAGGCCATGATCAGCATGGTATCCCAGTCATCGATCTGGAGCTGGTTCATTGGCAGCCCGGTGTCCGGGTGCAACAGGATCTGGCGATTGAACTGCACGGCATTGAGGGCCTGCCCGGTGCCAATGTCCAGACCCACACCGACGGCGCCCTGGTGCAGGTTGGCCTTGCCGTCGGAGGCCCTGGTGGAAAGACGCAGCATGGCCATTACCGGGTAGCCCTGGAAGACCACAATGCGAATGTCGGGTACTCCCTGGAAGGAAAACTTCGAGAGCAGGGCAGTCGGGCGCACAAGGTCCTCGACAATGGCGACATCAGGCTTGCCGCCCAGGCTGTAGAGCCCGGCGAGGATGTTGCTCAGGTGCCGTTTCAGGTATTCCAGGGACAGGTGGGCCCCGGATGCCTTCACATACTGGTCATCACCTTCCCGGCGCTGAATGACGGTAATGCCCTTGCCGCCGGACCCCTTGGATGGTTTGATGGCGAACCCTTCCAGGTCAACGGCCATCTCGCTGAAGTGTCCGATTTCATGCTGCTGACGAACCACCTGTCGTAGCCGTGGGGTCTTGATGTCGTACTCTTCGGCCAGCAGTTTGGTCTTCAGCTTGTCATCCACCAGCGGGTAAGCGCTGCGGTCATTGTAGCGGGCAATGTAGCCCACATTGCGCTGGTTCATCCCCAGGATGCCAGCCTTGCGGAGCCGGAATGGCGATATCCAGGAGCTCATGAGAACTCCTTCACCGGATGGAAGCGCCGCAACTCCGTCAGCTTGTAACCGGTGTATTGTCCCATCAGCAGGATCAGCCCGAAGGTGACCAGGTGCAGCTCCGGGAAGTTGAATGTCAGGTGTCGCGCCAGCGGAGCGTCCATCAGCAGATAGGCCAGCACCGCCACGAACAGGCTGCCGGACCCCTGGATCAGTACCTCACGGGCACCGTCCTCCTCCCACAGGATAGACATGCGCTCGATGGTCCACGCCAGGATGACCATGGGGAAGAAAGTAACGGTCATGCCGGTATTGAAGCCCATCTGATAACCAATAATGCTGAAGCCGGCGGTGATGGCGATAACCAGGATGATCAGTGCCGATATTCGCGACACCAGTAACAGGTTGAGACTGGACAGATAGCCTCGCATCAGCAGGCCTACCGCGACCACGGACAGGAAGGCAATCAGCCCGGGCACCAGCGATGTCTGTACGAAGGCAACGGCGATAAGTACCGGCATGAAGGTGCCGGAGGTCCGCACGCCGATAATAATGCGCATAAAGGCAACCATCAGGGCCCCCAGCGGAAGCAACAGCAGCATGCGGAACATCCCCTGTTCCTCAATGGGCAGTTCGTACAGGCTGACCAGCCCCAGCCCGTTCTGCCCACCTTCGCGGGTGGCCAGCTGAAGCGCCGGTACCGTCTGCTGAAGCATGGAGAAGCTGATCTGGGAGTCTTCACCACCGACCACATCCAGCAGTGACAGGGCGTCCTGGCGCCACAGCAGTACGTCTTCGGGCAGGCCCTGCTGTCCGGTTTCCGGATGGAATGTCAGCCAGCGTTCGCCGTTATAGATCTGGAGGAAGGGACGCAGGGGTTGCAGGCGGCGGGCATCCTCAAGCTTCAGGCCATCCGCCACCCGGGCAGGAATGCCGGCGTGGTTGAGCATGCGCTGTAGCAGGGCGACGTAAGGTTCGTTGTTCAGCAGGAGAGCGATGTTCTGATCCGGGTCGTTGGCCTGCATCAGCTTGATCAGCTCGCGGGTCATGCTTTCCGGGCTTGCCGATTTGGCGGCCGCCCGTTCAAGCACCTCGGCCACCGCCGTTGCCTTGGGCTCTTCCCAGAAAACCGCCTCCGGTTGCGGTGCCTGGGATGGCGACTCGCTGTTGTCGGCGTCGTCAGGCGTCAACTGCACGTTGAAATAGAGGGTCTGGGGGCCATCGGCCTCGCGGATGCTCCATTCGGCCCTCAGGTCACCCGAGTCCTCAATCAGCGAAAAACCGTAACCGGGAGAGGCGGCCTGTTGGGACAGTACACGGAAGCCCGGCGGATTGTCTGGCACGTTCAGGCTGACCAGAACTTCGTTGCCGACTGCCTCGAAGTCAATGCGGGCTTCCACCATCCAGACCGGTTGCTGCTGTCCCGCCAGCCAGGGAATACCCAGTTGTACATGGCGAGCGGTGGCCAGTGCGATGCCGCCGGCGATAAACAGGAAAATGGCAAGATAGAAGGGATAACGGGAACGCTGTTTCAACACAAAGGCCCTCAGTTGCTGCCAATGGCACTGGTGCGTACGGACCGGGGCAGCTCGGTGCCATATTCCTTGCCCACATCAATCAGCATCACATCCCGCAGAATATTTCGACCAATCAGCAGCGAGTAGGTGAGATGGCCCCGGTCGGTGAGGGTAAACTCGGCCTTTTGCTCATGGTCGCCGATACGGAACTGCAGCTCGACCACCGCACGGCGCTCGTAATCCTCCTCGTTAGCCTGGATGATCCGGACATTGCGGACCACCTTTCGCTCCAGGGTTTCAAAGGTGTCGTCCTTACCGGGCACGGGGATGTCGAACCGTACCCATTCCTGGCCATCGCGCTCGAATCGCTGAACATTACGAGCGTCCATGGAGGAAGTTTCTGCGCCACTGTCGATACGGGCGTCGTAGATGAAATTGGGGCCGACGAGAAAGGCCTTTTCCACTTCGCCAACCACCAGCTTCCCCTTGACCCGGTCACTGGTGCCAGTATCCCGTGACTCGTCGTTTTCACAAGTGCGGGGCTTGGGAATGGGCGGGCATTTGGGAGGCTCCACCTGCTGCTGAATGGTGGCGATGATCCGTTGGGTGGCGTCGGTCTGAAGCTCTCTGAGCTCCTCATAATGCCTGTCACCGGTAACTTTCAGGTGGGTCAGGTCACCCTGCTGGCTGGCTACGGATTCCTGCAGGCCCTGCATCTCGTATCGTTTGACGAAGACCGTATCGGAGGCGCAACCGGAAAACAGGGCAGCCAGCGCGAGCAGGGCAGGCGCAAGCAGTTTGGATGTCGACAACATGGTATCTCTCTGACTGTCCGGGTCGCGCGGATTATACATGAACGGTCCCTCGTTCGAGTTTACGGTAACTTCACGATCGTAGCATCTCGGGTCTTTTCAGAGCCCGTTACCCGGTAATCACCGGTTACCAGGCCGATATCGGTCCGACCACAGCAGGCCGGAATTCGCGTATAGTACTGATAAATCGAGCCTACTGAAAACCAGCCGACAAATTGCGGGAGACAGAACGTCTTGAATCCGTCGTGGGAGCAGATTATCGAGCAGCCTGCCGTAGTGGCAATGGGTGTTGTACTTATTGTGCTTACCGCCTTGCTGCTACTGAGAGTCCGAATGCTGGGCAGACAACTTGCGTCAGAACAGCGCCGGCGCCAGGAGCTTGAGCAGGATCTGTCCCGTCACCAGCATGACCAGGAGTTGCAGCGTCAGCGCCTGGAGCAGGTCACCGACAGGGCCGAGGTACTCGCCAGGCGGGCGGGGGAGCTGGAAGAACGCACTGAACACTGGCGCGCAGAGTCCGCCAGCCTGCAACAGCGGGTTGCCACCCTGGAGGCCGAAAAACAGTCGGAAAGCGCCCGCGCGGATGGCTTGGGCCGGGAGCGTGACAATCTTCAGAGCCGTCGGGATGAATTGTCCCATGAACTCGAATCGGTGCGCATGACTCTGAGGGAGCGGGATGTGACCCTGGAGAAGGAGCGCAAGGCCACCACCGAAAAACTGGAGTTGCTCGAACGCAACCGGGATGCCCTGAAACAGGAGTTCGAGAACCTGGCCAACCGCATTTTTGAGCAGAAGAGCGAACGTTTCACCCAGCAGACCCGCACCAGCCTGGATACCCTGCTCAACCCGTTCCGGGACCAGCTACAGGATTTCCGGAAACGGGTGGAGGATGTCTATACAACGGAAACCAAAGACCGGCAGGCCCTGCGCAGCGAGATCAAATCGCTGCAGGACCTGAACCGTCAGATCACCGAGGAAGCGGCCAACCTGACCCGCGCCCTGAAAGGCGACAAAAAAATCCAGGGCAACTGGGGCGAACTGATCCTGGAGCGGGTGCTGGAGAAGTCCGGGCTGCGAAAGGGTGTGGAATACGATACCCAGGGTAGTTACCGGGACACCGATGGCCAGTTGTTGCGGCCGGACGTGGTGGTCCATCTGCCGGACAAGCGTAACCTGATCATCGATTCCAAGGTGTCACTGCTTGCCTACCAGCAATGGGTGACCGAAGAAGACGATGTGGAGCGCGAGAACCACCTGAAGGCCCACGTAGAGGCGGTGCGCCAGCATATCCGCAGCCTCAGCGAGAAGGACTACAGCCAGCTTAATGGCCTGCATTCGCCGGATTTCGTGTTGCTGTTCATGCCCATCGAGCCGGCATTTGTGGCGGCGTTCCAGCATGACGAGAACCTGTTCGCGGAAGCGTTCGAGAAAAAGATTATCGTAGTAACGCCAACCACTCTTTTGGCGACATTACGGACCATCGAGAACATCTGGCGATATGAACGCCAGAGCCAGAATGCCCGCAAGATTGCCGACCGGGCCAGTGCCGTCTATGACAAACTGCGGGTGTTTGTCGAGACGCTGGAAAGGATGGGTGGGCAGCTGCAGACAGTGCAGACCACTTACGACGGTGCCATGAACACCCTGACCCGGGGCCGTGGTAACCTGATTTCCCAGGCCAGCAAATTTGTGGAGCTGGGGGTGCGGGTGAAGAAGGAACTTCCGCGGACGATCACCGACCAGGCCGATGCCGGCGGCGAGGATGACGAGGTTGCAGCCGAACTGCCCCGGGAAGGGGAAGACGACAGCAATCAGGCAGGCACAGATGAGGAAAGCAATGATGTACTCAAGGAGTAAGTCGCCTTCAGCAAACCGTAAGTGTGGCCCGCTCATGGGGCTGGCTTTGGCCGGAAGCCTGCTGGTATCCGGCAGCGCTCTGGCATTGCCGGCCGAGCATGAAATCCAGCGGCTGATGCTGGCGGTGGAGGAATCTGTGGAAGCCGAGCGCTGGCGCGACGCGGCTGAGTACCTGAACCGGCTGCAACAGCTGGAAGGGCAGAAACCACCGGAGTACCTGTACTACCGGGGGCAGGTGATGGCCCGCTCCGAACACTACAATGAGGCCATGTCCGCGCTGGAAAACTATGTGGCAGGCACGGGGGCTGACGGCAAGTACTATACCGAGTCCCTCAAGCTGATCACCACGATTGAGCAGGCTCGGTCCGGTCAGGCCTCTGGCCGTGGTACCGCGGAAGCAGACCAGGAGCCGGTAGCGGAGATAGTCCTGGCCAATGGCGCAGGGCAGGATGGCGAGACCGTGGCCGGTAGTGACGCCAGTCGCCAGTCGCTGGTGAGACGGATGAACCGGATCTTTGATCGCGCCGGATGGCGCCGAAACCCCCGCCTGATCCGTGAAGGCAGTACCCCGGATGTGCACTATCAGGCCTCTGTCCACAATGGTGAGATACAGTTCCGGGAGAGCCGTAACCAGGAAGGTGGCGGGCGCAAGCTGACCACCCTGTTGTTACCGGTCTATGGTATCAGCCCGATGATTGAGTGGAGTTGCGAGAATGCCACCGAGTCCTGCTGGATCTATGATCCCCGGGACGGCTCCCGTTTCCTGCGACTGGGCAATGACCGGGATCAGGCCGAAGTCCTGGCGAATACCCTTGGTAGCCTGATCCGCAAGATGCAGGCCCCAAACAGCGGTTCCTGACGCGCTGAGCCAGTCAGAAACAGAAAAGGCGCCGAGTGATGGCGCCTTTTCTGACGGTGTCCGGGCTGGCGAATTGCTTCAGGAGAACGAGGAAAAGTCCGGCTTGCGCTTCTCCATGAATGCCTTGAAGGCTTCTGCCGCTTCGGGCGATTTCAGCCGCTCTCCGAAAAGCTCACCTTCTGCCAGCATTGCGTCCCGCAGCGCTGCGGTATTGCGACGGTTCAGCAAGCGCTTGGTGGCACGAATGGCTGCCGGGGGTTGGGCTGCCAACTGACGACAGGCGGCAAGCGCCTCTTCTTCCGTTGCGCCAGGTTCGCATACGCGATTGATCAGCCCCAGTTCCGCAGCCTTGGGGGCATCGAAACGGCCACCCAGCAACAACAGCTCTGCCGCGCGCACCCGGCCCAGCCATTCCGGTAGCAACAGGCTTGAGGCGCCTTCCGGGCACAGGCCAAGGTTGGCAAAGGGCATCTGGAAGGCAGTGGTGTTGCCGGCAAATACCAGGTCGCAATGCAACAGCATGGTGGTTCCTATGCCCACGGCGGGGCCGTTCACAGCCGCCACCACCGGCTTCTCGGCGGATGCCAGGCCAAACAGGAAGCGGCCAACCGGGGACGTTTCGAAATCGCCCACAGGTCCGGCGGCGAAATCGGACAGGTCGTTGCCTGCGGTAAAGCACTCCTCACTGCCGGTAATCAGCGTACAGCGTATGGAGTTGTCGTTCTCGGCGTTCTGGATGGCGTCCGCCAGGGCCGCGTACATGGCCTGGCTCAGGGCATTCTTGCGCTCAGGACGGTTCAACCGAAGAATCTGGACCTGATCCTGGATAGTTACGGAAACGTGTTCGCTCACGGGGGCTCCTTGAGTTGTTCTGGTGGGCACCGCAATGCCTGATAGTCGTTAGACTTTTGTCGTGACTCCGGATTAAACCCCATAACAGCAGCGGGATGCAAAGGTTGGCGCAGCCTGTATAAAATCTGGCCCTGCTGGTAAACTGTGCGCCGTTTTGCGGGGCGGTCGCCTCCCGGCGGCAGATCGATGCCCCCCACCCGAACAACCGGAAAACTGATGAGACGCCTATGACCACCGTAATCCGCCAGGACGACCTGATCGAAAGCGTAGCGGACGCGCTGCAGTTTATCTCCTATTACCATCCCAAGGACTTCATCCAGGGCGTGTACGAGGCCTATCAGCGGGAAGAGTCCCAGGCGGCCAAGGATGCCATGGCGCAGATTCTGATCAACTCCCGCATGTGCGCCCAGGGTCACCGTCCGCTTTGCCAGGACACCGGTATTGTCACCGTCTTCGTCAACATCGGCATGAACGTGAAGTTCGAGTGCGACCAGCCCCTGGACGACGTCATTAATGAAGGCGTGCGTCAGGCCTATACCCACCCCGACAACGTGCTGCGGGCCTCGATACTGGCAGACCCGGATGGCAAGCGTCAGAACACCGGTGACAACACCCCGGCCATCATCCACTACAAGATGGTGCCTGGCGACACGGTGGAGGTGCATGTCGCGGCCAAGGGGGGCGGCTCCGAGGCCAAGTCCAAGTTTGCCATGCTGAACCCGTCCGACTCGGTGGTGGATTGGGTGTTGAAGATGGTGCCCCAGATGGGCGCCGGCTGGTGCCCGCCGGGCATGTTGGGTATCGGCATTGGCGGTACCGCCGAGAAAGCCATGGAGATGGCCAAGGAATCCCTGCTGGACCCGATTGATATCCAGGACCTGAAGGAGCGCGGTGCCTCCAACCGTGCCGAGGAACTGCGTCTGGAACTGTTCGACAAGGTCAACGATCTGGGCATCGGCGCCCAGGGCCTGGGTGGCCTGACCACCGTGCTGGACGTGAAGGTGAAGGACTATCCCACCCACGCAGCCAACAAGCCGGTCGCCATTATTCCCAACTGTGCCGCCACCCGCCACGCGCACTTTGTGCTGGATGGCTCCGGTCCGGCCCTGCAGACTCCGCCGAGCCTGGACGACTGGCCGGAAATCACCTGGGAGGTGGGCGACAACGTTCGCCGCGTCAACCTGGACACCGTCACTCCGGACGACGTGAAGGACTGGCAGCCGGGCGAAACCGTACTGCTGTCCGGCAAGATGCTGACCGGCCGTGACGCCGCCCACAAGAAGATGGTGGATATGATCGAGAAGGGTGAGGAACTGCCGGTGGATCTCAAGGGCCGCTTTATCTACTACGTGGGCCCTGTGGACCCGGTACGTGAGGAAGTGGTTGGCCCGGCCGGTCCCACTACCGCCACTCGCATGGACAAGTTTACCCATACCATGCTGGAGAAGACCGGCCTGACCGGCATGATCGGCAAGGCGGAGCGCGGCCAGGTTGCCATCGATGCTATCCGCGAGTTTGGCGCCGTTTACCTGATGGCCGTTGGTGGCTCAGCCTACCTGGTGTCCAAGGCCATCAAGAAGGCCGAGGTGGTGGCTTTCCCGGAACTGGGGATGGAAGCCATCTACGAGTTCGAAGTGGAAGACATGCCGGTCACCGTGGCTGTGGATTCCCGCGGCAGTTCGGTACACCAGACCGGTCCGGCAGAGTGGCAGGAGAAGATCATCGCTGCCAAGGCTGTATGATCGTTCAGTCCCGCGCCTGAATGAAGGCCCCTCGCCCGCATGGGGGAGGGGCTTTCAAGACGGTTTTGTCGGTCAGTGAGCCCTGGCTTTCCTGTGTAGCGACAATCCCGCGAACGGATTGTTGAAACTGCTGCCTTCACCCTGAAGGACGGCTTCCGGGTGGCGCGCGCCCATAAGGCGTTTCATTTCCTCTTCATCCTGCTTCGGTACATCCACCATGACCAGATATTTGCCCGCCTCGATGTCATCGTGGAAGCGCCGGATGCGATAGTTTTCACTCTGGATGCCACCGAAGCCCGCCAGCCAGCCGCCGGCCACCACGGAAAAGGCAAACAGGGCTATCCATGCACCCATGGGAAAACTCAGACCGATGATCAGTGACAGGGTGCCAACCACGAGAACGCCCGCCAGCGCACCAATCAAAACGCCCCGTTCAACAAATCGTGGCAGGTCGGTGCGGTCCAGTATACTGGCGGTATGCAGATGATGGCGGAAGAGGCCTGCCTCGTCCTTACTGACGATATGAAACCGCCAGTCAGTGACTCCGTGCTTATGCAGGTCGTCAGAGATCTCATCCACGCTGTCGATGGAATCCACCAGATAGAACAATCGTTTCATGACCTGTCCTCCTCCCTTGTCGGGACGCTGTTCAGAAGATTCTACTATCAGTCTAGCGGCTGCAGCTGGTTGCTAAATGAACAATCTAGATCGGTTTGTGATATTAACAGTTTTAATATGAAACACATTATCTATGTATTGTAGTGGCTGGTTGCGTAAGCTGAATCAAATATGGAAGTTGAAGCAGGGTGTTGATATAAAACCGTTTTAAGAAACGCCAATATTGCTTCCGCTAAAACTGCGGTGGAGTATGGCAGAACCGTAACCTTAGCGAGAGTGTTCGCTGTGAACGTAACCTTGGCACCCTACGTCTATGAATGCTAACGTCATTCTTCTGTTTATAACGAGACTCACCCGGTAAGGAACAGACCGGATCATACGATATAAAAAGGGAATTTATGAGTGCTGATATTCTCAGACACCTGCCAGAGCTACGAGCTGATTCTGAAATCCGGATACTCACCGGCATGACTGGTTTTAATATGTACATGCAGGCGGAAGGGCGTGATCCGGAGGAGTTGATAAAGCCAAAGCTGATAGCAAACTCCCATTGGGATCACCTCCCGGAGAATGGCGCAAACTCGCTGAAACAGCCGCAGAATCGTCAATCTGTCCGCAAGGTTTTGACCTTGCCTATCGCATCCGAAGACAACGTGACCTCCCTTCTCAATACCAAACTGATGGGAGGCAGAAATTACCCAGTACTGACGGCTGTACTGGGGGCCGGTGTGGGCCTCGTCTCTGGCGGAGCATCGCTTTTGTTCAGTGCGGGTAGTACTGCACTTAGTGTGGCGAAGAAAAGCCAAAAGGTCCTGGCCCGTGCTGGGGATGAGCTCTGGAAGGTTGAAGAGATTGGTAAGGTAAAAGATGGCGCTTCTTTTAAAGTGGTCCATGTGTCGTCTTACTTTCTGGTGGATCCCTATAGAAAACCGGGTACCAGACACTCTTGGCTTATCCATGAAGAAAGAAAAGACCTGACCCTCTAGTAAAACTCAATTCAAATCCGTTATTTTTAAAGGTTGACTGGTGGTGAGAATAATACTGCTTTCCATGGGATTGGTAATTGGTTTGGCTGGCTGTGAGCGGTCTGCCGCGCAGGATGCTGAAGCTTATAATCGGTTATGTGAACTTTACGGCGAGGCGCAAAAAGACGGTCAGGAGGGGTTCGCTCGCGTGAACGCATTGGCGAACAGGGTTGAGAATGAACTCCCGGAAATCAATACGTTTTTTCAGTACCTATCTGAATTGCCTCCTGATGAGGCTTTTGCTTCATTGAAGGCAAAGGCCTCGAAGAAAGTGGGGCGTGACTGGGAATGCGAAGCAGCCAGGCAGTTCTACGCCCAGTGAGGGATCCGCGTTTTGTCTTGAGTGGTTGGCATACCCCGCCTTTTTCGTTTCCGATAGCTGCAGCATCGGTATATGGCTTGCCTTACCCTCAGGAAGAACAACTGATATCCATATGCTTGCCCCAGTCCGGCGGTAGTGCGGCATAATCCTCGAACTCCGGCTGCTCGTCGAAAGGGCGTTTCAACACTTCCAGTAAATCTGCCAGTGGCTGATCGTCCCCGGCCTGTGCCGCTTTAATAACCTTCTGTGCCAGATAATTCCGGAGGATGTACTTTGGATTGGTCTGGCGCATGTCCGCTTCCCGGTCCTCCGGTGATCGATTTTCCGACGACAACCGGTTCTGGTAACGGTCGAGCCATTCATCGGCCACCTGGCGATCCGTGAACAGATCCCTGACCGGGGCAGGCCCCCGGGAGGGCAGGGTGGACAACCCGCGGAAGAAGCGGGTGTAGTCGATGCTGTGTTCATGGAGCATGCTGAAGGTATCCATCACCAGGCTCAGGTCGTTGTTATCCGCCTGAGCCAGGCCGAGTTTTTGGCGCATCAGACTGACGAAGGCCTCATTGTAGGTGGTTTCATACTCGCGCATGCAGCGGCGAAGCTCGTCCTCGTTTATCAGCGATGTCAACGCATGGGCCAGGAACTGGCAGTTGATAAAGCCGATTTCCGGCTGCCGGTTATAGGCGTAGCGGCCGCCCTGATCGGTGTGATTGCAGATGTAGCGGGCGTCGAAGTCGTCAAGAAAGGCGTAAGGCCCATAGTCGAAGGTATCGCCGATGATGGACATGTTGTCGGAGTTCATCACCCCATGACAGAAACCAACGCCCTGCCAACGGGCAATGGTGCGGGCGGTGCGGCGGATTACTTCGACAAAGAAAGCCGGATAGCGCTCGTTGTCCGGGAGGGCTTCCAGGTCCGGAAAGTGGTGGTGAATGGTGTGGTCCGCCAGGGTTTTCACCGCATCAGGCCCGAGGTGGTGGGCCGCGTATTCGAAGTGCCCAAAGCGGATGTGGGTGTCTGCCACCCGTACCAGTGCGGCTGCGGTTTCGATGGTCTCCCGCCGTACCGGTTCCGTGGACGACACCAGGAACAGCGATCGGGTAGAAGGAATGCCCAGGTAGTGCATGGCCTCCCCGCAGAGGTATTCACGGATGGTGGAGCGCAATACCGCGCGGCCATCACCAAAACGGGAGTAGGGGGTCTGGCCGGCGCCCTTCAGGTGCCAGTCCCGCACCCGTCCGTCCGGCCCTTCGGTTTCCCAGAGCAGCAGGCCCCGGCCGTCCCCCAGGTCCGGGTTGTACATGCCGAACTGATGGCCCGTGTACTTCATGGCTACCGGTGTCATGCCTTCAGGCAGCGCGCGACCGGCACCGATATCGGCCCACTCTTCCGGTGCCGCCGCTGACAGTCCCATGTCATGGGCCAGCTCTTTATTGACGTGCACCAGCCGGATGTCGCCCCTTAATGGCGTAGGATGGACGTGGCTGTAGAAAGTGTCCGGCAGCTCCAGGTAGCGTTGCCGGGTGGTGATATTGCTGAAGTAAGCCATGGGGTTTAACCGCCAGCCTGCTGGCCGGGGGCCATTCTGCTCCTATACTGATATCGAATGATCTGCCGGAGGGACGCCTGTCGCTGGTACGGAACCTGCACTGATCCCTTCAACGTGAGCACCTGGAGCCAAAGCCATGCCCAATACCGACATTGATGACGCCCTCGAAGCCCTGATGACCCAGCATCAGTTGCCGCCGGAGTACCGACGCACGGTACGGGATGTGCTCGAGCCCCTGGCTCTGTCACTGTATCAGGCCAGCAAGCACGCGGACACACCTCTGGTGGTGGGTATCCATGGGGCCCAGGGAACCGGCAAATCCACGCTGACGGATTTTCTGCGGGTCATGCTGGCCTATCGTTACAAATGCCCCACGGCCAGCCTGTCCCTGGATGACATTTATTGCACCCGCGAGGACCGGTCAGAACTGGCGCAGGAGGTTCACCCGCTGCTGATTACCCGTGGCGTTCCGGGAACCCACGACCTTGAGCTGGGCAACCGGGTGATCGACAGGCTGCTCCAGGCAAACGCTGGTTCACGCACGGCCATGCCCACCTTCAACAAGGCACTGGATGACCGAGAGCCTGAAGAGAACTGGCCGCTGTTCATTGGCCACCCGGACATTATCCTGTTGGAAGGGTGGTGCCTGGGCGCCCGGCCGGAATCCGATGAAGCCCTGGAGCGTCCACTGAATTCCCTGGAGGAAAACGATGATCGGGACGGCCGCTGGCGCCGCTACGTGAACGAGCAGTTACGGGGCCCGTACCGGGCTTTCTTCGAGCGGCTGGATTTACTGATCATGCTGAAAGCCCCCTCGATGGAGGCTGTGAAGCGCTGGCGCATCGAGCAGGAGCGCAAGCTGGCGGAGCGCTACCAGAGTGCCCCAAAAGTGGGCGAGAACGCCGGGCGTCCTGCACCGGAAGTGCGCATCATGAGTGAGCAGGAGCTGGACCGGTTCGTCATGCACTACGAACGGATCACCCGCCACTGCCTGGCCGAGATGCCTGAACGTGCCGATGTGCTGCTCAAGCTGGATGAAGACCACAACCTGACTCAGGTCTAGCGTATATGTCCAAGCCGCGCCTGATCCTGTTCAGTGATCTTGATGGCACCCTGCTGGACCACGACACCTACGACTGGCGCCCGGCCCGCCCGGCATTGCAGCGTCTGGATGCTCTGGGCATTCCCCTGGTACTCAACTCGAGCAAGACCGGGCCGGAAATACGGGCATTGCGGCAGCAGCTCGATAACGGCCACCCTTACATCGTGGAGAATGGCGCTGGCGTGGTCATACCGGCGGGTTATTTTGGCGCTGGCCCAGAGGAGGTGATTACCACCGGCGCGTCCCGCGCCTCGATCCTTGAGACACTGGGCGTCCTGAAGGCCAGGGGCTATCGGTTTACCGGGTTTGCGGACCTGTCACCTGCCCAGCTGGCGAGGCTGACCGGGCTCGACGAGGAGTCGGCCAGAAGGGCGGCGGACCGTATTGGTACCGAACCCCTCCAGTGGCAGGGCACGGCCGCGGAACTGGAGCGTTTTCGCCGTGACCTGTCAGACAGGGGGCTGGTCCTGCAGCAGGGAGGTCGCTTCCTGCATGTGATGGGCCAGTTCGACAAGGCCGACGGCATGGTTCAGCTGATGCAGCGATACCGCGCCCAGACCCCGCACTATCGATGTGTTGCCGTTGCCCTGGGGGATAGCCCGAACGATCAGGCAATGCTCGCTGGCGCGGACCTTGCAATCATCATCGCAGGCGAGAACGCCGGCCGGATCCAGCTACCGTCGTCACATCCGGTGATCCGCTCTGCTGAGCCGGGGCCGGTCGGCTGGAACCGCTGCGTGCTGGAGGTTCTTTCCCGGTACGGCTACAGCTGAAGCCGGGATGAATACGGTTTCCGGCAGTTATCCGAACATTCAAGGAGAGTCCCTATGGGGGATTTTTACCAGAACGGCATCGTTACCACCCTTCATAACCTGACACGCCGACCCGTTGAGGATCTGGAGCAGGAGCTGGTCGGGTTCAGCAAGACCCGCCCAATGGCGCTGGTATTGCCCTCGCTTTATTCGGAGCTGGAAGGCCCGGCACTGGCCAATATCGTGCAGGAGCTGAAGGCGGTGCCCTACCTTGAGGAGATCGTCATTGGCCTGGACCGTGCCAGTGAAGAGCAATACCGTCACGCCATGGCCTATTTCTCGGAGCTGCCCCAGAACGTCAAGGTACTCTGGAACGACGGCCCGCGCCTGCGGGGGATTGACCTGAAACTGCGGGAGCAGGGACTGGCGCCCACCGAGATGGGCAAGGGGCGCAACGTCTGGTACTGCTTCGGCTACGTATTGGCGTCGGGGCGCAGCCGGTCCGTCGCCCTGCATGACTGCGACATCCTGACCTATTCCCGCGATATGCTGGCGCGGCTGATCTATCCGGTGGCCAACCCGGCGTTCAATTACATGTTCTGTAAGGGCTACTACGCCCGTGTCGCCGACGGCAGCATGAACGGCCGGGTGAGCCGGCTGCTGGTGACGCCGCTGTTGAGGGCCCTGAAAAAGGTCTGTGGCCAGCGGGAGTTCCTGGACTACATGGACAGCTTCCGCTACCCGCTGGCGGGGGAATTCTCCCTGCGCCGGGACGTCATCAGCGACCTGCGGATCCCCAGTGACTGGGGGCTGGAAATCGGCGTGCTCTCCGAGATGCGCCGAAACTACGCCACCAACCGTCTGTGTCAGGTGGATATCGCGGACAACTACGACCACAAGCACCAGGAGCTGTCGCCGGAGGATGCCAGCAAGGGTCTGTCGAAGATGAGCATGGATATCTGCAAGGCCCTGTTCCGCAAGCTGGCGACCAATGGCGAGGTGCTCTCCACCGAGGAGTTCCGCACCATCAAGGCCACCTATTACCGGATTGCCCTGGATTTTATTGAAACCTATCAGGCCGATGCCCTGATCAACGGCCTGACCATTGACCGTCATAGCGAGGAGCAGGCCGTGGAGATGTTTGCCCGCAATGTCATGGAAGCCGGCAATTATTTCCTGGATAACCCCATGGACGCACCTTTTATTCCCAGCTGGAGCCGGGTAGTCAGTGCCTTGCCCGACCTGATGTCGGAGATGGCGGAAGCGGTGGAACTGGATAACCGGGAATATGCTCCATGAGTGACGTGTTGATACAGAAACTGACTGGCATGCTGGAACAGGTGTATCCCGCCCTGAATACCAGCTGGCTGGCCACCGAGCTGCTGGAGGCCATGGGGCTCGAGGACGACAGCCCCGGGCCGCCGCCCCACCGGAACAACTGGGACGAGTCTGACATTCTGCTTATTACCTACGGGGACTCCGTGCAGGCGCCGGGGGAGAAACCGCTGCATACCCTGAAGCGGTTCCTGGATGACTGCCTCAAGGGCACGGTCAATGCGGTTCATGTGTTGCCCTTTTTTCCCTATAGCTCGGACGACGGCTTCTCGGTTATGGACTATCGCCAGGTCAATGAGTCGCTGGGAGAGTGGGACGACATCCGTGATATCGCATCGGGTTACAAACTGATGGCGGACCTGGTGGTCAATCACATGTCTGCCCGCAGTCGCTGGTTCGAGAACTTCCGGCGCAGGGAACACCCGGGCAAAGACTACTTTTTCGAGGCGGACCCGGGTCTGGATCTGAGCGGAGTGGTGCGGCCCCGGACGTCCCGGCTGCTGGTCCCGGTACAGACCGAAGACGGCGAACGCCATGTCTGGTGCACCTTCAGTGAGGATCAGGTAGACCTGAATTTTGCCAACCCCCAGGTGCTGTTGGAGTTCGTGCAGATTATCCGGTTCTACCTGGAGCAGGGTGTGCGCATCTTCCGGCTGGATGCGGTGGCCTACCTGTGGAAGGAGCCGGGCACCCCCTGCATCCACCTGCAGCAGACCCACGAGCTGATCAAGATCATGCGCCTGCTGGTGGAGCACCACACACCGGAGGCCACCCTGATCACCGAAACCAACGTGCCCAATCGCGAGAACCTGACCTATTTTGGCAACGCCAACGAAGCCCATGTCATCTATAACTTCTCGTTGCCGCCGTTGCTGATCAACACCCTGGTCAGTGGTAACAGCCGGCACCTGAAAACCTGGCTGATGAGCATGCCGCCGGCCCAGATGGGCACCACCTACCTGAACTTTATAGCCTCCCATGATGGCGTTGGCCTGCGGCCGACGGATGGTCTGCTGAGTGAGGAGGAGAAAGAGGCGCTGATCCGGAGTATGGAAACCTTTGGCGGCAAGGTGTCCTATCGCCGGCTTGGCAACGGCGACAGCCAGCCCTATGAGATCAATATCTCCCTGTGGGATGCGCTCAAGGGCACCGAGGAGCATGGCCCGGATCAGTGGCAGTTGCCGCGTTTCCTTTGTGCCCATGCCATCATGCTGGCCCTGGAAGGTATTCCGGCGTTTTACATCCACAGCCTGCTGGGCACCGGTAATGACTATGCCCGCATGGAACACACCGGCCGCCTGCGCTCCATCAACCGTGGCCAGTGGGACATCGACAAGCTGGAGACGGAGCTGGAAAACCCGTTGAGCCATCACTGCCAGGTGTTCACCCAGTTGACCCGGCTGATCAACATCCGCCGGGCCCAGCCGGCGTTCCATCCCAATGCCACCCAGTTCACCCTGCACCTGGGCCTGAAAATTTTCGGGTTCTGGCGGCAGAGCATGCGCCGGGACCAGTCGATTTTCTGCATCCATAACATCACCGACGAGGTGCAGCAGGTATCCCTGGCGGACATCAACCTGATCGGCACCGACCACTGGCGGGACCTGATCAGCGGGGACCCTGTTGAAGACCTGTCCGGATGCCTGACGCTGAAGCCCTACCAGGTGGTGTGGCTGGCAAACCGCTAGCCGTTACGTCCCTGCGCATAGCTTGCCACGGCGCGACATTTACCGGTTTCATGAATACACTGGGGCGCTGTTCCAGACGACAGGCGCTCCTATGGCTGATCAAAAACGCATCCTGCTACTGTCCGGCTATGACGCTGGCAGTCACCGTCGCTGGCGGGAGCAGCTGGTGGCCGCCCTGCCGGAATTCCAGTGGCAGACGCTGGCCCTGCCACCGCGATTCTTCCGCTGGCGCATCCGGGGCAATCCCCTGAGCTGGCTGGGCGACCCCGTGTTGCAGGAGCCTTGGGACCTGATCGTGGCCACGTCCATGGTGGACCTGGCCACGCTCAAAGGACTGAATCCGAACCTGGCCCGCACCCCGGCCCTGCTGTACATGCACGAAAACCAGTTCGCCTACCCGGATTCCGGTCGCCAGCATTCCAGCGCTGAGCCGGCCATGGTGAACCTGTACAGCGCACTGGCGGCGGATAGGGTGCTGTTCAACAGTGCCTGGAACCGGGACAGCTTCCTGGACGGTGCCTATCGGTTTATCGACCGCATGCCGGATCGGTTGCCTCCGGATATGACCCATGGCATCCGTGAGAAGTCCCATGTGCTTCCGGTTCCCATTGAGGACCGGCTATACGTTTCCCGATCTCAGCCACTGGATCTGACCCACCCCCACCTCTTGTGGAACCACCGCTGGGAATACGACAAGGGGCCGGAGCGCCTGTTGGCTCTGTTAAGGGAGCTGAAGCGCCGGCAGCAGTCTTTCCGGCTGAGTGTGGTGGGGGAGCAATTCCGTCGACAGCCACCAGCATTCGGGCAGATCCGGGAAGAGCTCGGGCAGCAGATCGTCTGCTGGGGCTTTCAGGACAGCCGGGAGGACTACGATCGGCTGCTGGCCACGGCCGATGTGGTGATCAGTACGGCGACCCACGATTTCCAGGGGCTGGCAATGCTGGAGGCCATGGCGTCGGGTTGTCTTCCCCTGGCTCCGCGCCGTCTGGCGTATCCGGAATATGTGCCTGCGGCACAGTGCTACGCCAGCCTGGTGGAAGATGCTGCCGCAGAAGCCGCAGCTGCGGCGGACGGCCTACAAACCCTGCTGCATCAGCGGCCAGCGCCCGTGGCCCCTGATGCATGGCGACTGTCACGGCTGGTGGCTGACTACCGGCGTCATATCCTGGAAGTGGCAGGTTAGTGTGTGTTGTTTGGCGCACTAACCGATGACGGAGCGGTTTCGGCCGCCGTGCTTGGCCTCATAGAGGGCGTTGTCAGCCTGTTGCAGCCACTGCATGTAGTTGTCCGGGGTGTCAGAAAGCTGGACCAGGCCAATGCTGACGGTGCACTGGATGGTGCCATCGCCGGCCGGTATTCGCTGCTCCGCGATGGTCTCGCGGATACGCTCGCAGATGATCAGGGCACCGTCAATTTCCGTTTCCGGCAGGATGATGCTGAACTCCTCGCCGCCGTATCGCCCGGGGCGGTCCGCCTGGCGCAGGGATTCGCGGGTAACCCTGGCTACCTCCCGGATGACCTCGTCGCCAACCAGGTGGCCATGGGTGTCGTTGACTGCCTTGAAATGGTCGATATCAAACATGACCAGCACGGTGTTGTGGCCGTAGCGGCGATAGCGTTCGAACTCGGCATCCAGAAGGTTTTCCCAGGTACCCCGGTTCAGCAGGCCGGTGAGGCGGTCGGTGGAGCTGAGCCGCTCCAGTTGCTCATTGGCATGTTCCAGGGCGCGCTTGCCGCTGGCAATGTCCGTCACGTCGTAGACCATCAGGCACACCTGGGTCACCTGGCCGTCCGGACCGGTGAGTGGGCTGATGGTCAGGTTCTGGAACATGAATTCTTCAGTGCCGGTAATCGGTCGGGTATTGCGGAAGCGAAACAGGTAGGGGCGTTGCTCCCAGGAGGTGAAGGTGCGGGTATTCAGGGTTACCACAGACTGTAGTTTCCGTTCCAGCCAGGACCGGGGCAGCTCAGGGAACAGCTCGAACAGGTTCTGGCCCTTGATCCGGTTGGACGTTACGCCGCTGTGGTTCTCCATGAAACCGTTCCAGAGTTTGACGCGGTAGTCCAGATCGATCACCACCAGGCCCACCTCGATGGATTCCAGTAGCGTGACCAGGGCGTGGTAGCCGGTAGCCTCGGTTTCGTCAGCCATGGGTGCTCTCCACAATCATCTCCACAGTCACTCGGTCAGGAAGGGCAGGTTGGTTTCAAGCTGGTTAATGGATTCCTCGGTGAGGAAAACCAGCAGGTCACAGCGGATGTCGTAGCCCTCCAGGCGGTAGGGGATCTCCACACACATCAGTTTCTCCTGGCGCAGGCTGTGGTGCTCCACCAGGTGATCCACGCGACGGTGGCGCCCCAGTACCATGGGCTGACCAAGCCCCAGCTGTATGTCCATCTGCTCGCCGACACCCCGCAGGAAGGCCCCGAACAGGATGCTGCACATATCCATCAGCACCTCGATCTCGACCACCTCTGTGTCTGCATTGTCATAGCCGAGCATCTGGGCCATATCTTTCACGCTGGAGTCGGAGAACAGCAGCAGGGCCTCGCCGGCCAGACCCGCGCCGGTGAACCCCTGGCAGACGGCGGAATAGGTGTCCTGCTGTTGTGCTGATGCAGTGAGCACCATGCTCAGCTCGCTGCGGTAGACAGTGGTGATCTTCGGCACCGGCAACTGCACAAAGGTATTCAGCAGGCGGGCCAGCAAATCCGCTGCCTGGCCCATGGCGACGTTGGAAATCTCCTGGAGGAAGTCGGCCAGGCCCACACTGAACGGCCCGATATCACGGGCCCCCTCATTGTCGGGTTGGGGAGCGGAGAGGTCTGGCTGGTAGAGTCCGAACTGCCTCAGTAGTTCGGCCAACTGAGAGGGGTTAACAGGCTTCTTGAGGAAGTCGATGGCGCCCTGGGCTATCACCCGGTTGCGGGCTTCCGGCTGGATATCGCCGGACACCACCAGAGTCATCACCGGCAGATCTTCCTTGCGGATAACGTCCAGAACCTCGTAGCCGTCCATGCCCGGCATGTTCAGGTCCAGCAGCAACAGGTCCACCTGCCCCTCCCGGATCAGGTCCAGGGCCTCGCTGCCGTCACCGGCATACAGCAATTCGGTGTTCCAGTCCTGGGGCAGGGCACGGGCCATCTGCTTGCGAGCCATGGCCGAATCATCACAGATGAGGATACGGGTTTGCATGAGAGGTACGCTCGTCAAAAACACTGAAATATGGCCCTGAACCACGCTCGGCAGGGAATATGCCCATGATACAGGCAATTGGTTGGGCAAAAACCGGGCAACCGTCAAAGCCTGCAAAACATCGACAGAAAAAACTCCCCATTATGCAGGAGTCTGCCTGGTTACAGCTCCTTTCCGGGAAACTGTTACACTTCGCCCTTCGATTGGACAATCCGGGAGCTCCAGGCGTGATTCGCTCTTTCTACTGGCATGACTATGAAACCTTCGGCGCGGACCCCGTGCACGACCGACCTTCCCAGTTTGCCGGTGTTCGTACGGACACCGACCTGAATATTATCGAAGACCCTCTGGTCATTTATTGCAAGCCGTCGGACGATTATCTGCCCAACCCGGAGGCCTGTCTGATCACCGGTATCACTCCGCAGACGGCCCTGGAAAACGGTCTGCCGGAGGCGGAATTCATTGCCCGCATCAACGAGGCTTTCAGCCAGCCTGGCACCTGTGCGGTGGGCTACAACAGCCTGCGGTTCGACGACGAGGTCACCCGCCATACCCTCTACCGCAACCTGCGGGACCCCTATGCCCGGGAATGGCAGAACGGCAACTCCCGCTGGGATATCATCGACATGGTGCGCCTGACCTACGCCCTGCGCCCGGAAGGCATCGTGTGGCCCCGCAAGGAGGATGGCAGCCCCAGCTTCCGCCTGGAGGAACTGACCGCCGCCAATGGCATTACCCATGAGGCCGCGCACGACGCCATGTCCGACGTTCAGGCCACCATCGCACTGGCAAAGCTGATACGGGAAAAACAGCCGAAGCTGTTCGAGTTCGTGCTCAACAACAAGGATAAGCGATCCGCCCGGGCCATGCTGGATACCGCGAGCATGAAGCCGGTCTTCCATGTGTCATCAAAATACCCGGCCAGCCGGGGCTGCTGTGCAATGGTTTCAGCGGTGGCGGAGCATCCCACCAACAAGAACCAGGTCATCGTCTACGACCTGCGGGAAGACCCCACGGAGCTGATCAATGCCTCGGTGGAGCAGATCCGCGAACGGGTGTTTACCTCACAGGCAGAGCTCGGGGAGGGGGTGACACGCTTTCCTCTCAAGGGAATACAGGTCAACAAGTGCCCGGTACTGGCCCCCGGCACCATGCTGAAGACCCTGAGTCCGGAACGCCTGCAGGAGCTGGCGCTGGATGGCGGCACACTGCGGCAGAATCTGGCCACCCTTCGCGCCGCCGAAGGCCTGTCTGCAAAGATTGCGGAGGTTTTTGGCCAGAAGCCGGAAGGTGATCTGACGGATCCCGACGAGCAGTTGTACGCCGGAGGCTTCATTGGTGATACCGACCGGCAACGACTCAACTGGATCATCAGCCAGCCCCCGGAGCGGCTGGCGGACGTGAATGAAAGGTTTGACGACCCACGGCTGGAGGAAATGCTGTTCCGCTACCGTGCCCGTAACTACCCGGACACCCTGATTGACGAGGAGCGGGAACGCTGGGAAGCCTTCCGCCAGAAGCGGCTGATGCAGCCCGGCAAGGGGTGGTTGTCCATGGAGGCGTTTGGCGCCGAGTTGCAGCGCATGGCACAGGATCCTGCGATAACCCCTGAGAAGATGCAGATCCTGGAAGA
This sequence comes from Marinobacter lacisalsi, assembly GCF_042651045.1. Lineage (NCBI taxonomy): Bacteria > Pseudomonadati > Pseudomonadota > Gammaproteobacteria > Pseudomonadales > Marinobacteraceae > Marinobacter > Marinobacter lacisalsi. The sequence goes on from NZ_JBHSDI010000052.1 coordinate 25,760, forward strand.
CCTGCATCTTTATGGGGAGTCGATCATGCCGTATTTTTAGTGGCGGAGTTGTTGGTCGGGTCCCAGCACAGGGATCGAAAGATTTTTTAGCCACGGAAGAACACCGAAAGAAATACTAATTATTGCCACGGACACTCACGGACCCACACGGACAATAACAATTCTCTGTTTTCGTCAGTGAGGGTCCGTGAGTGTCTGTGGCCAAAAATCATTTCATTTTTTCTTCTTTTTCCGTGTTCTTCTGTGGATTCCGTGGCGAAAAAAATCCGTTACCGACGGCGAACAAAGTAAACAGACAGCGGTTGCCCCACCAGGCTCTGCACCTGGCTGCCCAGGGCTTCGGCACGTACCTGGCGGGCTACGGGGCCCAGCGCCAGGCTGTGGCCATCATGGTCCCGGGCTTTCAGTAGCTTCCATTCCACCTCATTACTGACCAGGCCCATCAGATCCTTGAGCTGATTGACGTCCTGGGGACGGAACCAGCGGTCGCGGCAGCCGCCCAATCCATAGAAGTCCTCCTCCTGTAGCAGCTCCTGCCACTGGGCATCCTGCCGGTTATTCAGTGCCATGCGGCGAAGCCGGCGCAGGGACTCACGGGTCGGCGTCAGGTTGTGGTCATGGATAAGCTGGCGGATCTGCAAGTCGCCTTTGGTCTGTTCCGCGACGGCCGTATGCATGTGTACCACAGCACCCTGGGCTGAAGCTTCGCTGACCAGCGCTGCCAGGGACAGGTCGCCCATGGCCTGTGAGGGCAGGCGGCCCACTTCCACCCAGTGCACCCGGTGCCCATCCGCCACAAAGCGACGGGCCACGGACCAGGGCCAGAATACGATATTGTTCAGGCCCAGCTCTTCAGAGCGGCGGGTGGCTGTGGCCACATTGGCCAGGGACTCATCCACCGCAATGATTTCCACATCGTCCAGGTAGTAGGCCAGCTCCAGTGCCCGCTGGCCGGACTGGGCGCCGCAGATCATCATCCGCAGGGTGCCGGGCAGGGCACTGGTGTCCATGCCCAGCTCCTGGGCCATGATGGATTTCAGACTGGTTTCAGCGTGATACGCCAGATGATTCCAGCTGGGCCAGGCCTGGGGCACGTCGGGCCGGGCCAGGGTCAGTTCGTCGGCCTTCTCCTCGAAGTTCTGCTTGATGGACTCGTCCATGGCGCGGTCGTAGTAGCTGGCCGCCATTACGCCCTGCGTGCCGGCGGGCCACTCGGTCAGCGACCACTGCCCCAGTTGGGTCGCAAAGCTCTGGTGGAACAAGGCGCCATACATGGCACTGATCATCACGCTGCCCACCAGCGACTCCAGCGGATCGTTCATGGCGAACTGGGCGGCAATGCTGTTGTTGATCGTGTCGATCAGATGTTCTTCGTCGGCCTCTGCCGCCAGAGCGTAGCCGGTACGATCCACGTAGCGGGCGATGGCCAGGGTGAGGGGCTGCAGCTCGTCACGGAGAGTTACCGTCTGGGCAACCTCGGCGATGATCGCCCGGCGCAGCAGAGTGACCAGTTCCTCTATGGCCGGGTCGGGCATCAGCGTACGGTCCAGGGCCAGGATCAGCAGTTCATCCTCCGCTGCGGCATCAAGGAATACTTCCGCGTTCGGGTTATCCAGATCGTACTGCTGCCGCAGGATGGCAGCGCAGAAGCGGCCGATCTCCTGATGGGGTAGCTCATTGCGGCGCAGCAGGCTGATGGCATCTATCGCCAGTTCCGTATCCGCCTGATGAACTTCGATCTGCGCGGCGCACTTGAGCATGCCGCTATAGGCAGAGGGCCAGTCCAGCCCCAGCTGGATCAGCTTGCGGTAATGCAGGTAGGCCACATCGAACTGACCCTGCTCACGCTTGGCATGGGCCACGCCGCAGAAAGCGGCGGCGGATTGCCGGTCCAGCTCCAGGGCCTGCTGAAAGTAGCTCTCGGCCCGGGCCGGGCGCTCGGCCTTCAGGGCCCAGTAGCCCAGGTTGCAGTACTGCTGCGGCTGATCCGGCTGGGCCTTCAGGCTTTCCTCGAACAGGGAGGCCGCCCGCTCCAGCTGGCCATCGTCCATCTCCACCCGGCCCAGCAAGCCGAGGCCGGCGGCATGGTCCGGCTGGATTGCCAGTGCCTGCTTAAGCAGCTGACGGCAACCCTGCCGTGCACGGATACGCTCCACGTAGCGGCGCTGGGGATGATTGGACTCGCCATAGGCCTGGTTGGCCTCCAGCACCAGCCGGGCCGCCTCGGCGCTCCGGGACTCGGAAACCTTTATATTGTGTTGTGCTTGCATGGAACACCTCATCAACCGGGCCGCGGCAAGGGGCGGCAAGGATCTGCAGTTTTATGGCGTTTATTGCCGTGTTGGGGGAGGTGTAGCGAAGGGTGTGCCAGTTTTGCTGATCACTGCGTATAGGCCCTGGCACAGCGTTGAGTGTTTCAGCGAGCCGGGGTACACTGGTTTCACGGCAACACAGTTGCAGGCAAATCAGGAGGTCTCATGGTGACCGTCGAGTTTGAAACCGAGATTACCAGCCGTTTTCTGGAACTGAAGGATTATGACAAGCTGGTCAACAAGCATGCGCGGGTCATTATCCAGGTAGACGACGAGCAGGAAGACACTCACCAATTGAGGGAAGATGTTGCTCTGTTCGAGCAGTTGCAGTCCCGTCGTAGTCAAAAACGTGAAGTACCACAGGATGTGGCAATAGAGTCCATGGAGGACGACATCAATGACGACGTTTTTTGATACCAACGTCCTCGTTTACGCCGCCATTAATCAGGATTCTCAAAAACAGGCCACATCGGAACGGCTTATAAAGGGAGCATTGCGGAGCAATACGCTGATCATATCTCCTCTCGTACTGTCTGAGATGGTGTTCGTCCTGTCGAAGCTGAATGTGCTCGGCGACTACAGGGACAGCGTTCGGTTTTTCAGCCGCTTCTCTTCACCGGGTATTTCTCGATCTGATGTTGAAAAAGCGACCGACCTGGCAGACGAGCTTGATGCCGGGAAAAGCATTAACGACCTGATTCACCTGGTGCATGCTGAAAGGTGCGGGTGCAGTGCGTTTGTCACCTTTGACAAAGGATTCCGTCGATTTGCTGACAAGGTCGCCATTTCCATAGAAGTGCTGGATTAAAGGCTTCCAGAGCGAACTCTTACTTATTGATGGGCATTGAAAGAAAAACGGCCGGCAAAGCCGACCGTTTTCTGTAGTGCTTCAGGTTTAACCCTGTAGCAACTGCAACACCTGCTGCGGCCGGGCGTTGGCCTGGGCCAGTACCGACAGGCCCGCAGACTGCAATACCTGTGTTCGGGCCAGCTCCGCCGTCTCCGCCGCGAAGTCCGCGTCGCGAATTCGGCTGTTGGAAGCTGAGAGGTTCTCTGAAGTGGTGGCCAGGTTGGCAATGGTGGACTCGAAGCGGTTCTGTACCGCGCCTAGCTCTGCCCTGAAACCGTTGATTTTGTCGAAGGCGTAGTCGATGGCAACCAAAGCCTCTTCCGCTCCGTCGCGTGTGGCGATGTTCAAATCGTTTACCGTGACAGTATTCTGGTCAACAGTCGCGTTAATCTGCGTGTCAACAATTGGACTGCTGGCGGCATCAAGCAGGTCCGGAGTGCTCAAGTTGATCTGAAATGCCTCTCCAAACTGAGAAGAGAAAATGATCTCGTCATTCTCGGAGTTCAGGTTGGCCTTGACTCCGGTCTCAACGGTCTTCGCGTTAATTTGCGAGATCATATCGTTGAGTGAGGTCGCACCTTCTACGGTAAAGGTCTCATTGTTGATCTCAATCTCGAAGTCAGTTGGGCTATCTTTAAGATACTCCGTAAGATTGACATCATCACGGGCTACAAGCGTGAAGGTGCCACTGAGTTCACCTTGGGGTGCGTCGGTGATAGTTATGGCAGCAGGAGTGATTGGCCCGCCAGAGTCGTTAGCAATCGTCAGTACTCCGGCCGAGTTTGAAACTGTAAGATTGTTGCCTGCATCCTGGAGCGCATCTTCAAGTTGGCTGGCAATCGAGTCAAAGTCGGAATCCGGGCGAATCACGGTATCGGTACCGCCGATGTCGATCACACCGCCCCTAGTAAAGTCCAGAGCCGATACATCAATTGAAGTTGAGGCCCCATCGTTAATTGCTGCGGATGCCAAAGTCGCATTGGCCGGAGCTGTGGCAAGGTTGAATACCGCTCTGAGGTCCTCCGGCGAGTCGTTTTCAAAGGTCAACGTACCGTTTGCGGCATTACCGGAGACCGAAACCGTGCTGAGCGTGGCAATATCCTCCGGATCATTGTTGGTGTCCGCAACAAAGGTATCGATTGCATCATCGATTGCAGTCGCCAATTCGGTAACATCGTTTGACGTGTCGCTGATTGTCAGCGAAACCCCGTTGATTTCTATGGTACCGTCGATTGAATCGGTTCCATCAAAGCTGAAGCCGGTATCGGATACATCTATAACGGTTTGAGCAGGGGCCCCCTCAGTAACGATTGTGTCGGACAAGCCTTCTGTCGCTGAGATGATGGAGCCAATCTGGCTGCCTCGTGAGTCCAGTCCGCTGACACCTATTGTTTCACCAGAATTCGCGCCAACCTGGAATGTCTGTTCTCCGAAGGTTCCATCTAATACTTTTAAGCCATTGAAGCTGGTCTGCGCTGCGACACGGTTAATCTCCGCAATCCGTTGTTGGACCTCCTGGTTCAAAGCCTGGCGGTCAGAGGTGCTGTTCGTGGCGTTAGCGGATTGAACCGCCAGCTCGCGGATACGCTGCAGGTTGCTGGTGACTTCGTCCAGCGCACCTTCCGCCGTTTGGGCCAGCGAGATGCCATCGTTGGCATTCCGCTGGGCCATATTTAGGCCAGTGATCTGTGATTCGAAGCGAGTAGAAATTGCGAGGCCTGCCGCATCGTCTTTGGCAGAGTTGATCCGCAGACCGGATGATAAACGCTCCAGTGCCTGGTTTGCATCGCCCTGTGAAGCATTCAAGTTGCGCTGCGCATTCAGCGACGCAATGTTGGTGTTAATGACCTGAGGCATAACCCTTCTCCCTGCTCAGAGATGCCGGGCTGTGATTCCGAAAGCGGAAACCTCTGCCGGCGCAAATTCGTTGAATTGCTGTGTTGCAGAGCCTTAAGCGAAGGGTGTGCCAGTTTTGTGTATATGTCTTTAGTAATCTGTTTTTTCTAATTTTTTACGGTCAGCGTAGTAGGGGAGTCAGCAGTGATTGCCGGAAATTTGGCGCGGCAAAGGGAAACGGATTGCCGCTTTTTCAGTCAGCTGGGCACGACAAAATAGCCCTAAATTCGACGGACAGGACCTGGATAGCGAGCCACCAGTTCATCTGCTGTGAGTAGTAAAAAGCCCTCCGTCTCGGCCTGGGCAATTAGAATCCGGTCGAATGGGTCTTTATGGATATCAGGCAGGTGACTCACAGCAAGGGTGTGCCGGGATGAGATGGGCAGCTCCAGATACCCATTGTCGACAAGTCCGCGTCTTAACAGATGCGGATCAACCTGGAAATCCGGTCGGCCGAGTCCATTCTTGATGACCACCTCCCAAACGCTGGCGGCGCTGAAATACAATCTATTGTCATCGTTGTTAATCAGAGTTGCCGCCGGGGGCGATAGCATGTGGGGCTCTGCTGCAGCCCATAGGAGGATGTGGGTATCAAGAAGCAGATTCACCTCAACCCCCAAACATCTCAGCGATCTCTTCCTGGCCCATCCGGTCGAAATCGTCCGGGACTGTAAACTCACCGGCCATGAAGCCAATTCGCTTCTGTTGGCCTTTCTCGGGGCTATCAATGGCAGTGACACGGACAACCGGTTTTCCAGCTTTGGCGATAATGAACCCTTCGCCTTTGGCGGCCTGAGCGACCAGCTGTGATAAGCGTGTCTTGGCCTCATGCATGTTCACGGATTCCACGTCCAAACTCCTTGGTTTAGTCTATTTGACTTAGTTTAACGAAAGGGAAAGGGTGGATCCAGAGCGGAAGAGTATGTACACCTCAGATTTCTCTGGCTGGTCTGTCCCTGTCCCGCTTTGCAACTTTGCCGCCTGAAGCGACGCTTAAAGGCCAGTTGAGGTTGTGCTTCTGTCTCAGGATCATAAACAGCCAAGACTCAGGGTTCTCGCTTTCAGGCGCTCCTTATCAGATCGCCGGGTGACAGTCCCAGTTCACTGAAGGAGCGCTCTATCTTCAATGACAGTGATAATCCTGCGCCAGAGCGAGGTGTGTAACATTCCTTTACAAAACCCCTTAAATTTTTTCTAAAGGAACCAGGGCAGGCGCCGTTAAGCATTGCAACAGGGCGGCGCTCCCAACCAAACGAGAACGGGCGCCAGACCTTTTCCATGAAATAACGACATAAGTCGAAGGAGAAGCATAATGGCTCTCGGTATTAACACTAACGTCGCTTCATTGTCTGCTCAAAACAACCTCAACAAGTCTCAGGACATGAATAGCCAGGCACTTGAGCGTCTGTCTTCCGGTCTGCGGATCAACTCCGCAAAAGACGATGCCGCTGGTTTGGCGATCTCGACTCGTTTCCAGGCGCAAATTTCTGGCTTGGATGTCGCTCAGCGGAATGCCAACGATGGTATCTCCCTGGCCCAGACCGCAGAGGGCGCGCTTGGCGAAGTTACCAGCTCTCTGCAGCGGATCCGTGAGCTGTCGGTTCAGTCTGCCAACGACACGAACTCAACCAGTGACCGCGCAGCGCTGCAGGAAGAAGTGGAGCAATTGACGGCTGAGATCGACCGTATTGCCTCTACTACTGAGTTCAACGGAACAAAAATTCTTAACGGCGATTTCCAGAATAAATTGTTTCAGGTTGGTGCTAACGCAGGGCAGACTATCGGGGTTTCCATCGGTAGTGCTGCTTCAAGCAGTTTGGGTAGCTATGCTGGTCAATCTAACCAAAATATCGGTACGCCAACAACTTCTGGTGCGGATGTCGCCACCCTTGTTGATAATGGTGTTGCTGGCCAAACTCTCACAGTCTCCGGAGAGCTCGGAGCTGCGACAGCTACTTTGACTGGAGGGGAGTCAGCTAAGGAAATCGCAGCTGCGGTTAATGCTGAAACGAAGAACACGGGTGTTAGTGCGAGCGCCAGAACCGAAACTACTCTTGATAATCTGTCGACAACGGGGCAGGTGACTTTCGACCTATATGGAAAAAACAGCAGTGCGGCTTCAATTACTGCAAACGTCGCTGACGCCGGGGACTTGGGAGGTTTGGCAGATGCTATAAATGCTCAAACCGCCGCAACAGGGATCAAAGCCGAACTTTCGACCTCGAAGGACTCCATTACCCTCGTGAGCGAAGAAGGTGAGGATATTTCTGTCGATAACTTTGCTCTTGGCACAGGCGGAGCTGTGGACGTCAACTCCACCACGCTGACGGAGGGCACCGCCACCGATAGTATCATCGTTGGTGGCCAGGTCAGCTTCGACGCTCAAGAAGATTTTTCTGTGACCAGTGACACTGGCACAACCTTCACCAGTGGCGTTGATGCGCAGCTTGATTCACTTGCTTCTGTCAATATCGGTGACCAGCAGGGGGCTAGCGACGCGATCACCACCATTGATGGAGCGCTTGCGGCGGTAAGTAGTTTCAGGGCCGAGCTTGGTGCAGTTCAAACTCGATTCGAGTCTACCATTAGCAACTTGGCTACAACGTCAGAGAACCTCAGCGCTGCAAACAGCCGAATTGTGGACGCCGACTTCGCCGCAGAAACCGCGAAGCTCTCCAAGTCCCAGGTACTGCAGCAGGCCGGTATCTCGGTACTGGCCCAGGCTAACGCCCGCCCGCAGCAGGTTCTGTCCCTCCTGCAGTAAGGGACTGACGGTAACAACCGGAGCCTTCGGGCTCCGGTTTTACGCCGTTTGAGGATAGCGAGGTAAAGCTATGAATGACGTTAACCTGAACAACCCGAACCTGAAGCTGGTGCGTTCCAGCGACCAGGCGCCGGTGAAGGCACTGTCGTCATCTCAGGCCGAAGGCAGGAATGCCTCCGACCTGGCATCGTCATCCGAAGGCAGTACGGCACAAACCCGCTCCGCTGAGCAGTCCAGCGAGCCTTCTAAAGCTGAAAAGCTGAAGGCCCGCAACGAAGATCAGCGCGAGGATCTGGGGGAAGCCGTCACCCAGCTGAACGATTTCGTACAGAACGTTCAGCGGGACCTGCAATTCGAAGTGGATAATGAAGCCGGTCAGACCATTGTGAAGGTGGTAGACCAGCAGACCAAAGAGGTTATCCGCCAGATTCCGGATGAGGTTGCCATGAGGTTGGCAGAAAACTTGCAGCAGGACGAACCGCTGACGTTGTTGAACATCAAGGTGTAAAAGCTTGCCGCTTTTGGCCTGATTGAGACAACGGTATTTCAGCACCGCCGCACCCCCAAGGGTCCGGCGGTGTTCTGCGTTCTGGATAATTGTCGTGGAACGATTGCTTAGCGACGGAATACGCGAAAGAAAAGAACATTTGGCCACGGACGCTCACGGACTTTCACGGATGAAGACGGTTATTTATTGTCCGTGTGGGTCTGTGAGTGTCCGTGGCTAAAAGGTTTGTTACAGGCTGTTACAAAACGGCATGGGGATTTAGCGAAAAGGGGCAAAGTTTTGCCGCCCGCTGCCGATAAACTGAACAGTAGCGAATTGAGCCCCCTTGAGGAGGCAGAGTTATGGCAGGTATATCATCGTTAGGTATTGGTTCCGGGGTCCTGAATTCGGATCTGGTGGATCAGCTGGTGGCGGCGGAGCGCAAGCCCACCGAAACCCGGCTGACCCAGAAAACCCAGCAGGCCGAGGCCATGCTGTCTGCCTACGGCAAGCTCCGTAGCGCGGTGACTGAGCTGCGCCTGCCAATGCGGCAACTGAGTGCGCCGGATAACCTTAAGGCCTTCTCCGCCTCCTCTTCCAATGAAGACATTGGTGTGTCTGTTGATGCCACCAAGGCCAGCCGGGGCACTTACAGCGTTGAAGTCACCAGTCTGGCCTCAGCCCAGGCACTGGCTTCACGCACTGTCTTTGCGGATCGGGATGCCACCAGTGTGGGGCAGGGTACATTGGAGCTATCGGTTGGCGACAAGAAGACCAGCATCACGATCGACAGCAGCAACGACACCCTGCAGGGGCTGGCCAATGCGATCAATGAATCCGACGCGGGTGTGTCTGCTGGCGTAATCGATACGGGTAGTGGTTACCAACTGGTTCTTTCTGCCGATGAAACCGGTACCGTCAATGCGGTGAGCATGTCGGTGACCGGTGACAACGGCGGCACCAATACTGACGACCAGGGGCTTTCCCGTTTCGCCTTCAATACCGGTATGGATGCAGGTGCTGGCCTGGAAGAAACCATTGCCGCCAGCGATGCGAAAATGAGCATTAACGGTGTGCAAGTCACCCGCTCTACCAACACCTTCGAGAATGTGATCGACGGTCTGACCTTTGATATCAAGGCTGAAGGCACCTCGACCATCAAGGTGGAACAGGACCTGGGCGCGGTAGCGGATCGGGTTCAGGGCTTTGTGGACAAGTTCAACGCCCTGCAGTCCACCATCGACAGTCTCGCCGGATTCAATGCCGAAGCGGGCACAGGCAGTCTCCTGACCGGCGATTCCACGGTCCGCAATATACAGAGCCAGTTGCGGAGCATTCTGACCCGGGTGGTTCCGGGCATGGAGAACGCTAGTGTTCGTAGCCTGGCCGATGTGGGCATTACCACCGACTGGGAGACAGGTGGGCTTGAATTTGATCGGACGAAGTTTGAAGAGCAGCTTAAAGCCAATCCGGATGACGTCACGGCGTTATTTGCCGAGCAGGGCCGGGCGACTGATAGCCAGGTGGAGTTTGTGCGCAGTGGCTCTGCCACGCAGCCCGGCGACTATGCGATCAATGTTACCCAGGCAGCTACACAGGGGCAGCTGGCTGCTGGCTCAGCGCTTGGTACCACCTTTGATATCACCGACACCAACGATCAGTTAAGTCTTACCGTCAACGGCGATATCGGTGTAGACCTGACCCTGACCCAGGGCACCGGCCTCGGGCAGCAGGCCTTACTGGATGATATCCAGGCGCAGTTGGACGCTAACAATGCCCTGAGCGCAGCGGGTGTAACGGTTCAGGCGGGGCTCGATGGTGCCGGAAATCTGACATTTACGTCGTCAACGTATGGCAGCGAGTCCAGTGTCACTCTGACGTCCGCCGAGGACGCCGCGACCTTTGGGCTGGATACCACAAACAGCACAGCTGGGCTGGACATTGCCGGCACAATTGATGGTCAGGTGGCCGAAGGCGACGGGCAGGTTCTGTATCTGGGCAGCGGCAATGGCGATGCGTCCGGCCTGCAGGTGCGAGTACTTGGGGACCAGACCGGTAGCCGTGGCTCGATCACGTTTGTGGAAGGCGTGGCCGAGCGCACCGTGAACATGGTTAGCAGCATGGTCGGTGCCGGCGGTGCCATCGAGTCCCGGACGGATAGCCTGAACCGGGAGCTGGAGCAGATACAGGAAAACCAGGTCCGGCTGGAGGAGCGTATCACGTCTTACCGGGAGCGCCTGGTCAGCCAGTTCAGTGCAGCGGACTCCCTGATCTCCCAGCTCAACAGCACCCGGGACTACGTCAGCCAGCAGCTGGCGGCACTCGCCCCGAACCAGAACAGCGGCAACGGTTAAGGTTGCCGGACAGATTCAGACTCAGCCATATCACGGGTATGGCAGCCAACACGGCACAACCGGAAAGCCGGTAACAAAGAGGTAGATTATGAACGGTTTGCAGGCCTATCAGCGCGTAAACACCCAGACCAGCATCACCGATGCGGACCCCCACAAGCTGATCCAGCTGCTGTACAACGGGGCCCTGGAGCGCATCAACATGGCCAAGGCCAGGATCCAGCAAAAGGATTTTGGTGCCAAGGCCCAGCTGATCAACAAGGCTATCGAGATTATCGGCGGCCTGCGCAGCTTCCTGGACTTCGAGAAGGGCGGCGAACTGGCCCTGCGGCTGGAGGCTCTCTATGACTACATGGAGCGCACCCTGCTGGAAGGCAGTGCGAAGAACGATCTTGCCAAATTGGACGAAGTGGCCAACCTGCTGCGTTCCGTGAAGGAAGGCTGGGATGGTATCCGCGGCGAAGTGGAGAGCCAGCAGGCGCAGGCCGTAGGCTGATTTTTATAGCCACGAAACCCACGAAAGAACACGCAATTAAAGCGTCAGCTTTTCGTGGGTTTCGTGGCAAATGAGACCTTTCCGCCTATTCATGCCAGCCGATATCAATCTTCCGGCCATGGGTCATGCAGTCCCTCAGGTAGAGATTAATCAGCGTCTGGTAAGGCACACCCGTTTCTTCAGCCATTTCCTTGAAATAGTCCAGAACATCTTCACCCAGACGCATGGTTATAGGCTTCTTGAGCTTTGCAGCATAAGGGTTGGGGCGTGATTTCATTTTCGAAAGATCGTATTCTGCTTTCATGAAAGGCCACCATGATAGTAAGTGCGTTCTCTTGCTGTCGCCTTCCTTGCTGAAATGATCCTGATGACATTACCTGCGCTACGTTCACAGTGGCAAACCAACAGGGGCCTGCCTAACGCGCTTGTTCCTAGCATGAGAAACCTGTCTTCATCATGAGAGTTGGTTTCGTCGAAGAACTGAACCGCAAACTCGTCAAAGAAGACAGTTTGCGCTTCTTCAAAGCTGACTCCGTGCTTTCGCGCGTTTGATGCAGCTTTTGCTTGATTCCATTCAAACCTGATCATATTGACATTGTATGTACGCAGGCCAGCGAGTCAATAGCCATTCCACCCCCACTCCCGTACAATATGCGCCTTCTTTTCAGAACCAATAAAGCGGGGCCGGGCCTCGTTTTTTCGTTTTCGTGATTCGCAGGAGCAAGGGCATGTCTGATATCAATAAGGTGGTGCTGGCCTATTCCGGTGGTCTGGATACGTCCGTTATCGTCCGCTGGCTGCAGGACACCTACGACTGTGAAGTGGTGACCTTTACCGCCGACATCGGCCAGGGCGAGGAAGTGGAGCCGGCCCGTGAGAAGGCCAAGGCCCTGGGTGTGAAGGAAATCTACATCGAGGACCTGCGGGAGGAGTTCGTGCGGGACTACGTGTTCCCCATGTTCCGCGCCAATACCATCTATGAGGGCGAGTACCTGCTGGGTACCTCCATTGCCCGCCCGCTGATTTCCCGTCGCCTGATCGAGATTGCCAACGAGACCGGGGCCGATGCCATCTCCCACGGTGCCACCGGCAAAGGCAACGACCAGGTGCGTTTCGAGCTGGGCGCCTATGCCCTGAAGCCCGGCGTGAAGGTGATTGCCCCCTGGCGTGAGTGGGACCTGAACTCCCGCGAGAAGCTGCTGGCCTACTGCGACGAGCGCAATATCCCGGTGGAGAAGAAGAAGGGCAAGAGCCCGTACTCCATGGATGCCAACCTGCTGCACATCTCCTACGAAGGCATCAACCTGGAAGACCCCTGGGCGGAAGCCGAGGAAGACATGTGGCGCTGGAGCGTGTCGCCGGAAGCTGCCCCGGACACCCCCACCTATGTGGAGCTGACCTACAAAAAGGGCGATATCGTGGCCATCGACGGTCAGGACATGAAGCCCCACGTGGTCCTGGAAACCCTGAACAAGGTGGCCGGTGACAACGGCATTGGCCGTCTGGACATCGTCGAGAACCGCTATGTGGGTATGAAGTCCCGGGGCTGTTATGAAACTCCGGGTGGCACCATCATGCTGCGGGCCCACCGCGCCATTGAGTCCATCACCCTGGACCGGGAAGTGGCCCACCTGAAGGACAGCATCATGCCCCGCTATGCCGAGGTGATCTACAACGGCTACTGGTGGTCGCCGGAGCGTGAAGCCCTGCAGGCGCTGATCGACCAGACCCAGGAATACGTCAACGGTACCGTTCGCCTGAAGCTCTACAAGGGCAACGTGGATGTAGTGGGCCGCAAGTCTGACGATTCCCTGTTCGACGAGAAGATCGCCACCTTTGAAGAAGACGAAGGTGCCTACGACCAGAAGGACGCGGAAGGCTTTATCAAGCTGAACGCCCTGCGGTTGCGGATTGCCGCCGGCAAGGGCCGTAAGCTCTGATACCGGCTAAAGCCCCTCTCCCTTGAGGGGAGAGGGGTTGGGGTGAGGGTGGAGCAGGCAATCTGAGGAGTTCGTCCGCTTCCCCCCCTCCCTGGCCCTATCCCCCCAGGGGGAGAGGGGATGTCTGCAGCTGACTCGGTGTTTTGGTTGGCCCAAGACAAAAAAAGGCCGACTTCAATGAAGCCGGCCCGATAACAACAAACAAGGAAAGATCGATACTGCCTGAACAACACAACTGGGTCCCGAAAATCCGGTGAGAGTACTACCCGGCTCCCTCACCGTCGGGGGTGGATACTGCCAGGAGATACTGCGACATTCCCCTGATCCACGTGACCAGAATAATTCCCCGGCCGTCTGCCGTCTGTTGACCTTCTGTGTTCTAGTGTTACCGCGTGTTTCCTGGCGATCTATGTAGACTTTACGACTGGGTAATGGCCGCCTGCAGGGTCGATGTGGCCGGCGTTTGCCGCTATGCTATCCGCCATTCAAGCCAGTACCGTCTTTCTGAGCAGGAGACCAGAGACCATGCCTTCCTTTGATATCGTATCCGAAATCGACATGCACGAAGTGACCAACGCGGTGGACCAGGCCAAACGGGATCTGGGCAATCGCTGGGATTTCAAGAATGTGGAAGCGGATGTAGAGCTGGATGACCAGACCATTACCATCAGTGCCGAGCAGGAGTTCCAGGTGGAGCAGCTGCTCGACATCCTGAGGATGGCCTTTGCCAATCGCAAGATTGACCCTCGCGCCATCGACGACGACGGGGAGAGCAAGGCCGGCAAACTGGTGAAGAAACACCTGAAGCTGCGCCAGGGTATCGAGACTGATCAGGCCAAGAAGATCGTCAAGATGATCAAGGATGCCAGGTTGAAGGTGCAGGCCAGCATCCAGGGTGACAAGGTGCGGGTAACCGGCAAGAAGAGGGACGATCTTCAGACGGCGATCGCCATGCTGAAAGAGTCCGAGTTCGAGTTGCCCCTGCAGTTCAACAATTTCCGCGACTGATCAGGAGCACCATCATCGATTCCCGACTCGATTCAGGTTGGCTGAAGGAAACCGTCTATACCTTCACTCGCTGGCAGGTCTTTGCCCTTTTGTTTCTGGGCTTCTCCGCGGGTCTGCCTTTCCTGCTGGTATTTTCCACGCTTAATGCGCGCCTTGCGGACGTAGGGGTGGAAACGGCCACTATCGGGTTCTTCAGCTGGCTGGGCATCACCTATTCCATCAAGGTGTTCTGGGCGCCTGTGGTGGACCGGGTACGGCTGCCCGTACTCGACCGGCTACTGGGCAAGCGGCGAAGCTGGATTTTCCTCGCCCAGACCGGTATTGCCGCCGGCCTGTTCCTGATGGCAACGGTGGACCCGGTGGTCGCGCCGGAAATGATGGCCCTGTTCGGGCTGCTGGTTGCCTTCTCGTCGGCTACCCAGGACGTGGCCATCGACGCCTATCGTATCGAGATTGCCGATGACCGGCTGCAGGCGGCACTCGCTTCCACTTACATCTTTGGCTACCGCCTGGCGCTGCTGGTCGCCGGGGCCGGGGCCTTGTATATCGCACAGTTCTGGTCATGGACCGTGTCTTACCAGGTGATGGCTCTGCTGGTCGGGGTGGGCATGCTGACGGTGCTGATTGTGCGGGAGCCCCGGATCAATCATTTCGCCGCGGCGGCAGACATTGCCCACAAGGTTCAGGCCGAGGCCGAAAAGCGGGCGCACCTGCCCATTGGGCTGGCCAGGTTGGCGGGGTGGTTCTCGGCAGCGGTGGCGGGCCCCTTTATGGACTTCTTCCGCCGCTACCGGGAACTGGCTCTGCTGATCCTGCTTACGGTGGCGGTCTACCGCATCTCCGACATTGCCATGGGCGTGATGGCCAATCCGTTCTACCTGGACTTTATGGGTTTTTCGAAAGTGGAAGTGGCCGACGTGACAAAGATCTTCGGCTTCTTTATGACCATTGCCGGCTCCATGATGGGCGGTGTCATGGTCGTGCGCTATGGGGTGCGTCGCATCCTGGTGCTGGGGGCGGTGATGACCGCAGCCACCAATCTGCTGTTTGTGTGGCTGGCCCAGATGCCGCCGGATATCGTCAGCCTGGCCCTGGTGGTCAGTGCCGACAACCTCAGCGGTGGTATCGCCAATGTGGCGCTGATTGCCTGGTTATCCAGCATGACAAGCGCTTCCTTCACCGCCACCCAGTATGCGTTGTTCAGTTCCCTGATGACCCTGCCCGGCAAGTTCCTGGGGGGCTTCTCCGGGATTGTGGTGGCGGACTTCGGCTATGCCGAGTTCTTCCTGGTTGCCGGCATGATGGGCATACCGGCCATTCTGCTGTCGCTCTATATGCACAAAAAAGGCCGGCTGCTGGACGAGCGGGCGCCGGCCAATGAGGCTTCGGTGTCCGAAAGTGATTGATTTTTTGCCACGGAATCCACGGAAGAACATATATGGTCTCCTCCCATTTGCAAGGCCTCAGACGTTGATGAGGGACAGGTTGCTGCCATATATCCGGCCTGTTGACGA
>NZ_JBHSDI010000053.1:0-44398 GCF_042651045.1 Marinobacter lacisalsi
ATCTCATCAGCGAACCAGGGGACTTTGTCGGGCGGGCCAAACTCGGCACGGAAGCGGGGATCACTAAAGTATTCATTGAATACGCCAAACCAGTACTCACAGAAGGCGCGCTCAATTGGCATGGTAGCAACGGATTCCCTGCCGTATCCGTGCATACCTTCCTTGGTTCGGGTTTGGAAGTAGCCCTTAAGTTTGCGTTTTTGGGTCTTGCTAAAGGTATATACCATTTGGTTTCACCTGTACGATAATATATACAGGGTATATACCTTGTATATATTAAGTCAATGAACATCTAAGTCACTGTTCTGCAAAGGGTTGGTTTCCATGAATGGCTCACTATGGTTTTATGTGGTTTAGAAACGATCTCGATCGTTTTCTATGAAACGTGTTACAGGGACGTTTACGGTCGCGCCCTGGGCTTGCTCATTGATCCTCGCCATCGCCGCTAGCCCAGCGCACGGCCGTCGTTGCTTTGGAAGGGGGAAAGAAACAGTGACCGTCCGAAAATTGGAAAGTGGTGAATGGCTCGCGGACTTTCGTCCTAACGGTCGCGGAAGCCGAAGGTATCGAAAGAAGTTTAAGGCGAAGGCCGAAGCGGTTCGCTACGAAGCCTACGTTAGGGCCAAGGTAACCAAACAGCCAGAATGGATGCCTCCACAGAAGGACTCAAGGTCTCTGGCAGCGCTTATTGAAACGTGGTTTAAGAATCATGGAGCCAACCTCAAAGACGGAAAGAGCCGATACAAAAAGCTCCTCAAGCTATCCAATCTGGCCTCAGACCCCTTGGCTTCAGAGATTACGGACAAGTGGTTCGTTGAATTTAGGAAAAAGAGGCTGGAGGCTGGGGCATCGCCTTCCACGGTCAATCACGACCTGGCTTACCTGAAGGCTTTATTCAATGAGCTTGAGCGGACTGGTGACTGGGACAAGGGCAACCCTTTGCGGAACATTAGAAAGCTAAAGGATGAGCCAACTGAGCTTACCTATCTACAGTCTGATGACATTAAGCTGCTACTGAACTATCTAAAGGGCTTGCGGGATCAGGATTGCTATCTGACGACGAAAATATGTCTTTCGACCGGTGCTCGATGGTCAGAGGCTGAAACACTGCGAGTAGAGCACATAGCCCAAAACCATGTGGCGTTCTATAGCACGAAAAACGGTAAGCCAAGGTATATACCCATAGATCGAGAGCTTTATCAAGAGATTAGACAGCACGCTAGGAAAAGAAGGGGAAGGCTATTCAAAGATTCGTATGGCGTAATCAGTGAGGTTTTGAAGGAGTGCGGAATAGCGTTACCCAAGGGGCAAAGAACTCATGTCTTCAGGCACACGTTTGCCAGCCATTTCATGATGAATGGTGGAAATATTCTGGTTCTGCAAAAAATTCTAGACCATTCGTCGCTACAAATGACCATGAGATATGCACACTTTGCTCCCGAGCACCTCGTTGAGGCAACAACCAAAAACCCAGTGGTAAATCTTGAAAGAAAAGAACCAAGTGTGGTTTCATAAGTGAAAGCCGCTGGCTGCCACCAGCGGCTTTGCCTTCCCTGGAAACTACTTTCCTAGTTGGGTGTCGATCGGCGGTGGGGGCGTGTCTTCACCGCCTTTCCTTTAATCACCCGGGTATATTCTCTAACCACAACTATCTTCTTACCCTTTTGAGTTTTCATGACCTAGTTCCTCATCAAAGAGTGAAAGCTGGATGTATTCGTGTGTTGCTGGCAAGCCGCTTGGAGGGCTTGAATCGTTGGCAGGAGGCGGTGGGGAAGTCTCTAAGGTCCTTTGGAAAAGAGTTGGGATGAGAGTGTGGTATAATCGATCAGATTGTGATCGATTGCTTTTCGAGCTGATCGGTTTGTCACCGTTTGCGCTTGTCATACTGTTTACCTGTGTTGGGTTTTAATGATGCTGGGTTATAACCAGCACCATTAATATAACACAGCGGTATAACGGTGATCAAATTCTGCCCGATGCTCCCTCTGCTCAGGCTCAAAGGCAGCCCCCAAAGAATCTAACTTGGGGGTAGGGGGCTACCTCGTCGCCGTCGCTGTAGGTCTTATTCCAGAAGCTAAACGCCCGTGACAGGGTCTAGCAACCCCCGTGGTCGCTCCGCTCGCATCGGGGGTTGCTAGACCCCGCCCCGGACGTTTTTAACGCATCTGCGACCGACAGCGACGGCGACGAGGCAGCCCCCTTATCCAACTTAGGTTCAATACCGTGAAGCCAAGAGGCCAAAACAAGAGAGGACACCTCGTAAGGCGTCATATCGTTGTGATGCGCTACGAGTTCCAGGAGGAGATAATCTTCAATTGTTAATTGATTGAAGAACTTACGGAATTTTTTTGTGGACACTATGTGGTCACCTCACCTCTAATGATTGGAGAAAAAGAGGAGAATAGCGCCTAAGTGTTTGAAAGGAGTGGTGGGCCCAGCTGGACTCGAACCAGCGACCAAGGGATTATGAGTCCCCTGCTCTAACCAACTGAGCTATAGGCCCTTTTCTTCAAAAAATGGTAGTAGAAACAAAGCGGGCGCCATTATACCGTTGAGGCATGGCGCCCGCTACTGTGTTGGCCGGTTTAACCGTTGCCCTGGTCGTCAATAAAGCCGCGCAGGTGGTCAGACCGTGACGGGTGACGCAGTTTGCGAAGGGCCTTGGCTTCGATCTGACGGATACGCTCCCGGGTGACGTCGAACTGTTTGCCGACTTCTTCCAGGGTGTGGTCGGTGTTCATCTCGATGCCGAAGCGCATGCGCAGTACCTTGGACTCCCGGGCGGTGAGGCCCGCAAGGACGGAGCGGGTGGCTTCCCGCAGGCCTTCGGCGGTGGCGGAATCCACCGGGGAGAGGGCCTGGATGTCCTCGATGAAGTCGCCCAGATGGCTGTCTTCGTCGTCGCCAATGGGGGTTTCCATGGAGATCGGCTCTTTCGCGATCTTCAGTACCTTGCGGATCTTGTCCTCCGGCATCTCCATGCGCTCGCCCAGCTCTTCCGGCGTGGGCTCGCGGCCCATCTCCTGCAGCATCTGACGTGAGATGCGGTTGAGCTTGTTGATGGTTTCGATCATGTGCACAGGAATACGAATGGTGCGGGCCTGGTCCGCAATGGAGCGGGTGATGGCCTGACGAATCCACCAGGTGGCATAGGTTGAGAACTTGTAGCCACGGCGATACTCGAACTTGTCCACCGCCTTCATCAGGCCGATGTTGCCTTCCTGAATCAGGTCCAGGAACTGCAGGCCCCGGTTGGTGTACTTCTTGGCAATGGAGATTACCAGCCGCAGGTTGGCCTCGACCATTTCCTTCTTGGCACGACGGGCCTTGGCTTCGCCGATGGAGACGCGACGGTTGATTTCCTTGATGTCAGGGATGTCCAGGTCCACTTCAGCCTGCACATTGGCAATGCGCTTCTGCAGGCGGACGATCTCGTCCAGGCGTTCGCTGATCGCAGAGGCATAAGGCTTGCGGGAGCGGGCGATTTTCTCCGCCCAGTCCAGGTTGGTCTCGTTGCCGGGGAAGGACTTGATGAACTCCTTCCGGTCCATACGGCATTCACGGACGCAGATACGCATGATGGCGCGCTCGTTCTCACGGACCAGCTCATTGGTGGACCGCACCACCTTAACCAGCTCTTCAAAGGCCTTGTTGGCCAGCTTGAACGGCGCGAAGACCTGGCCAAGCTCATTCAGGGTCTGCTGGGTCTTTTTGTTCGCGCGGCCGTACTTTTCCAGGCACTCTTCGGCTACGGCAAGTTTTTCCTGCAGCAGTTCGAAGCGCAGGCGGGTTTCTTCCGGATCCGGACCGCTCTCTTTTTCCTCCTCGGAGTCGTCGTCATCGTCGTCGCTGGAGGTGTCAGTGTCCGTGGTATCAGTGGTGTCTTCGCCCATGAACGGTTCGGCGTCGTCCGGGTCCAGGAAGCCGGTCACGATATCGCTGATGCGACCTTCGTTCTCGATGATGCGGTTGTATGCCTGGATCACGGTACCGGCGGTGCCCGGGAAATGGGCGATGGCCGCCATTACATCGCGGATGCCCTCCTCGATGCGCTTGGCGATAACGATCTCACCCTCGCGGGTCAGCAGCTCCACCGTGCCCATTTCACGCATGTACATGCGCACCGGGTCGGTGGTGCGGCCAGCGTCGGATTCCACCGCGGCCAGGGCGGCGGCGGCTTCTGCTGCGGCGGCCTCATCAGCGGTGGAGTCGCCTTCGGTCATGATCAGGGTGTCGGCGTCAGGAGTCTCCTCGCTGACCTGGATACCCATGTCGTTAATCATGCGAATAATGTCTTCTACCTGATCCGGATCCGCGATATCCTCAGGCAAATGGTCGTTGACCTCGGCGTAAGTCAGGTAACCTTGCTCTTTTCCTCGGGCAATGAGGTCTTTCAAACGGGATTTCTGAGAATTGCCTGACATAGACACCCTGTGAACTTGATGGTAAAAAGGAAAAAAGTTAAACAACCATTATAGCTGTCGCGAGAAACGACTGCCACCGAATGGTTAGATGGTGATCAGTGGTTCCGGTTTCAAGTCGTCTTCGAAAAAATCCTTTGCTTGCAATCTTTTCTCTCGAAAACGTCTGATTTGACTGGCACTTTCCCCAGTCTCTATCCGTGTTTTTCCTTACTCCCCGCCAATGAGGCCTTGAGCTGTTGACGCTCTTCCGGGCTCAGGTCGGCAAAGTTCAGGTCCCGGGCCTTTTCCGCCAGGGCGCGCAAGCGTTGCTTCTGCCGCGCCTCCTGGTCGGGAGCCAGCAGGGAGCGGGCGCTGTCCAGAGCTTCCTGTCGCGCCGGTAAATGCTCGATGCCATCGAACAGTGAGCGAAAGCGCTGCTGTTCCTCCGGCGACCGGGCCAGCCGCTGGTAAACCTGGCGGCGGGTTTTGATGCCATTCTGGCTGAGCCAGTCGGCAAAGCCGGCGGCCCTGTCCAGCTGACGATCCTGGCGGCACAGGTCTTTCAGTTCTTCTGCCATCTCCGGCGCTTCCAGCATGGCCAGGCATAGCATATGGGTTCGGCTAAGTCGCACTTGCACCCGTTCCTGAGGTGCGGCGACATTGCTCTGGCCGCCTGACCGGTAGCTGTCCCGGCCATTGCCGTAGCTCTGCCAGCGCCTCGGCGGCCGGCAAAGCCGCATCATCTCCTGCCACATGGCGTTGCGCAGGCTGCCCTGCGGCATCTTGTTGAGCATCGGCTCCACCCGGGAGCGCAGCTCACCCTGATTTTCCGGCAAGGCCAGGTCGAGGCCTTCCTGCATGCGGTCAAACAGATACCGGGACAGGGGCTTGGCCTCGCTGATGCGACGCTCAAAGGCCTCGGCCCCCTCCTTGCGGATCAGGGTGTCGGGGTCCTCCTGGTCTGGCAACATCAGGAACTGCAGGTGAATACCATCGGCCAGCAGTTCCAGTGCATTCTCCATGGCCCGGTCCGCGGCCCGATACCCGGCCGTGTCGCCGTCGAAGCAGAAAACCAGGTGCCGTGTCTGCTTCAGCAGTGCGTTCAGACTGTCCTGATTGGTAGCGGTACCCATGGCGGCAACAGCATAATGAATGCCGTACTGGGCCAGGGCGATCACGTCCATGTAACCTTCAACCACCAGCAGCTTGTCGACGCGGCGTAGCGCCTGGCGGGCCTCGAACAGGCCGTATATCTCCCGGCTCTTGTGGAACGCGTCCGACTCCGGCGAGTTGATGTACTTTGCCTTGTCGTCCCCCAGTGTGCGGCCGCCGAAAGCGACGGTGCGACCACGGGTGTTGCGGATCGGAAACATGACCCGGTTGCGGAACAGATCCCGGGGGCGACCATATTTATCCGATACGGTGCCGGTTTCGATCAGCGGCTTGCGCAACTCTTCGCTGGCGGCGCTGTAAAGCGCCGTACCCGCGCCGGGGGCGAAGCCGATCTGGTACAGCTCGATAACCTGCTGATCCAGGCCTCTTTTGTTCAGGTAGTCCCGCGCCAGCTCACCTTCCTGACTGGCCAGGCGGTTGCGATAGAAC
Source organism: Marinobacter lacisalsi (assembly GCF_042651045.1). Lineage (NCBI taxonomy): Bacteria > Pseudomonadati > Pseudomonadota > Gammaproteobacteria > Pseudomonadales > Marinobacteraceae > Marinobacter > Marinobacter lacisalsi. The sequence goes on from NZ_JBHSDI010000053.1 coordinate 6,006, forward strand.
TGGTTGGCAAAATCCAGTGCGTCGGTCAGCGTCCTAGCCTGGCGGATTTGCTGGCTGGCCACCTTGTCATAGGGCACTTCAAGACCGGCCCGACGAGCCAGCTCCTCTACGGCGGCGGTGAAGTCCAGCCCCTCGAACTCCCGCACAAAGCTGATGGCATCGCCGTGAGCACCACATCCGAAACAGTGATAGAAGCCCTTGTCCGGCCGGACGTTGAACGAGGGAGTCTTCTCATCATGGAAGGGGCAGCAGGCTTTGTAGTTGGCGCCGGCTTTCTTGAGGGTAATGCGGGAACCAATAAGTTCGGCAAGGTCTGTCCTGTCCAGCAGGTTTTCAATAAAGTGCTGGGGGATCAGTCCGCTCATGCCTACTCCTGAAGGGCCGTAACCGCGCCGGTTGCACTGGTTGAGACAAGCGCAAAATGCCGCCGGAACAGTGCCCCGACGGCATTGGTATCACGCATGTCTGTCAGTATGTGGCTGACAGGTCTGTCGCGCCATGAACGGGTTCAAAACCCTGCCGGGCAGGGCGTCGACCGTTCTTAGTACAGGCGCTCGAACTTGCGCTGTTCCCGCTGAAGCTTCTTGAGATGACGCTTGACGGCAGCGGCAGCCTTGCGTTTGCGAACGGCAGTGGGCTTCTCGTAGTGTTCGCGACGACGAACTTCCGAGAGCACACCCGCTTTTTCGCAGGAACGCTTGAAACGACGCAGCGCTACGTCAAACGGTTCATTCTCTTTCACTTTAACAGCTGGCATTAAAGATCACCTACCTTGAATTCGGTTTGAAATATTGGACAAAAATCGGCCAGTCCTATTTAAGGGCGGCAATGATAGCGCCTGTGGGTGTTGATCGTCAATTGTCTGGTGAAACTATCGCTACTGTTTCTGCTAGAATGCCGCCAATTTTCTCCACTGGTGTCCCGTCCGGGTAATTCGTACGAATTACCCGGACGGGACACCAAACCTGAGGTACCGACCCATGCTGATTCTGGGCATCGAAACGTCCTGCGATGAAACCGGGGTGGCACTTTACGACAGCGAACGTGGCCTGCTGGCCGACGCCCTGTTCAGTCAGACCGACCTGCACGCCGACTACGGCGGCGTCGTCCCGGAGCTGGCATCCCGGGATCATGTGCGCAAGCTGTTGCCCCTGTGTGATGAGGTGCTGGCCAAGGCCGGCTGCCAGCGTCATGACATTGCCGGCATTGCCTATACCGCTGGCCCCGGCCTGGTGGGGGCGCTGATGGTGGGTGGCTCTGTGGCCCATGCCCTGGGTCTGGCCCTGGATGTGCCGGTGCTGGGTATTCACCACATGGAGGGCCACCTGCTGGCGCCCATGCTGGAAGACAATCCCCCGGCTTTCCCGTTTGTGGCGTTGCTGGTTTCCGGTGGACACACCCAACTGGTCAAGGTGGAGGGCATCGGCCAGTACGAATTGCTGGGTGAGTCGGTGGATGATGCCGCCGGTGAGGCTTTCGACAAGACTGCCAAGATGCTGGAGCTGGATTACCCCGGTGGGCCGCGGGTTGCGGCACTGGCGGAAAAGGGCCACGAAGGGGCCTATCGCTTCCCGCGCCCGATGACGGATCGCCCCGGCCTGGAATTCAGCTTCAGCGGCCTGAAAACCTTTACCCTCAATACCGTGACCGCCGAGAAGCAGGCCGGCAACTGGAATGACCAGACCCGCGCCGACATAGCGCTGGCATTCGAGAGCGCCGTGGTGGATACCCTGGTCATCAAATGCCGCCGGGCCCTGGAGGCGGCGGACTGTGACCGTCTGGTGATGGCGGGCGGCGTCAGTGCCAACCGCAGGCTGCGCGCAGCACTGGAAGCCATGGCGGGAAAGAAAAAGGCGTCTGTATTCTATGCCCGGCCGGAGTTCTGCACGGATAATGGCGCGATGATCGCCTATGCCGGTTGTCAGCGCCTGCTTGCGGGTCAGCGGGATGGCGACAGGATTGTGGCGAAGCCGCGCTGGCCGATGGATACCCTGCCGGGGCTGCTGGAACCACGGATCGACGGTCTGGCTTAGCGTGATTTGCCCGGACGGGAGACTAGAACCGGCTTTCCCGGCCCTGGGCCAGACGTATCAGGTTATTGCGATGGCGTATGACGATTACAATCGCAAGCAGGCCAAACATGGGCAGGGTCTCCGGTTCGAGCAGGACGCTGATGACCGGGCCGGAGCCGAGTGCGATCACCGAGGCCAGGGCGGAGATTCGCCAGCGCCACAGCACCACCAGCCAGACCAGCGACAGCAGAGCGGTGGTCAGCGGTGCCAGCACCAGGCCACAACCCAGGGCCGTGGCCACGCCCTTGCCGCCCTGGAACCGGTACCAGACCGGTACCATGTGGCCGGTAACCGCGCACAGCGCGACCATGGCCTGGGCAAATACGGAAAAGTCGGACTGTTGCGCCAGCCAGACGGGCAGGGCGCCTTTCAGGGCGTCCAGCAGCAGGGTGACGGCGGCGGGCAGCGGGCCGCCGCTGCGGTAAACGTTGGTGGCGCCCGGGTTGCGGGACCCCAGCGCACGGGGATCAGGAAGCCCCGACAACTGGCAGATGGGGATGGCAAACAACACCGAGCCCAGCAGGTAGGCAAAGGCGCAGATGGTGATCAGCAGAAGCGGTTGGCTGGCTACGTCCATGATTGGTCGGGTGCCCTGAAGTCCGAAACCAACGACCTTATCCCGTTGCCAGCAGCGGTTCAATCAGCAAATTCTCGATCACCGAATTAACCAGACGGGACACAAGCTTTGACCGACAGCGTATTGATCGAAGGCCTGGCCGTGGAAACGGTGATTGGCGTCTATGACTGGGAGCGGGAGATCCTCCAGCAATTACGGGTGGATCTGGAAATGGCCTGGGACAACCGCCCTGCCGCCGCGTCCGATGATGTTCGGCAGGCGCTGGACTATGCCGCCGTGAGTGAATACGTGCAGGCCTTTTTCGAGCGTTGCCAGCCAGCGCTGCTGGAGACCGCGGCAGAAAAACTGGCTGCAGACCTGATGGTAACCTTCGCGATTCCGGCGCTTCGTCTGACGCTCTGGAAGCCGGGGGCAGTGCCTGCGGCCCGTCAGGTGGGCGTGCGTATCCAGCGTGGTGACTGGTCATGAGCGCAACGGTGCAGGTTTTTATCGGGGTAGGCAGCAACGTCGACCGCGAGCGCCATATCCGTGCCGGGCTTGATGCCCTGACCCGGGAATTCGGCGAGCTTCAGGTGTCGCCGGTCTATGAGAGTGAGGCGGTGGGCTTTGACGGTTCGCCGTTCCTCAACCTGGTGGTTGGCCTACGTACCGGTATGACGGTAGCCGACCTTAGCCGTTGCCTGAAGGCGATTGAGGTGGAGCACGGCCGCAAGGTCAACGCCCGTCGTTTTAGCCCCCGCACCCTTGATCTCGATATCCTTACCTATGGCGACCTGGACCGGCCCCGGGACGGCGTGGAGATCCCGAGGGAGGAGATCCTGCTCAACGCGTTTGTTCTGAGGCCCCTGGCGGACCTGGCCGGCGATTGCCGTCACCCTGTCGACGGGCGCACCTACCGCGAGTTGTGGCGGGCCTACCGCAGTGACCAGAGGCTATGGCCAGTGGATTTCCGCTGGTCATAGTCCCCCGGACTATTCGCCCCGGAACAGCCTCATCAGACCGGCAGTAGAGCTGTCCAGGTTGTCATCGCTGACACCCTCGTCCAGTTGCTGAAGGATGGGTTTGCCCAGCTGCTTGCCCAGCTCCACCCCCCACTGATCAAACGAGTTCAGGTTCCAGATCACGCCCTGAACAAAGGTGCGGTGCTCATAGAGTGCCACGAGGGCGCCAATGGTCTCAGGCGATGCCTTGTCGAACACCAGGGTGTTGGACGGTTTGTTGCCGGTAACAACCTTGTGGGGCGCCAGTCGCTCAACGTCATCGGCAGCCAGGCCCTGGACCTGCAGCTCGGCCCGGGCCTCATCCTCTGTCTTGCCCTGCATCAGGGCCTGACTCTGGGCCAGGCAGTTGGCAAACAGGGTGGCATGGTGATGGGCCACCGGATTGTGGCTGTTCAGGGGGATGATGAAATCCGCCGGTGACAGCACCGTACCCTGGTGCAGCAACTGGTGGTAGGCATGTTGTCCATTGGCGCCGACTCCTCCCCAGATCACCGGGCCGGTTGCGTAGTCCACGGGCCGGCCATCGCGGTCCACCCGTTTGCCATTGCTTTCCATGTCCAGTTGCTGGAGATAGTCGGGAAGGTTTTTCAGGTATTCATCATAGGTGAGGATGGCGTGGGTGTCCGCGCCCCAGAAATTTATGTACCAGACCCCCAGCAGTGCCATAACCACTGGCATGTTGTCCTGCAGAGGGGCGTCGCGGAAGTGTTCGTCCATGGCCCGGGCACCGTCCAGCAGGCGGCGGAACTGGTCCATGCCCAGAGTCAGCGCAATGGGCAGGCCAATAGCGGACCAGAGAGAATAGCGACCGCCCACCCAGTCCCACATGGGGAAGATGGCGTCCTCGTGGATGCCGAAGTCCCGGGCTGCTCCGCTATTGGCGGTAACCGCCACGAAGTGATGTTCCAGGTCGGCCTCGCTGGCGCCTGCATCCAGCAACCATTGGCGGGCCAGCTCGCCGTTGGCCAGGGTCTCCTGGGTGCCAAAAGACTTGGATTGCACCAGGAACAGGGTGTTTTCCGGCTTGACCTGCCGCAGCACTTCGCTGATATCCGTGCCGTCTATATTGGCCACGTAGTGGCAGTGGACGCCATCCCGGGCCAGTGGTTTCAGTGCTTCGGTGACCATGCAGGGGCCCAGGTACGAGCCGCCGATACCGATGGATACAACGTCGGTGAGCGTGTCGCCCCGGAAACCGGTCAGTTTGCCCTGGTGTACCTGGTCCACGAAGCTTTCCATGCGGTCCAGGGTGGCCCGGATTTCCGGCACGATGTTCTCGCCGTTAACCCGGATGTCGCTGCCTGCGGGGGCCCGCAGGGCGGTGTGCAGGGCGGGGCGATTCTCAGTGTTGTTGATGGCAGCGCCGGAGAACATGGCCTTGATGGCGTCCGGCAGTTGGCAGGACTGTGCCAGGTCCGTCAGCAGGGGCAGGGTGTCACGGTTGATGCGGTTCTTGGAATAGTCCAGGCGCAGACCGGCGGCCTCAATGGAAAAGCGGTGGAATCGCTCCGGGTCGCCCCGGAACAGCTCCCGCATGTGGGTGGCAGTGAGGGAGGCCTTGTGTTCACGCAGGGACAGCCATTCAGGTTTGCGGACAAGCGGAGAACTTTCCTTGGTCATATCGCTTCCTTTCGCTGGAGGGAGTTAGCGTTCGACGGACAGGTTATCTATCAATCGCGTTGTTCCCAGGAAAGCTGCCGCCAGCACGGTAATCTGGCGGTCTCCGGGTACTGCCGGCTTCAGGGTATGGCTATTGACGATATTGAAGTAGTCCGGTCGGAAGCCCCGGGCGTTGAGTGTGTCGCGGGCCGTGGCTTCCAGATCGGCAAAGTCATTGTTGCCATCGGCAATTGCCTTGCCGGTTTCCGAAAGTACCTGATGCAAGGCTGGTGCCACCTTGCGTTCGTCCGTGGACAGGAAACCATTGCGTGAGCTCATGGCCAGCCCGTCGCTCTCCCGCATGGTGGGCAGGCCGATGACGTCTACCGGGATAAACAGGTCGTGCACCATTTTGCGGATAACCGCCAGCTGTTGGTAGTCCTTTTCACCGAACACCGCGACGTCGGGCTGCACCATATTGAACAGCATGGTCACCACCGTGGCCACCCCTTCGAAGTGACCCGGGCGGCTGGCACCGCAGTGGCCTTCGCTTACCTCGGGCACGACCACCTGGGTCTGTCGGGCCAGTCCGTCGGGGTAGATCTCCTTCACCGGGGGGGTAAACAGCAGGGTGTTGCCCTCTGCTTCCAGCCTGCGCTGGTCTTCCGCCAGTGTGCGGGGGTAGGTGTCCAGATCCTCGCCGGCGCCAAACTGCATGGGATTGACGAAGATGCTGGTGACCACTACATCTGCTGCTTCCCGGGCGCGGCGCACCAGTGCCAGGTGGCCTTCGTGGAGGTTGCCCATGGTGGGCACCAGGCCCACGCGCTTGCCCTGGGAGCGATAGCTGCGAACGATCGCCCTGAGTTCCTTGATGGTATGTGTGGTACGCATTACTTGAACGTATGCTCCTCGCCGGGGAAGGTGCGTTCGCGAACGGCCTTGACGTAGGCCTGGATAGCGCCGGGAATGCTGCCGCCTTCGACCAGGAAGTTCTTGACGAACTTGGCCTTGCGGCCTTCGGGAATGCCCAGCATGTCGTGTAGGACCAGAACCTGGGCATCGGTGTCCTTGCCCGCACCAATACCGATCACCGGAGCCTCCACGGCCTGGGTGATGCGGGCCGCCAGCGGTGCGGGCACACACTCCAGCAGGATGACATCGGCGCCGGCGGCCACCAGGTCGCAAGCGTGCTCTATCATCAGCTCCGCCTGTTTTTCGTCGCGGCCCTGGACCTTGTATCCGCCCAGCTTGTTCACGAACTGGGGCGTCAGGCCCAGGTGGGCACAGACCGGCACACCCCGCTCGCTGAGTGCGGCGATGGTGTCTTTCATCCAGTCGGTACCTTCCAGCTTGACCATATGGGCGCCGGCGCGCATCAGTTCGGCAGCGTTGTCCAGGGCATCGGGAACCGTGCCATAGCTCATGAAGGGCATGTCAGCCATGATCAGGGAGCCCCGGTTGCCGGCGGCCACGCAGCGGGTGTGATAGCACATTTCCTCGAGGGTGACAGGAAGTGTGCTGTCATTGCCCTGCAGAACCATGCCCAGTGAGTCGCCGATGAGCATGACGTCGACACCGGCTTCACTGACAACCTGGGCAAAAGCCGCGTCATAGGCGGTCAGCACGGCAAAGGCTTCGCCCTTGTCCTTGTAGTCTCGCAGGGTGTTGATGGTAACGGCCATAGATAAGACGCCTTTACTGGAGTGATGTGACGGGTTGAGCGTCGGGATCCTGTGGCGTTATTGCCACCTGCTCCCGTCCAGGGACCCTCTAAGGTTAATGGTGGGGCGGTGGTGAGGCAAGAGGTGCCTAGTGTCCCGTCTGGCTAATTCCTTAATCTACTGCTTGCCTCTGAGGGCTCTGACCAAGGCGCCAGTCTGCCGGTGTGGTGTGGTTCCACATCAAAGACTGGCAACACAGGCTCAGAGTCCTCAGAGGCAAGCCCTTCGGGAGCTCCTGAAAAGCCGAATAGCGTCGTTCTGCTGGCTCGATTTGGAACCACCAAACCTTCACCAGCACGCCTAGCTCTTCGGCTTTTCAGAAGCTCAGTAGGTTAAGGAATTAGCCAGACGGGACACTGTCCAGTCGCTGTAAGTGGCTGTCAGTGCAACGGGCGAGGAGGTCCTGAATGCTGCGGCCATCCGGCAGGGTCACCCCGGGTTCAATGTCCAGCATAGGGCACAGTACGAAGTCGCGCCCGGCAATGCCGGGGTGGGGTACCGTCAGGCGCTCGGTATGAATGGTTTCGCAACCGTAAAGCAGCAGGTCCAGGTCCAGGGTCCGAGGGCCCCAGTGGCGTTCGCGCACCCGGCCCTGCTGTTGCTCCAGCCGTTGCAGCTCGTTCAGCAGGCTTTCCGCCGGCAGGCTGGTCTGCAGTAATACAACGCCGTTGACGAAATCCGGCTGGTCCTGGGGGCCCATGGGGCGGCTGCGATAGAAGGGTGACTGATCTAGCAGTGTGGATCGGGGCAGCATGGCCAGTGCGGTAACGGCACTGGCCAGTTGCTGGAGTGGCTCCTCCAGGTTGCTGCCAAGCCCGATCCAGGCCTCAACCCCCTCGCTCATCCGTCCTGCCTCTGGCTGGCCGGTTTGCGACCCCGGCGGCGCTTGCGGGGGCCTTGCTGGCCCAACTGACTGAGCATCCGCTCCCGTTCACGGTCATCGGCCGCCTGGAAATCCGTCCACCACTGGCCAAGCCCCGGTTCGATCTCGCCAGCGGCTTCCCGCACCAGCAGGAAGTCGTAGGCGGCCCGGAACCGGGGGTGCTCCATGATGGCATAGGCGCGTTTGCCCTGACGTCGGGGCAAGCGCATCTGTAGTTCCCAGATCTCTTTCATGGGGCCCGAGAAGCGCTTGGGTATGGAGATGGCCTGCACCTGCCGGCCAATCACCTTGCCAATGGACTGGTGCAGTGCCGGCTGCGCTGGTTCACCGTTGTCCTGGCGCCGCTGCCATTCCGCCTGCAGGGCTGGCCACAGCAGGGCAGCGAACATGAAATAGGGTGTCACTGACTTGCCCTGGCGCAGGCGGTCATCGGTATTCTGCAGAGCCTTGACGATCAACTCGTCCGGCTGGCCCTCATCTATGGCGCGGACCGTCTCCGGAAACAATGGCGCCAGAAGATCATATTGCTGCAAAAGGTGCCAGGTGGTTTCCCCGTAACCGGCGGAAAACAGCTTGAGCACTTCCTCAAACAGGCGTGCCGGGGGAATGTGGGTCAGCAGCGGGGCCAGTTCGCGGATCGGCGCTTCGGTGACCGGCTCAATGGCAAAGTCCAGCTTGGCGGCAAACCGCACCGCCCTCAGCATCCGCACCGGGTCTTCGCGATAGCGGGTTTCCGGGTCGCCGATTAATCTCAACTGGCGGTTGTGGAGGTCGTCGACGCCGCCGGCATAATCAACAACGGTGAAGTCGCGGATGCAGTAGTACAGCGCGTTGACCGTGAAATCCCTGCGCAGGGCATCCTCTTCCTGATTGCCGTAGACGTTGTCACGCAGCAGCAGGCCATGTTCGTTGGTCTTGCGGTCATCGCCATCGTCGGCGTCCACATTGTCGGCGTTGCCGCGAAAGGTGGTGACCTCAATGACTTCCCGGCCGAACAGCACATGAACAATACGGAATCGCCGACCGATCAGGCGGGAGTTGCGGAAAAGCTCGTGCACCTCTTCCGGTGTGGCGTCGGTGGCGATATCGAAATCCTTGGGTTGTTCCCCCAGCAGGATATCGCGGACGCCCCCGCCCACCAGGTAGGCTTCGAAGCCTGCCTTATTGAGGCGGTTCAGCACTTTCTTCGCCGGCTCGCTGATCATCGAGCGTGACACGTTGTGCTGATCCCGGGGAATTTCCTGTCGCTGGTAGACCGGTCTGGCCGGGGCCTTCGAGGGAAACAGGGCGCGAACTTTTTTCTGTATGTTTCTCAGCATTGAAATCCATGAACTGCTAGTTGGTGGCCCGGCTCCGGGGCTGACCGTGGTTCTATATTGTCGGGACGGGCACGGTTCTTCGGTCGGTGCCATCCGCACAGGAGGGAGAGTTTAACGGTTTGAGCAGGATTTGCCCATGTTGGCGTGTTGACCATGGTGGCATTACTGGTAGGCCAGAAAATCAAAAGGCGGGAACGCTGTTGCGAACCCGCCCGGAAAGAGTAGACGATCTGCATTGTTTTTGTTGTTGCGGTTTTTATTGTTGGCAGGCTATTTGCTTGCTTTGACCTCAGTTGAGGCCCTCAATTCTGCAAACGGAACGCTTTGAATACAGAGAGCGGTAGTGACTGCATGATCACTTTCGGCAGTGGTAGCGACACCTGGAAGGCGTTTCTTCTCTACTACTGCAGCTCTCACAAGCCAGGGCACCACTAAAAAAGCTCAGCACCCAAAACACTCAGTTCGCTCACGCCCTATTTTTGTTTTTGTTGCCGGGCGCTTTTTCTGCAGCTTTTTGTTTTTGTTGTAGCGCTGCTTTGTCACATTGTTTTTGTTGTTGTGCACTAAGAGTGTTGCAGTGCGCGTGCCAGGTTTTAAAATAACTTAAAAAACAACAATATAGTAATTTCTAATGGGTTTTAGGAATAAAAAATCCGCGGTTAGTGTTACTCATGTCTCGGTTTTCCATTATGTCGTGTTTCGTGCGGTAACACCGGGTAACACCCCAAGTGTTACCGAGGGGAGAGCAGCCGGTAACACCGTGGTAACCATCGGGCATTGGTGCGGGTAAGCGAGGAGGGGGGGGATGATCAACCGACAATGTGGGGTGGGGGTCAGCTTTTCTTGCGTGGTATGCCCAGGCGTTGCCGGCGCTCCCACAGGGATTTGCGGCTGATGCCCAGCTTCTGCGCCAGCTCGGTTTCGCTCATGCGGTCCTGATTCTCCAGTACGAAGTGCTGGAAATAATCCTCCAGAGACAGGTCGCTGCCTGAGTCGGCCTCCCGTGATGGCGGTCGCGTCTGCTCATTGTCGCCTTCCACCAGGCTGCTGGGAATGGCGTAGTCGTCACCGGTCTCTATATCCAGGTCCAGCTGGTCCGGGGTGATGACATCACCGTCCGCCAGGATAGAAGCCCGCTCGATGGCGTTTTCCAGTTCCCTCACGTTGCCGGGCCAGCGATGGCGCTCCATGGCTTTCATGGCCTCGGGAGTCAGGCTGAGGCCAGGTTTGTTCATCCTGTCTGCCTGCCGGGCCAGGAAGCGTTTGGACAGGCCCAGCACATCGCCCTGGCGTTCCCGCAGGGGCGGGATGCGGATCTGCATGACGTTCAGGCGATAGTAAAGATCTTCCCGGAACTCGCCGGTGCGGGTCATGGCCTTGAGGTTGCGGTGGGTGGCGGCAATCATCCGCACGCTGACCTGGCGGCTCTGGGTGGAGCCGACCTTGCGGATCTCTCCTTCCTGCAGCACTCGCAGCAACCGGGCCTGGGCTTCGGGGGGCAGCTCACCAATCTCGTCCAGGAACAGGCTGCCACCATCGGCGGCCTCAATCAGGCCGGTACGGGCCGACACCGCACCGGTGAACGCGCCCTTCTCATGGCCGAAAAGTTCTGATTCGATCAGGCTTTCCGGGATCGCCGCGCAGTTCACCGAGATCAGCGGATGGCTGGCCCGCGGGGACAACAGGTGCAGAGCCCTGGCGGCCAGTTCCTTGCCGGTACCGGATTCGCCCTGGATCAGTACGGTGGTTTCGGTGGGGGCCACTTTGCGGATCAGGGTAAATACCCGCTGCATGGCCGCGCATTGACCGTACATGATGTCGGCCGGGTCGCTGCCGGTGTTGTCGGATTTGGTGGCCTCGTCGTCGCCGGCTTCCGCCGGGCGGGTGTTCTCCGCCAGAATACCCTCGACTGCGGCCAGCATCTCATCGTGGTCAAAAGGCTTGGCAATGTACTCAACAGCCCCTTTTTTCATGGAGTCCACGGCCGAGCGCAGGCTGGCATAGCTGGTCATGATCAGCACCGGCACCCCGGGGGCATGTCCGATCAGGCTGGTGCCGGCTTCACCGGGCAGGCGCAGATCGGAGATGATGAGGTCGAAAGCGTCAAGATCGTACTCGCCGGTGGCACCTTCCACCGACTCGGCAACCGCTACCTCATAGCCGTTGTGCTGAAGCAGCTTGCGCAGGGCTGAGCGGATAATCTCTTCGTCTTCTACAATCAGTATGCGATGCATCGTATCTGTCATGCCCCTTGGTCATCCCCTTCATCACCGTCATTGCTGTCGGCCTCGTAGGCGGGTAGTTTCAGCCGCATCAGAGTACCACGCCCGCTCTCCGTGTCGGCGGGACTCTCAACGCTGATGGTGCCGTAGTGTTCCTCGATAATGCTGTACACCAGTGACAGCCCCAGGCCAGTGCCCTGGTTGGCGCCCTTGGTGGTATAGAAAGGCTCGAAGATATGGTCGAGCTGTTCAGTGGGTATGCCGGTTCCTTCGTCGGCGACCTCGATAATAGCGGAGTATTCGTCGCGGTTTCCACTGACCGTGATGCGCCCACCCGCCGGTGACGCGTCCCGGGCGTTGGCCAGCAGGTTGACAAAGACCTGCACCAGCCGCTGTTCGTCACCGAGAATCATCACATCCTCGGGGCAGTCGTTGATGTAGTCAACGCCGCGCCCCCTGTCGCTCAGGGACAGCAGGTTTATGGATTCGTCCACACAGCGGCGGATTCGCACCGGCTCATAGCGGTTGGCCTGTGCGTGGTTGCCGGTACGGGCAAAGTTCATCAGCGATTGCAGGATGTTGGAAATACGCCGGGTCTGTTGCTGGATCTGGTCGGCGGTTTCCAGGATGTCCGGATTGTCAGTCTCCAGTTTCAGGTTCTGGGCCAGGGAGGAGATGCCGGTGACCGGGTTGCCCACCTCATGGGCCACCCCGGCCGCCAGCCGACCGACTGACGCCAGGCGCTCGCTGTGCATCAGCTCGTCTTCCAGCAGACGGGTTTCGGTCTGGTCTTCCACCAGAATGATGCTGCCCCCTTCGGGGTGATCCGGGCCAGCCAGCGCCGCCTTGTGCAGGTTCAGCCAGTGGGGTCGCCCCTTGAGGTCCAGGCGATGCTTGTAGCGTCGCAGGTCAGGGCCCAGGACAAACTCTTCCAGCAGGTCCCGCCAGTGGGCGGGCAGGGCCAGCAGGCGTGCGCCGACCACCTCGTCGGCGGAAATGCTGGTCAGCTCAGCCATGGCCTGGTTCCACATCAGGATTTCACCGTCGTCTCCTACCGAACAGGCGGGTATGGGCAGGTTCTGCAGGGTCTGCCGGTAGTGGCGCCGCAGGTTGTCCAGCTCGCCGGCAAGGCCGGTGAGGCGGTTTTCGTATTCCCCCAGGGCCCGCTCCACATACTGTATGTCCTGGGCTGTGCGACTGCTCGCCATGGGTTTGAAGCCCAGGTGGCGTTGTACCAGGTCCTGGGCCACGGATGGCCCCATCAGGCCGGAGAGATTGATCTCGATCTGGTCACGCAGCCGGCGTAGCTGGTAGGGGCGGTATTCCACCGGCGGCAGCTCCAGCTGTTCGAGGGCCCTGACCACTTCCCGCTTGGCGACGTTGAAACCGAGTGGCTCGGCAAGCTGGCGCACAAAATCCGCTGACGAAGCGGCAATCAGCTCCCGCCGTTGTGGGCGGGACAGGGCCCCCAGCGAACAGGCCTGGGCTGCCCCGGTTTCCTCCGGGCTGGTGGGACTGATGATGGACACCAGGGCGAAAATGACGATGTTCACGCCCAGGCTGATAAAGGTAAAGATATGCCAGCTGTCGTATTCCGGCGTGATCGGCAGCCAGTTCAGCGGCTCGGCGGCATGGGACAGTGGCAGCACCAGGGTGACCGTCCACAGGAACAGGCCCGCAAGCAGGCCGCTGATCAGCCCCTTGCGGTTGCCCTCTGGCCAGTAGATCACCCCCAGTGCCCCGGGTAGCAGATGCAGCACCCCGGACAGGGCCAGTATGCCCAGGGTGGACAGGTCGAGGTCGCGCCCGAGCAATTCGTGGAACAGCAGCGCCGCGAAAATGATAATGGCGATGAGCATGCGCTTGGTCCAGCGCAGCCAGCGGTAGATGTCCGCCTGGTCCCTGGGGGTGCGCAGGGGCAGCACCACATGGTTCAGTACCATGCCGGCCAGGGCCAGGGTGCTGACAATCATCAGTCCGCTGGCAGCGGACAGGCCGGCAATGTACATCAGTATGGTCAGCCATGGGCTGCCCAGGGCCTGGGCGGTGCTGATGGCAAAGAGTGTGGGCTCGTCGCTGACCGGCAGGGCCATGCCGCCCCAGAGAATCAGCGGTACCGGCAGGCCCAGCAGCAACAGGTAGAGGGGAAGCCCCCAGCTTGCCCGTGACAGCGACCGGGGGCTCGGGTTTTCGCTGAAGATCATGTGATACATGTGCGGCAGCACCAGCGCGCCGGCAAAGGACATCAGCATCAGAGCCCGCCAGCTGCCGTCGTCGACAGTCAGGCTCAGTGCACTGGCACCACTCGAGGGAATCGCCAGCCACTCCTCCAGGCCGCTCAGGCCGTCGAACACCGAGAACAGGATGGTGCCACCCAATAACAGCATCGCAACGAGTTTGACGATGGAGTCGAAGGCGATGGCGACTACCAGCCCCTGGTGGCTGCCCGATGTCTGGTCCCGGCGGGAACCGAACAACATGGCAAACAGCACCACGATAAAGCTGAACAGGAAGCTGATGACTTCCGGTGATGCGGCCGGTGTGAGCAGGTTGGCGCTGTCCGCCACCGCCTTGATCTGCATGCTAAGCAGGGCCATCAGTGATACGCCGGTGGTGAGAGTCACCAGGGTGCCGGCCCACTGACTGCGGTACCGGAAGGCAAACAGGTCCGCCAGTGAGGTGAGCTGGTAGGCTCGGCCAATGCGCATGATCGGGTTAAGCAGCACCGGCGCCAGCAGGAAGGCACCGCTGATGCCCAGGTAATAGGCCAGGAAGCCATAACCATATTCGGCGGCCACACCGACAGCCCCGTACACAGCCCAGGTGCCGGCATAGACGCCGAGACTGAGGGTATAGACCAGCGGGTTTCGAGCCCAGCGACCGGGCAGCCGGCCCCGTTCGGTCGCATGGGCGATACCGAACAGCGTCAGCAGGTAACCCAGGCTGATAACAATCAGTACTGGCAGGCTAAAACTCATTGGGGTCCCGTTGCCATTCCAGCCAGATGCCTACGGCAATGAGGCTGCTCCAGAAGAGGTAGGGGGAGTACCAGGCGTTATCCGGTGATACCCACCAGTCCAGAATGTTCGGTGAAAAGATATACACAGCCAGAATCAGCAGAAAAACCAGGCGATAGATATACATCAGATGTTTACCCGGGCCGTTGATCCCCGGGTTTATACCATGGGCCAGGGGTGACTGTCAGTGTGCCCGTCTTGGCCCCGGCCCCGGAAGAGCGAATTCACGGCTCCCGGGTGTGCTGCAGGGGGATGTGGTCAAGCGACCAGTGTGCCAGGGCCCAGCCAAGTATCCGCTCTGGTGTATCGTTCTGAAGCGTTTGCGGGGGGTGTTGGCCGAGCGTTGACAGAGCGTGCCAGAGGTTCCGTCCGGGCCGGGTGTCATCCAGTGCCGGAGCATGGTTCTGCTTGCTCAGCTTCTGGCCCTGACGGTTGAGTACCACCGGAATATGGGCCCAGTCGGGAGAAGTGCCATTCAGGGCCTGGCATATCTGACGTTGCTGGGCTGTGGTTTCCAGCAGGTCGGAGCCCCGGACCACATCCGTGATGCCCTGGTCGATGTCGTCCACCACCACGGCCAGCTGGTAAGCCACGAAACCTTCCTTGCGGATGATCACCGGGTCGTCCACCTCGGCCCGGACGCTCTGGTGCTGAGCTCCAAGAATTCGGTCATACCAGTGGGCGTTTTCGTTGTTGAGGGTAAAGCGGATGGCCAGAGGTCTGTCCGGGGGCAGGGGGCCGCCCGTGCGGCAGTGATACGGGTGGTGCCCGTCGCTGGCCTTCAGTTCCTTGCGGGAACAGCCGCAGTAGTAGGCCCGGCCACGTTCCACCAGCTGGTTTGCCAGTTGCCGGTAACCATCGAGTCGGGTCGACTGGTAACGGACGTCGCCGTGCCAGTGAAGCTCGTGCCGTGTCAGGCTGTGGAGGATCTGGTCCGCTGCCTCCGGGCTCTCCCGCAGGGGGTCCAGATCTTCGATTCTTACCAGCCACTCGCCGTTGCGACTGTGGGCTTCAAGGTAGCTGGCAACAGCGGTGACCAGTGAGCCAAAATGCAGAGGGCCAGTGGGCGAGGGGGCAAAACGCCCGCGATACCCGGAAGCGGTCATGGAAGGCATTCCTGCGTGAGGGCCGGCTGACCCTCACGTTGATGTGGAACCGAAGGGGTCAGATGCCGGTCTGGCGCTCGCGGATCTCGGCCAGTGTCTTGCAGTCGATGCACAGGGTGGCGGTAGGCCGGGCTTCCAGACGACGGATGCCGATCTCGACGCCGCACTGGTCGCAGAAGCCGTAGTCGTCCTTGTCGATACGGTCGATGGTCTTGTCGATCTTCTTGATCAGTTTGCGTTCCCGGTCACGGGTGCGGAGTTCCAGTGAGAACTCTTCTTCCTGGGAGGCGCGATCGCTCGGGTCAGCGTAATTGGCTGCGTCTTCCTGCATGTGATGCATGGTGCGGTCAACTTCTTCCATGAGTTCCTGCCGCCACTGCATCAGCAGGCCGCGGAAGTGTTGCAGCATCTCGGGGCTCATGTATTCTTCACCCTTCTTGGCTTCATAGGGGGTGAAGTTGGTAAAACGCTCGCGTGTCTGTTCTGCGGTATTTGCCATGTGACCCGGCCTCTCTATTAAAACTCCAAAAGGGCACAGTATTGTTGCTTGTGTGCTGCGCCCGTCTGAAACGGGAACCTTACGGCCCCTCGGGAATCTGCGGAAAATAGCAGATCTGTTGCGGGGGTGCCAGTACCTTCAACCAAACATTGTACATCCTAACCACCGACCATGGGGACATCATGAATTTCCCGGAAGATCTCATCGAAGGGCGGCTGCTCAAACGGTACAAGCGGTTTCTTGCGGATGTGCGACTGCCGGATGGCGAAACGGTGACAGCGCACTGCCCCAATACCGGGTCCATGATGGGGTGTCAGCCTGACGACGCCCGGGTCTGGCTGAGCCCGGCCAGCAACCCGAAGCGCAAGCTTCGCTATACCTGGGAACTGGTGGAAACAGCACCGGGCGAGCTGGCATGCGTCAATACGGTCCGCCCCAACGCCCAGGCCAGGGCAGCGGTAGAGGCGGGTGCCATCGCCCCGCTGGTGGGCTATGGCTCGGTTCGATCGGAAGTACGCTATGGCGAGGAAAAAAGCCGGATTGACCTGTACCTGTCGGATCACGCGGAACTGGCCGATGCCTGGGTGGAGGTGAAGAACGTCACCCTGTGTGAAGCCGGGGTGGGGTATTTCCCCGATGCGGTGACACTCCGTGGCCAGAAGCACCTGAGGGAGCTGATGGCGCAGGTGCGGGCCGGAGATCGAGCGGTGCTGCTGTTCTGTGTCAATCATACCGGCGTGACGGAAGTGCGACCGGCGGACCATATCGACCCGGCCTACGGCAAGCTTCTGCGGGAAGCCTCCGCGGCCGGCGTGGAACTCATGGCGTGGCAGGCGGAGCTGGCCCGGGACGGCAACCCGTCCGGGAGCCTGGCCCTGGTCCGTGAGCTGCCCGTTGTTCTATAGGCTGGCTTCTATTACCCCGCCGCTGACCCTGACTTTTACCGGAATAAGTCGGTCGCCCTGGCAGGGGCCGGCGATGCAGTCACCGGATTCCGGCGTGAACAGGGCGCCGTGGGTGGCGCAGTGTATAAAGCAGTTGTCCAGGTCCATGAACTTTTCCGGCATCCAGTTCAGGGGAATGCCCAGGTGCGGACACTGGTTGCGGTAGGCGTGGAGCTCGCCCCGTCGGCGAAACAGGAAACAGGGCTGGTCGCCCAGGTGGAATTCCCGGAACTGGTCGTTAGCCACTTCCTCATCGGGACAGACGGTCACCCAGCCAACGTCGGGGTATCCCTCAACCATCAGAACCCGCTATCCGTTCCGAAGTGTGCGCGGATACGGTGAGCCAGTTCGCCGGCGGCCAGGCTCTCGTCGGTGTGGATGTGGATGGTGTGGGTTTTTTCCAGTTCGGACAGCGGTTCTTCCCACTGTTTCTGTTGTTCCAGCAGGGTTTCGTCAGCCTCGGATGCATCACCCTGGCGGGCGCGGATCCACTGACGGCGGGTGTCTTCCGGCGCCTCACAATGGATAAGCGCGAAGGGCATGCCCAGGTTCTCCGCGACACTGTCCAGCAGCTCCCGTTCGTTTTCCCGCAGGCAGGCGGCGTCCACGATGACCCCGAAGCCGGCCTGCAGCAACTGCTTCGACAGATCCGCCAGGCGGTGGTAGGTCTTGCGGTTGGCCTCTTCAGTGTACAGGTTCTCGCCAATACCGGATCGGGAGCTGTCCAGAGGCCCCATGCCAGCCATGCGCTTGCGTTCCACGTCTGAGCGAAGACGCACCAGGCTCAGTTCGCAGGCCAGGGCGTGGCTGACGGTGGATTTGCCGCTGGCGGACAGCCCGGTGGTGGCCAGCAGGAACGGATTGGGGATCTCGGTGTAGTGCTCTGCCAGGTTCGCGTAGTCCCGGTATTTCTGCAGCAGGCCGTCCTTCTCCTGTTGCGACAGGCCGTCGTTACCCCGGGTGAACAGGGCGATCTTGGCCCGCACCATGGCGCGATAGGCCTTGTACAGCGGCAGCAGGGCCAGGCCATCGAAGTCACCCCGCCATTCCAGGTAGGCGTTCAGGGTATGGCTGGCCAGGGCAAATTCCCGTCGGGACTCCAGGTCCATGAGCAGGAAGGCCAGGTCGTTGATCACATCAATCCAGCGGAAGGGTTCGCTGAACTCGATGCAGTCGAATACCGTGACCCTGCCTTCGTAGGTGGTGATGTTGGCCAGGTGCAGGTCACCATGGCATTCGCGTACGAAGCCGTCCGCCCGACGTTGGGCGATCAGGTCCTGCTGGCGCTCGAAGGTGGCGCGGGTCCAGCCCTCCAGGGCGGCAAGCTGATCGGTCAGCGCCGGATCGTTGTCGAGCAGGGGCCGGATCTGGTCAAAATTTTCCTGCATTGCCATGAACACGGCTTCTGGGGTGCCCAGGGGTTTGTCGTCCGGCACCGGTGGCAGTTGATCGTGGAACCGGGCGGCCTGCTCAGCGAGTTCGCTGAGCAGTGCCGGTGTCAGTTCGCCCCGCTCCTGAAGGCCGTCGAAAAGCTGATCCTGGCGGAACTGGCGCATACGGATGGCGTACTCGAACGGCTCGTCACTGCCATTGAATTGCGGGGCTTCCGGGGAGCCGGTAATGGGCACCACTTCAAGGTAGAGGGGAGCCGCCAGCCGGCGATTGAGGCGCAATTCCTCCTCGCAGAAGTGACGTCGCTTTTCGAGGGTGGAGAAGTCCAGAAAACCGAAATCCATGGGCTTCTTGATCTTGTAGGCATAGTCGCCGGTAAGAATGACCTGTGAGATGTGGGTTTCCAGGACCTGGAAACCCTCGACCGGATGGTCGTATAGCGCCGGATCTTGCAGATTTTCGATCAGGGTAGCGGCCGGTGCGTCGCTCACAGTGTGCTCCTTGGTCAGTGTTGGGTCCGGAATGCCGTGACCTTCCTATCATAACGGCCACATTACACAAATAACACCGACAACGGATGACGGCGGGTGGTGCGGTTTGGTTATAATCCTCGGATGCCTAAGAAATCGCCTCCCAAACGCAAGAAATCCTCCACCCGAAACTCCCGCCCCCGATTCAGTCAGCGCCTCTGGTCCCTGCTCTGGCGCGTGGGGCTGGTGATGTTGGTGTTACTGGCCGGCTGGACCGTCTACCTGGATGCGGTGGTTACTTCCCGTTTCGAAGGGCGCCGCTTCGAGGTGCCATCCCGGGTCTATGCCCGTCCGCTGGAACTGTACGATGGCGCCAGCATAAGCACTGCCGCCCTGCGTCAGGAACTGGCGTTGGCCGGGTACCGCAGCGGCGATGGCCGGCAGGCCGGTACCTGGCAGCAGAATGGCAGCCGTTTCATTATTGCCACCCGGGGCTTCGACTTTGCGGATGGCGAGGAGCCGCGGCGTCGGCTTTCCCTGACCATCTCCGGTAATCGGGTGGCCGGTTTCCAGGTGCTGGAAGGTGCCCGGTCACCTGTGGTTCGCGTGGCCCCGGCAGAGATCGGTGGCATCTACCCGGCACACCGGGAGGACCGGGTGCTGGTGAGCCTGGACGATGCGCCGCCCCTGTTCGAGGAGGCGTTGCTGGTCACTGAGGACCGCAATTTCTACGATCATTTTGGCGTGGCCCCTCTGTCAATCGCCCGTGCCATGGTGGCGAATATCAAGGCAGGGCGGATAGTGCAGGGCGGCAGTACGCTGACCCAGCAACTGGTGAAAAACTTCTTTCTGACCCGGGACCAGACCCTTATCCGCAAGGGCAATGAAGCCATCATGTCGCTGCTGCTGGAGTGGCACTACGACAAGCCGGATATCCTGGAAACCTATCTCAACGAGGTCTACCTTGGGCAGGCGGGCAACCGCAGCATCAACGGCTTCGGCCTGGCCTCACAGTTCTACTTCCGCAAGCGCTTCCAGGATCTGGAGTTGCACGAGTCGGCATTGCTGGTGGGTATGGTCAAGGGGCCCAGCTACTACGATCCACGGCGCAACCCCGAGCGAGCCGAGAATCGCCGCAACCTGGTGATCGACCTGCTGGAGCAGCATGGCGGTATTGATGCACAGACCGCCAGCCAGGCCCGGGCCAAACCCCTCGGGGTCACCCGCCGGCCGTCCTGGTCCGAGAACCGCTATCCGGCCTTCATTGACCTGGTGCGGCGACACCTGGCGCGGGACTACCGCCAGGAAGACTTGCAGAGTGAAGGTCTGCGCATTTTCACCACCTTGCATCCGGCGATCCAGGAGCAGGCGGAAACCGCGGTGACCAGCACCCTGGATGAGCTGGACAAGCGAGCCACCGATACCCGTCTGGAGGCGGCCATGGTAGTCACCGCCCGCGACAGCGGGGAGGTGCTGGCACTGGTGGGTGGGCGCGACGCATCCTTTGCCGGATTCAATCGTGCCCTTGATGCCAAAAGGCCCATCGGCTCCCTGGTAAAGCCGTTTGTGTACCTGACAGCACTGTCGGCACCGGACCGCTACACCCTGATCACGCCGGTGCGGGATTCGGGGCTGGCGCTGGAGTTCGAGAACGGCCAGCGTTGGGAGCCCCGCAACTTTGACCGTAAGCAACGGGGCGAGGTGCCGCTGCATATGGCCCTGTCCAGGTCCTGGAACCTGCCGGCGGTTCGCGTCGGTCTCGACGTGGGGGTGCCGGCAGTGACCGAAACCCTGCAGGATTTCGGCGTGACGTCCGCCATCAGCCCCTATCCGTCCCTGCTTCTCGGGTCAGTGGACCTGGAGCCGGTGGCTGTGGCCCAGATCTACCAGGGGCTGGCAACATCCGGCTTCAACACCCCCCTGCGCACGATCCGCGATGTGACCGATGCCCGGGGCGAAGTGCTTAACCGCTACAATCTGGAGGTGAACCAGGTGGCGGACCCCGCAGCGGTGCATCTCGTACAGTACGCCATGCAGGAGGTAATGCGGGAAGGCACTGGCCGGTCCGCCTATTACACCATACCCGACAGCCTGGGCCTGGCTGGCAAGACCGGCACCACGGATGACGGTCGCGACAGCTGGTTCGCGGGATTCAGTGGCGACCTGCTGGCGGTGACCTGGGTGGGCCGCGATGACAATGGCCCCACCTCGCTTACCGGGTCGTCCGGAGCGTTGCCGGTATGGACCCGGTTCATGGCCCGGGCGCCCCAGCACAGTTTTTCACCGGTGGTACCGGATGGCGTAGAGTACCACTGGGTAAACAGTGAAAAGCGGGCGCTCACTGATGAGTACTGCGAAAATGCGAGGCTGATTCCCTTTATCGTCGGCAGCGAGCCGACGGACTTTGAAGGGTGCGGCGGAGACTTCTCAAGACGCCTGCGCGGCTGGTTTGAAGGATTGTTTGAATGACTCAGAATTTGCGGAATTTGATGTTGCTGGGCGCCCTGTCCGTGGGCCTGGCCGGTTGTGCCTCGGATATCTACGCGCCGCCTGGCGGTGGTGACCGGTCTCCTGACACCGACCGGGCGCCACAGCCGCCAACGGTAGAGGAGGATGGTCGTGACCGTACCGAGCGTCTTTCCGAGCAACCGGAGCGGGAGGAAGAGGATCGTGCTCCGAGCCCGGGCTATCAGGAGCAGGGTGATGACCTGTCACCGGCGGCCGCCAGCCTGATCCAGCAGGCCGATGACCTGATGGCCCAGGGCAAGCCGGAAGCCGCCCTGAGCCAGCTGGAGCGGGCCCAGCGTATCTCGCCACGATCAGCCCAGGTCTACTTCAAGCTGTCAGAGGCCTACGTCCGCACTGGCAACCTGGGTGCCGCCGAGCAGTTCACCCTGAAGGGTCTGTCCCTGTCCGGCAACAATACCCGCCTGCAGAAAGCCGGCTGGGAACTGCTTGCCAGCATCCGTCGCGAACGGGGCAACGTGGCTGGTGCCGAGCAGGCGGAGCGCCGGGCCAGCCAGCTGTAAACGGGAAAGCCCCTGCAGGGCAGGGGCTTTCCCGGACGGTCGGTTTGAGCTCAGGGTTTACTCGGCCAGCGGGATGGTTTGCGCTGTGGCTTCCTCACTGGCGACGACAGTCACGGTCTGTGTTCCCAGGAATTCCAGTGTATCGTCCTGCTCGTTATCGTCGTGCTGGCAGGAATAGCTGAGGGTATAGTCGCCTGCCGGCAGGAACGCTGCCTTGTAATCGTACAGGCCAGTCTGGTCCTCATTGTTGACAGGAACAGACATCAGGGGGCCGCCCTCGGTATTGACGTTCAAGTCTGTTGGCGTAACGTCTGTGCCTTCGTAGACATAAACCGAGCCTTCGTAGTCGCAGGCCGTCAGGTTTTCATCCTGATTGATGCTGCCATAATCAACTTCCCCGACAATGGCTCCCACCTCAAGGTTGTTCACCAGACGCAGTGCCGGCTTCAGGAAGTAATCGGCCACGCCATTACCTTGCGGATTGACAATGGATTTGCGGGCGTCAAAGTCAATCGTGAAGTTGTGGGTGCCTCCGGCGGCCACAGTAAACCCGCTGACGAGCTTCAGGCCGGTCTGTGCGCCCGACGGAACCGCGAGTGTTTTCTGGCCGCCACTGCCATCACTGTCATCGACAACATAAAGGTTATCCTCATCGAGGGTCAGTCGAATCCACGAATACTCTCCGGCGGCAACTTCCACCTCGTCAAGAAGTGTGGCGGTCTCCCCGTTCTGCAAGGTCAGAAGATCCAGCTCCCTGGGCTGGTCAAATGGGAACTCGATGGCTTCACCATCGGCAGGTTTGAGTATGACGCCAGTAAAGGTGATCACCACTTTTGAAAACTCGCCGGTTGGGGCGTCGGTCAGGCTCAGTGATGCAGTGCCAGTCGTTGCTTCGCTGTCACTTCCACCGCTACCACTGCCACCACAGGCGGCTACGGCCGCAGCCAGAGTTGCTATGCTTAGAGTCTTGATGACCGGGTATTTCATGAATGCTCCTCCGAGCCTGGTTGTTAGTCAGGGCTATGTGCGATCGATTGTCAGTCTGGGGGTGTCGACAGGCCTTGGATGACTGACACCCTGTTGTTTTCACGACATCGGGCGCCGGAGGGTTCCGTTTTTCTTTTGTAATGAAATGTGAATAACGCAACGGTTTGTATCCGGGGACAGTGGGTCGCTATTGTCCGGCGGGTTTTCTGGTATAAGGCACGTTTGCAGTAACAACACCAAAGGTCTTCGCAGTGGCATTGATTCCTTTTAGGCGTTCACGACGTCAGCGGTTTGAAGATCGTGTGCAGCCACATCTCGGTACCATGTACCGATTCGCCTACCGCCTGACCGGGCAGCGGGAAGATGCGGAAGACCTTGTCCAGGACGTGGTGGTGAAGCTCTACGGGAAGCTGGGTGAGCTGGAGGCGCTGGACCGGCCCGGGGCGTGGCTTAATAAGGTCCTGTACCGCCAGTTTGTGGACGATACGCGGCGTCGTGCTCGCAGGTCGTTGCGGTTTGAGGGGGAATTTGCTGACCCCGAGGGACTGCAGTCCTGGCTGGAGTCCGTGCCGGACGAGCAACCTGGCCCGGTTGGCAGGTTGGAGCAGGACAGGTTGCAACCCCTGGTTCGGGAATTGCTCGACACCCTGCCCGCGGATCACAGAACCTTGCTGTTACTCCATGATGTGGATCACTGGCGGCTTGATGATCTCTCCGAGGTGGTGGGCCTGCCCGTGGGCACCCTCAAATCCCGTTTGCACCGGATCCGCTCGGCTCTGAGGCAGAAAGTGGAAGATAAACTGGAACCCTCGGGGGCGCCCCAGCGTCTTCTGAAATAATGGATGGATGAGATATGTCTGATCACATGGATTCGGAGATTGAAATGAGTTGCGGGGAACTGCGGGCCAATATGGATGCGCTGTTATCCGGGGACCTGCCCCGCGACGATCAGGTACGTCTGTTCAACCATGCCGCTTTCTGTGGGCCGTGCGGTACCTATCTGGATTGGGCTCGTGAGGTTCAGCGACTGGTGGCTGAAGCCGCCCCGAACGAGCCCATGGCGGAGGATATCGAGGAGCGGGTATTCCGGGCGGTCGGCACGGATGAACACAACCCTTTTCTGAACTCCTGGCGCAGGGGGATCGCGGTGGCGGCGGTTGTTCTGTTTGCTCTGGTACTCTGGCCACTGACGTACTGGAATCACACCGGTACCATGGAGCAGACCGCATCCCGTCTGGAAACCTGGGAGCCAGAAGTGCGACAGGTTCGCCTCGCGTTCTCCTCCAGCGAGCCGCTGGAGAATGTCCGGTTGACCCTGGAGTTGCCTGACAATGTGGAATTGGAGCCGTTCCCCGGTCGCCACTCGCTGAGCTGGCATGTGGACCTCAGCGCCGGTGACAATGTGCTGACCCTGCCTTTACGTGTGCTCTATCCGGCGGAGGCGGAGCTGGTGGCCAGGCTGGATGACGGCAATCGCAAGAAAACATTTCGGACGCCCATACCCGGTGAGCTGGTGCAACCGGGAGCAAAGGAGTGAGAGACAAGGTGAAGATCTGCAATCTGTGGCAAGGCTGTCGTCCCCGGACATTGGTGCTGGGGAGTCTTGTGTTCTGTCTGGCGTCTCCGATTGCGATTGCCGATGACGACCTGGGTGTCACCATGCGCATGGTGACCGACGATGATCTGACCGGGGCCGTTACCCGGGAAATCGAGTTACCCGAGCCGGTACCTGGCCGTGATAGTCCGGGCAGCTCCGGCGGGGCTGAAAACAATCGCAATACCGACAACCCCTTCATGGGCGACGGGCCTCCGGGGCAGGGTCGTAACCGGCCGGAATTCAATCCTTCGGAGGTGCGTGAGGAAGCTTCAGACAATGCTCGGGAACGCCGGTCGGACGCCCGCAGGTCAGCCTCGCCGGACGACAGGCCCGGAAACTCTGGCCGCCCTGACCGGCCGGGTCGTCCTGATCACGCCGGACCTCCTGATGACCGCCCGGGCAACAGCAATCGACCTTGATGATTTCGCGCTCTCTTGGCTGATGGCATGGTAGACTTCGTGCGACTTCTTGTTATCGGTTGAGGCGCAGTTTGCAGGGTATCAGGGCCATCCTTTCCGCATCACTCTTTCTGCTCCCGGCAGTGGTCTGTCATGCACAGGGGCCGTCTGCCGGTGAGGGGACGCTGCTGCTCGAAAAGGGCGTAGCGGCGTTTCAGGCCGGTGACGCCGGTCAGGCCCGGCACTACCTCCTCAAAGCTCGGGAGTCGGGGGTCGATAGCACGGCACTGACCTATAACCTGGGGGTGGCGAACTACCAGTTGGCACGATACGACGCCGCAGCCCGGGAGTTCCAGTCGCTTCTGGATACCCCGCACCGTGACCTGGCCCGATATAACCTGGGGTTGGTCGCCCTGGCCACCGAGAACCCGGCGGATGCCCGCGATCTTTTCCTGACGCTGTCCACCGAATCACAGAACGACAAGATCCGCAGGTTATCCCAGCGCCAGCTGGAGCGATTAACCGCTCCCGGCACACCGGCAGAAGCGCGTCCGACGGGGCTTGTCATGTTAGGGGGCGGCTACGATTCCAATGTTGACCAGTTGCCGGATTCGGCATCCTCTGGGTCCGCGGACGTTTATTACGATGGGCTTCTGGTCCTGGGCTCTGATTTCGACGCCTTCTCCACAAACTCCGGAACCTGGTCCTGGAACGGTCTCGCTTACCATCAGCGCTTTCCCGGGGAGTCCGAGTCCAATCTGAGCCTGCTGGAGGGTGGGTTAGGCGGAAAGGCCCGGCTATCGGCCGCTGATCTTCGCGCAACCGTGTTTACGCGCCACTGGTGGCTACACTCGGACCGTGTTGAGTCTTACTACGGCGTGCGTACCACGGCCAGGAGGAATGATTGTGGAGCGCTGAGCCGTTGCTATGCGCAACTGGAGGTGGCGGCTGTGTCAGGTGGGCCTGAGTTCCCGGAATATGACGGCTGGCAATATAAACTTGAAACCGGCGTTCAGCAGAACCAGTGGGGCGGCGTGCTGGGCGTTGAGCTGGGACTGGAGCTGGCCGATCGCGAGAACATCCGGGAGGCCGACTATGCGTCCAGTGTCTCGCCTTTTCGTCAGCGGATAGAACTGAGCTGGCGCAAGGCCGTGACCGGGGATCTGACCCTTACCGGCAAAACCGCCTTCCGGCGTAGTGACTACCAGGGGGACTATCAATGGCAGACCACCAGTGGGGCGGTCTCGGAAGAGCGCGAGGATGAGCGCTGGTCGGCTTCCGTGCTGGTGGACTGGCAGGTGACGGCAGACTGGTTCGTAAGCAGTGAGTGGCTTTATGAATCGAACCAGAGCAGCCTGGACGGGTACGACTACGATCGCTATAACCTGTGGCTGGGGGTCGGGAAGACCTTTTGAGGGTCTTCCCGAATCCGTCTTTACAGCGTCGCCATGACTCTCTCGGCGGCAGCCACGGTTTGTGCGATATCCTCATCACTGAGCGCCGCGCTGGTGAACCCGGCCTCGAAGGCCGAGGGTGCCAGGTACACGCCTTCTTTCAGCATGCCCTGGAAGAACGCCTTGAAGCGCTCCACATCGCAGTTCATTACCTGATCGAACCGGCTCACTTCCGGCTCGTCGGTAAAGAACAGGCCGAACATGGCGCCGGCGCTCTGCACCGTCAGCGGAATGCCGGTCTTTTCGGCGGCCTGTCGAAATCCTTCGCACAGGGTCTCGGTTTTCTCGGTCAGGCGGTCGTGGAACCCTTCCTCGGAGATCAGGTTCAGGGTGGTCAGGCCTGCGGTCATGGCCAGAGGGTTCCCGGACAGGGTGCCCGCCTGGTACACCGGCCCCAGCGGTGAAATGTGTTCCATGATTTCGCGCTTGCCGCCGAACGCCCCCACCGGCAGGCCGCCACCGATGACCTTGCCCAGCGCTGTCAGGTCCGGGGTAACGCCGTAGTGGCCCTGGGCACCGCCCAAAGACACCCTGAAACCGGTCATCACCTCGTCAAATATCAGTACTGAGCCGTGCTCGTCACACACTTTCCGCAGGGTCTCCAGGAAACCGGGCACCGGCGGAATGCAGTTCATATTGCCCGCCACCGGCTCCACGATCACGGCGGCCACCTGGTCACCGAGTTCCTCGAACGCCTTGCGGACACCTTCGCTGTCGTTATAGGTGAGGGTGATGGTGTGTTCGGCCAGGCTGGCGGGGATGCCCGGGGAGTTGGGCACGCCCAGGGTCAGCGCGCCAGAGCCCGCTTTCACCAGCAATGAATCGACATGGCCGTGGTAGCAGCCCTCGAACTTGATGATCTTGTCACGACCGGTGTAGCCCCGGGCCAGCCGGACGGCACTCATGGTGGCTTCGGTGCCACTGTTCACCATGCGCACCAGCTCGATGGAGGGCACCAGTTCGCAGACTTTCTTGGCCATTTCGGTCTCGATGGCCGTGGGGGCGCCATAGCCGACCCCGAGGTCAATCTGCTTGTGCAGCGCCTGCTTGATAGCCTCGTTGGAGTGACCCACGATCATCGGGCCCCATGAGCCCACGTAGTCGATATAACGCTTGTCATCCTCGTCATAAAGATACGCCCCTTCTGCGTGCTTGAAGAAGATGGGGGTGCCACCGACGCCCTTGAAGGCGCGAACGGGGGAATTTACACCGCCGGGGATGTACTTTTGTGCCTGTTCGAACAGGGTTTCCGAATGGTTCATGTCTGCGGCTCCTTGGGGGTCGCCAGAGTAGAGTGAAGTCGGGAGTCCGGTCAGGACTCGGTAAACGAAGTGACCGCAATCCTATCAGAGTTTGAAAAGGGGGTGGTGTTCCGCAAACAGCCGGGTGAAGGCCCGGGCCCGCTCCTCGATTTGCGCGATGTCACCCGAGAACAGGCCCCCGACAACCGCCAGCAGGTCGGCCCCGGCCCGGATCAGGGGCGCCCCGTTGTTCACGGTAATACCCCCGATGGCGGTGCAAGGCAGCCCGAAACGGCTGGCTTGTGCAAGCACGTCCGGTATTGCAGCCGGAGCGCCGGGTTTGGTGCCTGAGGAGTAGAAGCGGCCAAAGGCCAGGTAGTCAGCACCCTGCTTTGCTGCCTGCTCGGCCAGTGCCAATTGTCCGTGGCAGGTAGCACCGACGATGGCCTCATCTCCGAGCAGGCGGCGGGCTTCCGCCACGGGGATATCCTGCTGGCCGAGATGAACACCGGCGGCACGGCAGGCCAGCGCCAGCTCCGGGTCATCGTTGATGATCAGTGGTACATCGTAGGCCCGGCAGCACTCGTTGAGGGCTCTGGCTTGCCGTAAACGCTCCGAGTGGGGCAGCGACTTCTCCCGGTACTGAACGAGCACGGCTCCGCCCCGCAGCGCAGCCTCCACTGCCGGTACCAGCTTGGCCTCCGGGAGCAGCTTGCCGTCGGTAATGGCATAAAGTCCGGGCCGCAGACCTTTGGCAAACACGGGTGTGGTCATGATTCCCCGGGCCAGGCGGCTCCCCGGTCCGGAACCGGTTGCCCATGGCCGACCGCCAGGGCATGGTTGATGGCGCCAGCCACGAACCGCTGGGCCTGTTCGATAGCCTCTTCCAGTGTCAGCCCGGCCGCGCGGCCTGCGGCAATAGCGGCTGCCAGGGTGCAGCCGGTACCGTGGTACTCGCCACCTACCCGTTCAATCTGCCAGTAGCGCACCGCCTGGCCTGGGCGGTACAGGGCGTTGATAATGGTGGGGCCGGTGCCGTGACCGCCAGTGGCCAGTACACCGGAACAGCCCTGATCCATCAGCGCACCCGCGGCTGCCTCTTCGCTGTCACGGTCACCCAGCATGGTCAGTTCAATGGCATTGGGAGTGATAACCTCGGCCCGGGGGAAGAGCCGGGTCTTCATGGCGGTCAGCAATGCCTCATCGGCCAGATCGCCCCCGCCTGCGGCCTTGATGACCGGGTCCAGAGTCAGCGGCAGCTCAGCACGCTGCTCGAGAAAATCCGCGAGCACTCCCGCCACATCGGCATTGCCCATAGCGCCGGTTTTGACAGCGTCGATCCGGCAATCGCCGGCCAGGGTCTCCAGCTGCTGGCGGATCAGGTCGGCATCCACCGGAGCTGCGTTATAGACGTTGCGGGTGTCCTGCACGGTCAGACAACTGAGCACCGGCAGGGGGTGGCCGCCCAGAGCGGTAACGGCCTGAATGTCGGCCTGCAGGCCAGCCCCGCCGGACGGGTCCAGCCCGGACAGGATCAGCACATGCGGGCGTTGATGAAGTTTGATGGCGCACCTCCTCAGAAGGGTTTGACGACGGCCAGTATAACGATGGCGACGAGGGCGAGTACCGGCAACTCGTTGAACCACCGATAAAACACATGGCTACGCTGGTTTCGGTCATCCCGGAAGACTTTCACCAGGTGGCCGCAGTAGAAGTGATAGACGATCAACAGGGCAACCAGGGCGAGCTTGGCGTGAATCCAGCCCTGGCTGAAATAACCGGAGACATTGTAGCTCAGTAACCAGATGCCGAAGACGACAGTGGCGATCATGGAGGGGGTGGTGATGCCCCGGTAGAGCTTGCGTTCCATCACCTTGAAGCGGTCGCGCCCCGGCTGGTCCTCGCAGGCGGCGTGATACACGAACAGGCGGGGCAGGTAGAAAATGCCGGCAAACCAGCACACCAGTGAAATAATATGCAGGGCTTTTACCCAAAGCATGGTCAGCTCCGTCGGTATTGGTAGTAACTTTCAATATCGGATTTAAGAACGACGCCGTAGATCCGCTGGATCATCGGTGCCACCTGGCGCTGCACGTACAGGGCTTCCGCCTGTGACGACTCGAACTGGTCCAGGGCCTCTTCCAGGGTGGCCTGATACTGGATGGGGGCGATGTCGCGGCGGTTGGCCGGCATCTCCATCAGGTCGATCACCTCGGGCATGGGCCTGTCGTCCTCCGACGCCCGTTTTTTCAGGTGTTCCATAAAGCGGGCGAGGTCGGCCGATGGCAACACCGCCGTGGGGCCGCTGTTCCCCTCTACCACCAGCCATTTGGGTTCATTCTTCAGCAGTTTGCGGGCGTCATCCAGCGTGATCTCCCGGTCGGTCCGGGTAACGCTGCGCTCCATGATCGCCCCCACGGAAACCCGTCGTAAAGCCTGTACGATGGGAGAGTTGTGGTAGCTGAGCCCCTGGTTCTGGAGCATGGTCAGGAACACCGATTTCTTGCCGAACACCTCGCTGGTGACCAGCGTGGCGGTGGTGATGATCAGCATCGCGGGCAGAATGATATTGGGGTTGCGGGTCAATTCCAGCAGAGCCATCAGCGCCGCCAGCGGGGCCTGCAGTACGGCTCCCATCATGGCCCCCATGCCGAGCATGGCGTAGAAGCCCACCGAGGATGTCACTGTCGGGGCCACCGCGGCACCGATCAGCCCCATGGCTCCACCCAGAGTAGCGCCGATGAACAGCGTTGGGCCTATGATGCCGCTGGGCATGCCAAGGCCAATGGTCAAAGCGGTTACCACCAGTTTCGCAACGCCCACTCCCAGCAGCAGCCAGAATCCGACCTGACCGTAAATGGCGCCGGTCACTGTGTCGTAGCCGATGCCCATTACTTCCGGAATCAGAATGGCGAAGGGCACCATCAGCAGGCCGGCGGCCCCGAGCCGCAGCAGGATCGAGCGATGCTGATAGCGGCTGGCCCACGATAGCAGGTGAATAAAGCCGGCCGCCGCCACCCCGATGACAAGGGCAATGGCGATGATCCAGGGGATCTCCATCAGCGAGTTCATGGTCAGTGCCGGCACCGAGAAAGCCGGCTCGGCGCCATAGACCGCGTGTGTCACGATGGCCGAACTGACCGCCGCCAGGATAATCGGCGTGAAACCGGCGATGGTATATTCCATCATCACCACTTCCATGGCGAAGATAACGCCGGCAATCGGGGTGTTGAACGAGGCCGATATGGCGGCGGCACAACCGCAGGCTACCAGGGTGCGGATGCTGTTGTTGGGCAGCCGCATATACTGCCCCATCAGACTGGAGAAGGTGGCGCCCAGGTGCACAGCGGGCCCTTCCCGGCCGGCGGACTGGCCCGTAATCACGGTAGTCACGCCGGTAATAAACTGGATTACAGCGCTGCGGAGGGGAATGTAGCCCTGGTGGTAATTCAGGCGTTCCATGACATGGACCACGCCCACCTTGCGGTCACGACTGGCCAGCTGGTTCAGCAGCAACCCGAGCAGCAGAGCCCCAGCCAATGGCAGGGCGCCCCGGGTGAGCCAGTGCAATGCCTCGAAGTTTTCGGCATTGCCGGCGGGAAGAAAGTGGCTCAGGGGCCATTCAATGGCGAAACGGAAAAGCAGGATGACGGCGCCAGTGACCACTCCCGACAGCAAACCCAGTAATGCCAGCTGGGGCAGGGCGTCAACCCCGGCAAGACGGCGCCGGAACCTGGGAAACAGGTTGTCGCTCAGTTGTTTTTTCAGCTTCTCCATGGCGTCGCCATTGGCACTGGCTCCTTCAGGTACCCGGGAGGGTTGCATTAATGCTGCAGTTTGTGGGTCATTGTAACCAGCCCGCGCTCAGCTGCAATAAGACACTGGTTTATCATGATAGACTTGGAGTTTGTCCGAATAACTTATAGCAAGGCGCTTCCAGAAACAGGAGAGATCGGTGATTAAAGCAGGTATTGTCGGCGGCACAGGCTACACAGGGGTCGAGTTGCTCAGGATTCTGGCCACACATCCGCAGGTGGAGGTTGCCTGTATTACCTCCCGAACGGAAGCCGGCATGGCTGTAGCCGATATGTACACCAATCTCCGTGGCTACTACGACCTGGCGTTCACCGAGCCGGATGTGGAGGTATTGGCACAGTGTGACCTGGTGTTCTTCGCCACGCCCCATGGTGTGGCCATGCGTATGGCACCCGAGCTGCTGGCCCGGGGCGTTCGTATTGTGGATCTGTCTGCCGATTTCCGCATCAAGGATCTGGACGTATGGGCACGCTGGTACGGCATGCCCCATGACACGGCGGAATGGGCAGAAAAGGCCGTGTACGGTCTGCCGGAAGTGGCCCGTGATGCCATACGCAACGCTGAGCTGGTGGCCAACCCCGGCTGCTACCCCACCGCTGTCCAGCTGGGGTTCCTGCCGTTGCTGGAAAACGGCCTGGTCCGCACCGGTCACCTGGTGGCCGATGCCAAGTCCGGTGCCAGTGGTGCCGGGCGTCAGGGCAAGATCGGCATGCTCCACGGCGAGGTGGGCGAAAGCTTCAAAGCTTACGGAGCCTCTGGCCATCGGCACCTGCCAGAAATACGTCAGGGTCTGGAACAGGCTGCCGGCGGCAAAGTGGGCATCAGCTTTGTGCCTCACCTGGTGCCAATGGTCCGTGGGATCGAGGCCACACTCTATGCCGAGCTTGATAACCCGGCTGACTTTGATCGTCTGCAGGGCCTGTTCGAGGACCGGTACCGGGATGAGCCGTTCGTGGATGTGATGCCTTTCGGTAGCCACCCGGAAACCCGCAGTGTCCGTGGCGAGAACAGCTGCCGTATGGCGTTGCACCGGCAGGAAGACAGCCCCATCGTGATTGTCAGCTCGGTCATCGACAATCTGGTCAAGGGGGCGGCCGGGCAGGCGGTCCAGAACATGAACATCATGTTCGGTCTAGACGAGCGGGCTGGCCTGCAGGCACCCGCTCTGCTGCCATGACCCTGTTGATGGTCGCCGGAGGCTTTCACCTTGGCTGATACGAGACATCCCCAGGAAGAATTCGTCATTGTTCCAAGGCGGCGAAAGCCCCACCCCTGGCGGGTGGTTGGGGTGCTGATCCTGTGTTTGCTGAGTGGGCTGGTTGGCTATGGTGTGGGCTGGTCCCAGGGTGGTTACCGCATTGAGGATGTTGCCCAGAGTCGACCTTCACTTGCCCGGGAACTATCCTCTGTAAAGGAGGAGTATGACCAGGTCCGGCAGCAAAAGGTTCGCCTGGAAAGGAGCCAGGCTATCGATGAACAGGCCCTGAATGCGGCCCGCAATACCATTGCCGGCCTTGAGTCGACCATCGCCAATCTGGAAGCGGATCTCACTTTTTACCGAAACATTATGGCACCGTCGGAAGCCAGCAAGGGGTTGCAGGTCGATCGCCTGACACTCAGGGACGTGCGTGGCGAGCGACGGTACGACTTCAAACTGGTGCTGACACAGGTAGGTGACAACAAAAGCTACATTTCGGGCGTGGTGGCAGTGAATATCATAGGGGAGCAGAAAGGTGAACAGGAAGTCATCCCACTGAGGGACCTGTCAGAGGATGTCGAGGATCTGGGTGTCCGTTTCCGCTTCCGTTATTTCCAGGACGTGGAAGGGACGCTGACCTTGCCTGACAATTTTGAACCCTATGAAGTTCAGGTGGTTGCCAAGGCTGAAGGAAGCAAGGCCTCACAGGCGGAGCGGACCTTCGAATGGCGGCAGCTGGCGGAGAATTGATATGTTCAGCAAGAAAAAAACAAAAGCCAAACGTCCCCACGGTCGTTTCGATACCCTGATATCAGCGAAAACCCGAGTGGAGGGTGATATTCACTTTACCGGTGGCCTTCATATCGACGGGCGGGTAAAAGGGTGTGTGGTGTCGGATGAGCAGGCCGACAACGCACTGCTACGTCTCTCGGAGTGCGGCGAAGTGGAGGGTGATATTGTTGCCCCCAATATCGTGATCAATGGTACGGTGAAGGGTGACGTGTATGCGCTGGCGCACCTTGAACTGGCCGGAAAAGCCGCCATTACCGGAAACGTCTATTATAACCTGATCGAAATGGAAGCGGGTGCCTCGGTAAACGGCAATATGGTCCACAGCAAGGACCCTGATAGTCTACCGAGACGCCTCGCCGGCCCCGGAAAGCCGGAGCCAGTGGAGCGTGCCGGCGATGATCTGCCGGAAGACAGCCCCGGCGAGCCCGGGGCCGTACCGATTGATGAACGCAAGGCTGCTGAGTAGTTGATCAAAACACTCAGGAATACCATAATGACGTCATTAACATGATGTCGGGAGGCAGAATTGAGCGCAGTGCAGGAACAGATAGCGGTACCGCTGTTTTTCAGTGACAACGCGGTCGCCAAGGTGAAAGAACTCGTTGAGGAGGAGGGCAACCCCGATCTCAGGCTGCGGGTTTTCGTCACTGGCGGGGGCTGTTCCGGTTTCCAGTACGGCTTCTCCTTCGATGACAGCCAGGAAGATGAGGACACTGCGGTCGAACGGGATGGCGTAACCCTGCTGGTGGATCCCATGAGTTACCAGTATCTGGTTGGTGCTACCGTCGATTATCAGGAAGGTCTGCAGGGTTCCCAGTTTGTGGTTCAGAACCCCAATGCCACATCAACCTGTGGCTGCGGGTCGTCGTTCGCGATCTGATAAGCGGTCATGCAGGGTAGATAGCACCCAGTATTCGTGGTCCGGTGGCACCGGTAACGCCAGGTACGTTACCGGCCAGCCCGTTCATGGTTTGCCTGGCCAGCCAGGCAAAGGCTGCGGCTTCCACCCACTCGGGGGCAATGCCCAGATCGGTGGTCGTTCTCACCGTTACACTCTTGCTGTCGAGTAACTCACCCAGTCGTGACATCAGCGCCGTGTTCAGGGCGCCCCCGCCACAAACGTACAGGCTGAGGGGGCGGTCCCCCGGCAATGCCGTGGCAACGGACTGGGCCGTCAATTCCAGCAGCGTTCGCTGCACATCCTCCGGAGCGTAGTCGGGCTGGGTCTCCAGCCGGGCATCCAGCCAGTTCAGGTTGAAGAGTTCCTTGCCGGTACTCTTGGGAGCCGGCAACGAAAAATACGGCTCGGTCAGCAACTGATCAAGAAGCGGCGCGATAACCTTGCCGCTTTGAGCCCAGCGTCCTCCTTCATCGTAGGCCTCGCCAGTATGGCGCCGGCACCAGGCGTCCATCAGGCCGTTGCCCGGCCCTGTGTCGAAGCCGCCGGACGCTTCTGAAGCCCCGGCACGTAGCCAGCTGATATTGGCGATGCCGCCAATGTTCAGAAGTACGCGGTGCTCATGGGGTGAGGAAAACACTGCGTGGTGGAATGCAGGTACCAGCGGTGCCCCCTGGCCACCCGCGGCCATGTCGCGACGTCGGAAGTCTGCCACGGTGGTGATGCCGGTGCGCTCGGCAATGACGTTCGGGTCGCCAAGCTGGAGTGAAAAAGGGTGCTCGCCCTCAGGCTGATGGCGGATCGTCTGACCATGGCTGCCAATAGCGATAACGGCTCCCCCGTAACCAGCGGTTTCCAGAAGGTTCTGGGTTGCCCTGGCAAAGCACTCGCCAAGGCCCCGGTCGCAATGCCCCAGCTCATCAGGGCTGCCGCGATTCTGGCTGAGGTTGATGATGGAGTGGTAGAGAGGGGTTGGAATAGGTTCGCTATGGGTGGCAAGCAGAGTTGCCCCTAACCCGGCCTCATCCAGGTCAACCAGCGCGGCGTCGATACCGTCCATGCTGGTGCCTGACATGAGGCCAATGTAGAGGGGCATTGATTACTGCTCGTCGTCGGAAATGGCTTCCTCGGCCATGGCGATCTGGCGGAAGCCCTCGCCCAGGGTGTTCAGCTGGGCAATCTGTTGCTGGGTGGCTGCCTTGAAGCGGGCCAGTTCGCTTTCCGGTACCGGGTTGGCCTCCGGCAGGTCGATGGTGCGCGAATTCCGGGCCACGCCATTCAGGCGGAATTCATAATGCAGGTGGGCGCCGGTCACCATGCCGGACGCGCCAACATAACCGATGGTCTGTCCCTGCTTGACGCGAGTGCCGTTGTTGATGTTCTTGCCGAGCTTGCTCATATGGGCGTACAGGGTGGTGATGTTGTCGCCATGGCTCAGTACCACCGTGCGACCATAGCCACCCTTCCATCCGGCGAAGGAAACCCGGCCATCACCGGCTGCCTTGATGGGCGTGCCGACCGGAGCGGCATAATCGGTGCCTTCATGAGGGCGGACCACGTCAAGCACCGGGTGGCGCCGCTGCAGGTTGAAGGGTGACGAGATGCGGGCGTTGATCGGCGTGCGCAGGAACGCTTTGCGCATGCTGTTGCCATCCGGGGAGTAGTAGTCGCTGTCGCCATTGGTATCCGTGTAGTGAAGTGCAATGACTTCACGGCCGCGGTTCACGAAGCGGGCGGCGACGATCTTGCCATCGTCGATCTTTTCACCGTCGAGGTAGAGTTCTTCGTACACCACCTCGAAGCTGTCACCCTTGCGGATGTCGTAGACGAAGTCGATATCCCAGCCAAAGATCCCGGCCAGTTCCATGGTGATGCGGTCGTCAAGCCCGGCTTCCTTGCCGGCCAGGTAAAGCGACCCCTGGATCTCGCCGGATGCGAAGGCCATCCGCGGCTCCGGCTCACGGGTGACTACCTCGCCGGTGTAGCCATCGTCGGTGTGTTCAATAACGAGGGATTCAAGCCGGTTGCGTTCCAGGCGCACTTCTTTCAGTTCGCCTTCGGGTGTGGCGCCGAATGCCAGTTGCTCACCGACGTAGAGATGCTGCAGCTTGTCGGCTTCGCCCCCGCCATGGATCACCGAAAGCATCAGGCCATCATTGAAGCCCGCTTCGCTGAACAGTGTGGACAATGTGTCGCCGCTTTCAATCCTGAACTCGGTCCATTCCAGTTCCGGCTCTGACGGCGGCGCCGGTTGGGCTGCTTCTTCTATAACCGGCGGGGTCTGTTCAGCTGCCGCCGGAGTCGATGCGTCAGCCAGGGGGGCTGAGTCTGTCCGGGCTTCGGGTTGGGTGCTGTCCAGGCTGGCGTCATCAGCCGGGGCCGTATTTGCGGTGCCCGGGGTTTCCAGAGCAATCGTCATACGTTTGGCTTCAACGTCCGCACTGGGGCTGAATACCAGAACGGAACCAACCACGAGGCTAATACCTGCAACGGCGATCAAATGAATCTTGGGGAGCGTTTTAATCACGTCAACAACCTGTTTTTTTCGCTACGTCGGTAGCTTGTGTGATCTGTTTCAAGTAGTGGCTCAAGTATAGAGCATGCTGAATCGTATAAAAAGCGCGCATTGTCACGTTGAATTCAAGGTGTGACGGCAGATTTTCCTGATTCGGCTGATATAATCCCCCGGCTTTCTTTTCGGAGCCGGGGAGCCGGCAACGGTCTAAATGTATCAGGGTTTGCGGTTACGCTCAGCTTACTTTTGTTGGGGACTGTAACGGACGCGCCTGTTTTTGCTATGGGGTTCAAGGTTTATGGCATCTGTTGATGAGGCGCTGGCGATAATCAAGCGTGGAGTGGACGAGCTGATTCCAGAGGAGGCTCTGGTCGAAAAGCTTCGCCAGGGGCGCCCGCTGAAGATCAAGGCGGGGTTTGATCCAACCGCTCCGGACCTTCACCTGGGGCATACCGTGCTTATCAACAAACTGCGCCAATTCCAGGATCTGGGGCATGAAGTCATCTTTCTGATTGGTGACTTCACCGGCATGATTGGCGACCCCACGGGTAAAAGCGCCACGCGGCCGCCGTTGACCGAAGAGCAGGTAAAGCAGAACGCCATTACCTATAAAGAGCAGGTGTTCCGGATCCTGGACCCTGAAAAGACGACGGTCGTCTTTAACTCCGACTGGATGAGCAAGCTTACCGCTGCCGATATGATTCGCCTTGCGGGGCAGTACACCGTCGCGCGCATGCTGGAGCGGGATGACTTTGACAAGCGTTACCGTGCCGAGCAGCCCATCGCCATCCATGAGTTCCTCTATCCGTTGGTACAGGGTTATGACTCGGTAGCCCTGAAGGCGGATGTTGAGTTGGGGGGTACTGACCAGAAGTTCAACCTGCTGATGGGGCGTATCCTGCAGAAGCATTACGGGCAGGAGGCTCAGGTCATTCTGACCATGCCGATCCTGGAGGGGCTGGATGGCGTCCAGAAAATGTCCAAGTCTCTGGGCAACTATATCGGGGTGAATGATTCGCCCGGCGAAATGTACACCAAGCTGCTCTCTATACCTGACCAGCTCTTGTGGCGTTATTTTGAACTGCTCAGCTTCCGGCCGCTGGCGGAGGTAGAGGAATATCGCCGGGCTGTTGAGGGTGGAGCCAACCCTCAGGACTACAAGAAGATCCTGGCGGAAGAGATCATTACCCGCTTCCACGATGCGGAAGCGGCTGCCAGTGCGCACAAGTCTGCCGGCAACCGCGTCGCCCTGGGGGCGATTCCCGAGAACGTTCCGGAGGTGGAGGTCTCATTGGAAGGTCAGGAGGATCTTCCCGTCTCCGCCGTCCTTCGGCTGGCCGGGCTGGTAAAGAACGGCGCTGCCGCCCGTGATGTCCTGGGGCGGGGGGCTGTCTATATCAATGGAGACCAGCTGGAAGACAGCGGCCGCCGGTTTGCCAGGGGTGAAAGTGTTGTCATCCAGGCCGGGAAGAAGAAGATCGCCCGGGTTTTGATCGTCGATTGATCGATTTTAAAGAAACTGAAACTTTTTTCTGAAAGGTCGTTGACAGAAAACGCCAGCGCTGTAGAATGCGCCCCACTTCGACAGGGAACGCCGGCAACGGCGACCCGGGATGACGAAGTAAGCGGTTGTTAGGGTTGAG
>NZ_JBHSDI010000054.1:0-46240 GCF_042651045.1 Marinobacter lacisalsi
CGAACGACCCAATATGGGACTCGGGGGAATTACTCCTCAACAGAAGTTGGCCATCATGGCCTGAGGTCTACTTTTGAACCCCGCTAAAAATGGGGGGATTACCCAACTAACTCATTGAATAGGAAGATTTGGCATGGTTTGCCTTGAGCTAACTCAGATAATGCCGCCCTTTCTTCTTCCCGCTCCACGACCGACCAGAGGTTTGCTGGCTCCTCGGCATCATCGCTGACAATAAGTGCATAGAACAATCTATTTCCAATACACGCGAAACGAAGGCTTAGGGCCACTCCCTGCGCAATGTACTTCAGCAGAAGCGTGCTCCCTTTTATGAGCAAGGTCGGCTCTAGGCCATTCCGACCCTCAGCGTGTTCAAAGCGAATCAGCTGAGGCGTTGCGACAAACTCCGAGTGGTAATGGGATGCTAACCAGTGCATTGCGATTAAGACTCATCGATTGGGGGAAGGATTCGCCCAGAATTGAAATTCAGTCGCACTCAATCCGCAAGGTAAACAACGAACCGGCTGCTTCCAACCGTCCAGCCGGAGGTCACAACCCAAGCGACCGCATATCTGACTCGTACTGATTGTATTCTGTCCAGCCCAACAGCTTTACAATTTGAGCCGCGCGGCTCAAATTGGGGTGAGCTCCCAGAGAGAAATCGGTACCGAACGACTCCTCAAGGTGAGAAAAGATCGATGTTACCGAGTCATTGAACACACCGTCTTCGTAATGAATGGCTTGGTTTCTGCCAGCCCAGATAACGTCACGAAGATGGCTGTCTCCAATCGCCCTGCCGACTGGAGCAGCTAATTTCGAGCCGTGGACCAAGGATATTCCTTGCTTTGCTACCTGGAGCAACGCACCGCAAATACTCTGCACAGCTTGCTGCTTGGCTTCAATTGAAGCATGTAACGAATCAATTTCAGAGCGCACAGCATTTGCTTCTTGATTAGTTTCGGCCATCCTATGAAATGCTGCCATGACATAATGATCCGAAAAGTCCTCATGCATGTCGCTGGTATGAAAATCCCATCGATAAGCCTTAAGCCTTGCATCTACCTGTTCGAGCCGTGACCACAGTTTATCTATCTGGCGCTCCTCTCCCATCGCAAGATCAATGAGATTCCTAGCCGCGTATTCCGTGTCGTATAGATAGCCCATAATGTGCCACTGTAGTGGTCAACTAATCCCGGACAGTATTGTAAGCTTTTGCTCGGCGGCAATGCTTACTGGCGCAACTCAGGGAAGGCACAGGATTAGACGGAGCGCGTGGCGGTGCTGAGTGGCAAGCGCCAGACGTGATCGGCGGGCGCTTGAAAAGTTGTTGTCAGCGTCACGCTAACATCCCTTATCAGTGAGCGTACGTCCCGCAGTGGGCAGCAGTCGGGCATTGTTCGTCGCCGCGCTCGTACTGGATGGTCGTGTGCTGGATGCCAAAGTGCTGGTTCAGCATTGCAGCGGCCTCACTGATCACCTGGTCATCACCCTCAGGGTCGGGTTTCACCAGATGAACGGTCAGCGCGTTTTCAGTGGTGCTCAGAGCCCAGATGTGGAGGTGATGGGCCGATTTTACTCCCGGCAGACTTTCAAGGCGCTCCTGGACAGCCGAAGGATCAATCCCCTTGGGAACGGCATCTACCGCCAGGTTTACGGAGTCCTTCAGCAACTGCCAGGTGCCCACAAAGATCACAACGGCAATAACGAGACTCACGATCGGATCAATCCAGGTCAGGTTGGTGAACATCAGTATCGTACCGGAGATCACGACGCCTACCGACACTGCGGTATCTGCGGCCATATGCAAAAAAGCGCCCCGGATATTGATGTCACCTTTCTGCCCTTTGAGAAAGAGCATCATGGTTGCGCCATTGATCAATACGCCAATGCCAGCCACGATCACCACGGTCAGTCCGGCGACGTCGGCAGGATCTGTCAGGCGCTGAATGGCTTCCCAGGTAATACCACCAACAGCGGCGATCAGAATCAGAGCATTAAACAGGGCCGCCAGAATGGTGGTTTTCTTCAGGCCATAGGTCTTGGCGTAGGTTGCCGCTTTGCTGGCCAGCCAGCTGGCTGCCCACGCCATGGTCAGCCCCATCACATCGCTGAGGTTGTGGCCAGCATCGGCAAGCAGTGCGAGCGAGCCGGATATAACCCCGTACACCGCTTCGATGACGACAAACAGGATGTTGAGCAACACTGCAATCGCAAAGGAGCGGTTATGGGTGTCGAAATGATGGCTATGGTCGTGACCGTGACTGTGGTCGTGCATGTTTGCCTCTATCAATGATCAACAAGACGTTGGCGTAGTTATGGACCCTGTAGCAACTTCAGGGTCAAGTGTTTGCCACTGAATCGCGGTGCGCAGTGAGAACCCCTACTGATCACACGCTTTACTCAGCACCTCTGCCAGATCCTCGGGCACTGGCATGGGAGCAAACGCGCTGACGTTTGCGCGACCGGTGTTTCCGACCGGAACCCAAATTCGGGAAAAGATCAGGGCGGCAATGGATCGGGTAGACTGGAAGGGTTCAGCCTTTCAGTGCCAGTATGCGTTTGGCTCCCATCAAGACGATGCCACCAACAATTCCGCCAATTACCAGGTCTGGATAGTTGGAATCGGTCCAGGCAACGAGCAGTCCCGCCAGTATTACCCCCAGATTGATGACCACGTCGTTGGCCGAAAATATCCAGCTGGCTTTCATGTGAGCACCGCCCTCACGGTGTTTTGCGATCAGGAGAAGGCAACTGATGTTCGCAACCAGAGCGATAGAGGCGACGATCATCATCATCAACGATTGGGGATCACTGCCGAACAGAAAACGTCTGCCAACTTCAACCAGTACACCGACGGCAAGGATAAGCTGGAGAACGCCGGCAACATGTGCCGCTCTGACCTGCATTTTGATGCCATGGCCAACGGCGTAAAGCGCGAGACCGTAGACGGCGGCGTCGGCAAGCATGTCTAGCGAGTCTGCAACAAGGCCAGCGGACTGGGCGATCAGGCCCATCGTCATCTCGACCAGAAACATCAGGCCGTTGATTGCCAGCAGTATCCATAAAGTGCCGGCTTCCTCGGGCTCCCGGGCGCTCGATGCTTCAGCTGCCCTGATGGATTCAGGACTGGCGTCTTCAGTCGTCTGCAGGGACGCACCCAGGCCGAGCGTTTCCAGTTTGCTGGTAATAGGATCGGGACTGCTTTGATGGATAACTTCCAGCTCCCGATTCGACAGGTCGAATGACAGTGACTGGATGCTGTCAAAGCCATTGAGAGCCATTCGAATCATTCGCTCTTCCGAGGGACAATCCATTTTTGGCACTTTATAGGTGCTAAGCTGGGCTCCAGGTGTGTTGATGACGGGTTTCTGAGTGTGATTCTCTGTGGCAGTTTCTTCACTTCCACACGGCCCGTTACAGGCGTTGCTCATTGTCGCGGCTCCGGTTCTCGAAAGATGGCCCAATTTAAAACCCTGTATCTACTACAGGGTCAA
Organism: Marinobacter lacisalsi; assembly: GCF_042651045.1. NCBI lineage: Bacteria > Pseudomonadati > Pseudomonadota > Gammaproteobacteria > Pseudomonadales > Marinobacteraceae > Marinobacter > Marinobacter lacisalsi. The sequence goes on from NZ_JBHSDI010000054.1 coordinate 3,492, forward strand.
TAGTTAACCAGCGGCTTAAGACGAGACTCCTAACCTGGCCGATATCAAACGGGCCACTCAAGTAACGGGACGTGGTTTTATAGCCCCCAGCAGGGTTCTTGTTCGCTGCGGAGGTATCGTAATCTTCAGGTAGGCATGGGGATACTGGCCATCGAGATATACAACGGAACCTGGCGCTAGCTCATGGTGACCCCGCCCATCGAAAACGGCGCAGGCCTCAGGGATATGTTTCATTCAGACTGTTAACCACTGACTCATGCCAGAAAAAACGAAGGTATATGGCGGAGGTGCCAGACCACCGAACATCTCAGTCCGGCGGTCGGCCCTCCTGCTTACTTCCGCGACAACCGGAACTGCTCAATCGTCTTACGCAAGGTCTCCGCCATGGTCAGCAGGTCGCCGGCAATTCGTGCCGTATCCTGGGCATCGCTGGAGGTCTGCTCCGCCGAGCGGCTGATTTCGATAACGTTCTGATTGATCGAATCAGAAACCTGGCTCTGCTCGTCAGCGGCGCTTTCCATCTGTTCGTTCAGGCCGGTGATCTCCCGAACGTCACTCGCGATGGTCTGGAGCTCCTTCTCCACTTTCAGGATAGCGTCTACCTGGTGCTCTGCCATTTCCGAGGCGTGCCGCATGGTACCCACACAGTCCACCACGTCTTTCTTGAGGCTGGCGATGGTTTTGCGGATTTCCTCGGTGGAATCCTGGGTGCGGGAGGCCAGCGCCCGGACCTCATCCGCCACCACCGAGAAGCCCCGGCCCTGCTCCCCGGCACGTGCGGCCTCGATGGCCGCGTTCAGTGCCAGCAGGTTGGTCTGATCAGCGATCTCGGAAATCAGCTCCAGCCGGTCTGCCATTTCGGTGGTCCGCTGGTCCAGTTGCTCGATACGCTGCGCACCATCCTGCACGTCGTCATTCAAGGACCGGATGCCCTCAACCGCGTTCCGGGCCAGCCCTTCACCGTTGTCGGCAGCCCGGGCGGTATCCGCTGATTTGCGGGTGGTGGAAACCGCATTCTCGCGGACCTGTACCGCCGATGCAGCCATTTCCGTGGTGGCACTGGCCACCTGATCGGTGTTGTCCTTCTGGGCCAGCACCTCCCGATCGGTGGTTTCCGCCTTGGCGGCGATGGTCCTGGCCGCCGACTCGACCTGTGCGGCATTGTCCATAACCGTATGCATGCTTTCCCGGATCTTGCTCACCATCCGGTTAAATGCCCGGGACACCGCACCAATCTCGTCGTTCCGGGTCACGTCCAGTTCGAGGGACAGGTCGGAGTTGCGGGAAATCTCATCCATACGATCATGCAGGCGACGAAGACGGGAAAATACCAGCCGTCCGAGAAATACCGTTGTCAGCACGAAAATAACGGCAAAAATGAGAACCTGGATACCACCATTCATCACCAGTTGGCGCTGCAGCTGGGCGTCACTTTCGGCGAGGGAATAGTCCACCCGGATCGCTCCCAGCACATCGCCTTCCTGGGCCTGGTGACATCCGAGACAGTTCACCCCCTGGTAATCAGCGCTGGCCACCACAGGCTCGATCATGGTGTACACCCGGCCCTGTTCATTCTCGGTATACAGCTCGACCTTCTCCCCCTCCAGGGCTCGCAGATCCTCAGGTTGCCGGCGCTGCTCGTCGGCGTTGCCGGCACCATACATGGCGTTGAGCTGATCACTGCGGATGACACGGACATCCAGCACGTCTTCCGGGGCTGTCACCTTGTCCCGCAACACCTCACGGTTACCGATGGTGCCGGTGACCATCATGGTGTTCAGCCCGTCAAAATAGGACTTCGCCAGACCCTCCACATATTTCTGACTGAACTCTTCCACATGGGCCCGCTGGGAATGGGCACTGTAGGCAAGCGTAAAAACCAGGATCACGGAAAAGGCCAGGGCTAACGCCACAAGCAGCAGGAAACGAATTGAATAGTGTTTTTTCATAGGGACTCGGCGATCAGGAAGCGACTACATCGTATGACGGCTATCTGACGGATAACTTTATAGATATGCGTCAATATTTAAATGATCTGGATCAGGGATCCATCAGTCAGCAGGCCTGAAAATACCGAAGAGGAGTGATCCATTCGTCACAGAGGCACCACCGCAGCGCTTCTCCCTGCCAAAATGCGTTACCTGACCGTCACACGCCCTGCTTGAATTGCCTTTCCAGCACACCCATCGTTATCGACAAGAGGTTCAGACATCATGGACTTCCAATCTTCCCGGATAACGGAGGCATCATGAAAACCCGCACCTTTGGTAACACGGATATCGAAGTGACCCCGGTCGGCCTTGGCACCTGGGCCATTGGTGGCTGGATGTGGGGCGGCACCGATGAGGCTCAATCCATCGACACCATTCACGCCGCCATCGACCAGGGCATTGCGCTGGTGGATACGGCGCCGGTCTATGGTTTCGGGCGCTCCGAGGAAATCGTCGGCAAGGCCCTGGCCGGCGGTCGCCGAGACAAGGTTGCACTGGCCACCAAGGTGGCCCTTAATTGGGACGATGATGAAAATGTTGTCAGGGATGCAAGGGCAAACCGCATCCAGCAGGAAGTGGAAGACTCCCTGCGCCGCCTCCAGACAGACACCATTGATATCTACCAGATCCATTGGCCAGACCCTGCCACGCCCATGGAAGAAACCGCCAAGGCCATGGAGAAGCTGCTCAGGGACGGCAAGATTCGGGCAATCGGAGTCAGCAACTTCACACCGGAGCAGATGGATGAGTTCCGCAAGTTCGCGCCGCTTCACAGCCTGCAGCCACCCTATAACCTGTTTGAGCGCGACATTGAGGACAGCATCCTGCCCTACTGCCGAAACACGGATCTGGCCACCATCACCTACGGTGGTCTCTGCCGGGGCCTGCTCTCCGGAAAAATGAGCCGGAACAGCCGGTTTGAAGGAGATGACCTGCGCAATAACGACCCCAAGTTCCAGGGCGATCGCTTTAACCAGTACCTCGGCGCAGTGGATGCGCTGGATCAGTATGCCAGGGACAAGTTCGACAAGAACGTGCTGGCACTGGCACTGCGTTGGCTGATCGATCAGCCCGGGGTGACCACGGCGCTGTGGGGTGCCCGCCGGCCGGACCAGCTGAAACCGATATCAGACATCGAGGGCTGGTCACTGTCAGAGCGCGACATGGAGGCCATTGACGACATTCTGACCGAATTCATCAACGACCCGGTCGGCCCGGAATTCATGGCACCGCCCAGTCGCCAGGACTGACAGACGTCGACCCGGACTGGCATCTGCGAAGAGCCGCCCCCCGGAACCGGGTGAGCGGCTCTTTTAAAGCGACCTCTCCAGTCTCTTCAGGACTGGTTGATCATCACCGACTTGATGTTGACGAATTCCCGCATCCCAAAGCCGCCATGCTCCCGGCCATAGCCGCTGTCCTTCACGCCACCGAACGGCAGGTTGGGCTGGGCGAGGTTATAGCCGTTGATGTTCACCATGCCGGTATCGAACAGGTCACGGGCCAGCTCCAGGGCCCTTTCATCGTTCTTGCTGAATATGCCACCACCAAGGCCATAGGGCGAGTCGTTGGCAACCCGCATCGCCTCTTCCTCGCCGCTGACCTTGATCAGGGCGGCCACCGGACCGAACAACTCGTCGTCATAAGCCGGCTGGCCAGGGGCCACATTTTCCAGCACGGTGGGCGGGTAGAAGTACCCCTCCCCCTCCGGAATCTCACCTCCCAGTGTGCAGGTCGCGCCATTCTCGATGGACTGCCGCACCTGTTCATGCAGCCCGTCCCGCAGATCCTTGCGAGCCATGGGGCCCATAACGGTGTTGTCGTCGGTGGGATCACCGAAGGTGATTTTCTTCATCTCGGCCACGTAGGCATCGCGGAAGGCGTCGTACACGGATTCATCCACAATGAACCGCTTGGCCGCGACGCAGGTCTGACCGCCGTTGTAGATCCGGCCCTGAACACAGTACTTGACCGCCTTGGGGATATCGGCATCCGCCAGCACGAGATAGGCGTCGTTACTGCCCAGCTCCAGCACGGTTTTCTTGAGCACCTTGGCGGCTCGCTGGGCCACCGTGCGACCGGCGTTGGGGCTGCCGGTCAGGGTGACGCCCCGCACCAGTTTGTGTTCGATAACGGCATCGGACACGTCATGGTCGATCAGCAGTGTGCGGAAGGCGTTTTCCGGTAAGCCTGCGTCCCGGTAGAGTTTCTCTACCTCCAGCGCCATGCCCCACACATTGGCGGCGTGCTTGAGCAACACGGTGTTGCCTGCCATCAGGTTGGCCGCGCTGTAACGGATGACCTGGTAGAGGGGGAAATTCCAGGGCTGGATACCGTAAATTACACCCATCGGCTGGTAGGTGACCAGCGCTGTGCCGCCCTGCAACTCCCTCTGTTCGTCCGCCAGCGCATCGGGCCCGGTGTTCGCCGTGTAATCACAGATGGCCGCACAAAGATCGCATTCCTGCTTACCCTGGGCCAGGGTTTTACCCATTTCACGGGTCATAAGCTCTGCGTACTGGTCCTTGCGCTCACGGATCAGGGCCGCCACTCTGGTCAGTGCCTCTGCCCGTTTGCTGTGACTGACCTTTCGCCATTCCAGGAAGGCATGGTGGGTCTGACCGATAATGTCCTCCGCCTGTTCACGGGACATCAGGGTGTAGGTCTGCAGGGTTTCTCCGGTTGCAGGATTGACGGTCTGGTAGGTGTCTGACATTGCCCTGTCTCCTCTAGTGGACGGCTGGCACCCGGTGCCAGCGTGAATGTGAGACTACCCAATGACTGTAGCACCAGCTTCCACCCGGGAAGAGCAGGGTTACGATTTGTTATAGGTTACCCGAATCCGATTACTATCAATGGGTGTGCCCGTCGGAGTAATGGTCGTCCTCATCCTGACTGGTACCAGCTTCGGCGGCTTGCGCCTTTTCATCAGTCTGGCCCTGATCTTCGTTCATGCCGGCCTCTTCACCACCCTGGTCGTGATGCCCGTCATCCCCTGAATGGTGATCAGCAGCGTCGTCATCATGGTCGGGTTCTGAGCCCGTCATTGCACTCATATTGGTATGCTCGTGATCATGACCGTCGTCGGCCGGGCCGGCCCCTGAGGCATCCGGCTGCACCAGAGCGGCATACTGCTGTTCGGACAGCGATGGATAACGCTGCAGAAAAGCCGTCAGCTCCCAGAGGGCCTCATCCTCGTGGGTTTCACCCCAGGCGGGCATGCCAGTCATTTTAACGCCATGCTTGATGATCCAGAACTGTTCCCCCGCTGACCAATGCCCTTCTTTGTCGAGGGTCGGAGGTGTCGGGTTCAGCCCCTTCCGGATAAGCGAATCCGACTGGCCCGGTTTCAGGTGGCAGGCGGCACAGAGCTGATCATAGGCCCTGGCACCCCGGCGCACCCTCTCCTCGGTAACCAGATCATCAGGTACCTCGACATCCCCGGCCCGTGCCTTCACGGAGCGATGCATGGCGGTATGGAACATCCAGGTTTCCAGCGCGGAGTGATCTTCACTGGCGGCAACATTAAAGAGCCCACTATAGATAAACAGGACGCCGCCAAGGCTGAGAATAATCAGGGTTGTTAACACGCCATACAGGAATCGCATTGATCTCTCCGGATGATGATTATTATGGGGAGCGCCCGCGCAGACTGACGAAAATCAGGGCAGCATCATAGGCGCAGCCACCTGGTTGCGCACATCCTGCCCACATACCCGGGCCACCAGCTCCAGCGCAAATTCGATGGCCGACCCCGGGCCCTGGCTGGTAATGCAGTTCTGGTCCACCACCACTCGTTCACTCACCCTTGACTTATCCGGCAAATCGTCACGGAAGCCTTCATGGCCGGTAGCCGCCAGGCCATCCAGCAGACCATGGGGGGCCAATGCGACCGCAGGTGCGGCACAGATGGCGGCGTACCAGAACCCGGCATCCCGTTGCTTGCGCAGCCGATCGATCAGCAGAGCGCATTCCGACAGTTTGCGGGCACCGGGCATGCCGCCCGGCAGGGCAATCAGGTCATAGTCATGGTCTACGCAATCCTGCAGCAGCGCATCGGCGGTAATGTGCGTTCGGCGGGACGCAGTGATGGCCAGGTGTTCGTGCACGCTGGCAACCGTGACTTCCACTTGGGCACGACGCAGAACATCAATAATGGTGACAGCTTCGATATCTTCGCTGCCATCGGCGATAGGAACGAGGGCGGTCTTGTTCATGATGTCTCCTTGGCATATCAGGTCCCTGACGGGATAGGATAACCTTACTATAACAGTGAATTTGCTGCGCCAATCCTCCAGGGACGCCATTGCACCATGTCACCAGGTCTTCTGTTTGCCCTATTTGCCGTTACCGCGTTCTCCCTGGCGGTGTTCTACCTGTTCTTTTACCGCAACTGGCGCCGCCGCAGGGAGCTGGAACAACCTTTCCCTGAGCCCTGGCGGGAACTGTTAAAGGACAGGGTGCCCCTGTTCAACCGGCTGCCCGGACATCTCAGAAAGGATCTGGAGCAGCGGGTTCAGCTGTTCCTTTCCGAGAAGGAATTCTACGGCTGCGACGGGTTCGAAATCGACGACACGGTCCGGTTAACCATTGCCGGCCATGCCTGCCTGCTGATCCTGGCGCGCCCCTACGGCGACTACGACGAAGTCAGGAGTATCCTAGTCTACCCGTCAGCCTATCAGGTTCTGGAACCCACTCAACAGGGCATGGTGGTGGACATGACGCACCAGGTACGGGCTGGTGAAGCCTCATCGATCGGCCGTGTGGTGCTGTCCTGGGACGACTGCGAGAAAGGGGCACTGTCTCCTGACAGCCACCACAATGTGATACTTCATGAATTTGCCCATCAGCTCGACTATCTGGATGGCAGCGCCGACGGTGCACCACCCCTGTCCGGTGCCCAGGCGGAGCACTGGCAACGCACCATGAGTGAAGCCTACGCTCACCTGCAACAGTCACTGAGCTACCGCCAGACCAGTTGGCTCGACCCCTACGGCGCGACCGAACCGGCGGAGTTCTTCGCGGTGCTCACAGAAACCTTCTACCAGCAACCCGGCCACCTTTTTGAAAAACAGCCGCAAGTGTATGAAACTCTTTGCGGTTTCTATCGTATCAATCCGCTAGACTATGCCTGAGCGCAGTCCGATGGATTAACGCGCCGTATCAAACAACCCCATGGGTGGCACCGTTCGTCTGTCGCCTGACTTGAGTCCCGGCGTGGATTCATCGAAATGAATTAATAAGCAAGCAATCGGAAGCAAATCTGTAAAACGGGACTACACTGTTTTACCAAACTGTTTTATCAAGCTGTTTTACTAAACCCCGTATCCATCCACGGACCCCGCACGCATCATCGGGCGGTCATGGGTCGAACAAGGAGAAGAACGGTGATAAAAAAAATCCTGATGGGAATCATCGGCCTGGCCGTACTGGTTCTGGCAGTGTTTCTGATAATAGCCTGGGAATCCTCCATGGATCCCGTGGACCCGCCAGCAGACGACCAGTTCAGCCAGGAGCAGATTGACCGCGGCGAAGTTATCGCCGGCCTCGGTAACTGCCAGACCTGCCATACCACTGATCCGGAACAGCCCTACGCCGGCGGCCTGGCCATGCCGACGCCATTCGGCACTATCTATAGCACCAACATTAGCCCGGACCCGGAAACGGGTATTGGCCAGTGGTCACAGGAAGCCTTTACCCGGGCCATGCGTGAAGGGGTGGACCGGTCCGGGGCGCACCTGTTCCCGGCGTTCCCCTACACCCACTTCACCAAAATGTCCGATGAGGATGTGGCAGACCTCTACGCCTACGTTATGACCCGGGAGCCAGTTCAGGCGGAAGCCCCGGAAAACACCCTGCAGTTCCCGTTCAATATCCGCATGCTGCAGGCAGGCTGGAAACTGCTGTTCTTTGATGAGGGCCGTTACCAGGCCGACGAGAACATGGGTGAGGAATGGAACCGTGGCGCCTACCTGGCCGAAGGACTGGGCCACTGCAGCGCCTGCCACTCACCCCGCAATCAGTTCGGTGCTGAAGACAAGAGCCAGGCCTGGGAAGGCACGGTCATCAACGGCTGGTACGCGCCGGCGCTGAACGACAGTAACCTGTCCCCCGTGGACTGGACCACCGAGGACGCCTATGCCTACCTCCGTAGCGGCGGCTCGCCATTCCATGGCGTTGCCATAGGCTCCATGGCGGACGTCGTACATACGGGGCTTGGCAAGGCCCCGGAAGGCGATATTCGTGGCCTGTCGGTATGGCTCAGTGATCTGGCAGGTGCCAGCGACGGTAACCAGGCCAGCAGCCAGGCCACCGCGGCGATCGAGAATGCGCGGAAACAGGTGGATCCCGATCCCGACATGAGTCAGGGCGAACGTATCTTTGCCTATGCCTGCGCATCATGCCACTACAACGATCCCTCGAACCCCAACGCCATGCGGCCGGAGATGAGCCTGAACAGCGCCGTCACCGCGCCGGACCCGGTTAACCTGATTCGCGCCACCCTGCACGGGGTCTCCCAGGAAGAAGGCATACCGGAGATCATGATGCCCGGTTTCGCCAGCGCCCTGAGCGACCAGGAAATCGCGAGCCTGCTCGGCTTCCTGCGCGAGACCCATACCGATCAGCCGGCCTGGGACAACCTGGAACAGACCATCCGCGATCATCGGGAATAATAACCGTGGCCGAGAGAGACCAGAACGGAGCGAACACCATGGCAACAGAATTCGAACTTAACGGCCAGGCCGTTACCGTCGATATTGAAGGCGACACGCCCCTGCTTTGGGCCCTGCGGGACGACCTGGACCTGACCGGAACCAAGTACGGCTGCGGCATCGGCATGTGCGGAGCCTGTACGGTACTGGTCAACGGCCGCGCCACCCGGTCTTGCATCACCCCGGTGGAATCCGTGGCCAACGCCAGCATCACCACCATTGAAGGGCTGGACCCGGACGGCGAGCACCCGTTGCAGAAGGCCTGGGTACAGACCCAGACACCCCAGTGCGGCTACTGCCAGAGCGGCCAGATCATGCAGGCCGCGGCGATGCTCAAGGACTTTCCCGACCCCACCGATGAGCAGATCAATTCCGTCATGGGGGGTAACCTTTGCCGCTGCATGGCCTATGTGCGCATCCGCGAGGCCATCAAACTGGCTGCCGGGGAAATGAACGGAGCCGGCGCAGACAATGCGTCTGTCGCAGGAGGGGCCACCAATGAATAAATTCGAACGCTATTTCAATCGCCCCGAGGGCACAGAAACCCGGGCGTCTGACAACGTTCTGCCGGTCAGCCGTCGGGGCTTCCTGATCGGCGCTGCCGGTGCCGGCTTTACCCTGGCCTTCTTCCGTTCCGGGCTGAGTTTTGCCCAGCCGGAAGAGGTGGTCGAGGCAGAGACGTTCGACCCCACGATCTGGTACCACATCTTCCCGGATGGCCGGATTGTAGTGAACATTGCCGAGGCGGAAATGGGCCAGCACGTGGGCACCGCCCTCGCCCGCATCGTGGCCGACGAACTGGAAGCCGACTGGTCCAAAGTCGAGCTGCACCATGTGGACAGTGACCCCAAGTGGGGCTTTATGGTGACCGGCGGCAGCTGGTCCGTATGGCAGAACTTCACCCCCCTCAGCCAGGCCGGCGCCGCCGGCCGCCAGGCCCTGATCGAGGAAGGTGCCCGCCTGATGGGCGTCAGCCCGGACCAGTGCCAGGCCCGCAACAGCCAGGTAACCGCCGGGGACCAGTCCATAAGCTATGGCGATATCGTCAGCCGTGGCGACCTCAGCCGCACTTACACCGAGGACGAGCTCAAACAGATGCCCATCAAACCGGCATCCCAGCGGCGGCTGATCGGGCGTGAATCCCGGGCACTGGACATCCCGGACAAGACAGATGGCACCAGCCAGTACGGGCTGGACGCCAAGCTGGAAGGCATGGTGTATGGGCGCCCTCTGCTGCCCCCCACCCGCTACGGCTCCACCGTGAACAGCGTGGACGACAGCGAGGCCAAGTCCATCAAGGGTTACCAGCAGACCATTGTGCTGGAAGACCCCACCGATACGGCCCCCGGCTGGGCCGTGGTGATCGCCGATTCCTTCCATGCCGCCAACAAGGCTGCCGCGAAAGTGAAGGTGGACTGGAGCGCGGGCGACACCGCTGACGTCAGTGAACAGGACATCCTGGACCACGCTGTGGAACTGATCGATAACCCGGACAAGGGTTCGCTCATGTTCGCCGATGACGGCGTTGACGAAGCTTTCAATGAGGCCTCTGACGTCTTCCAGCAGGACTATATCACCCACACGGTACTGCACTTCCAGATGGAGCCGGTGAATGCCCTGGCCTACGAGAAGGACGGCACCTGGGAAATCCATACCGGCAACCAGTGGCAGTCGCTGATTATTCCGGTGCTCGCCAAGGCATTGGGGGTGAAGGAAGACAAGGTGGTCATGCGCACCTACATGCTGGGCGGTGGCTTCGGCCGCCGGCTCAATGGCGACTACGCGGTACCGGCCGCCCTGGCCTCACAGCAACTGGGCAAACCGGTAAAGCTGGTACTGACCCGCGACGACGACTGCCGCTTTGATTCGCCCCGATCACCCTCCTATCAACGCCTGCGCATGGCTTTTGATGATAACGGCAACCCGGTTGGCATGGAGCACCATGCGGCCGCCGGCTGGCCCACCCAGGTGATGGCCCCTTTCTTCATGCCCAAGGGCGCCAACGACGAGCCGTTCGACCCGTTCTCCGCCCAGGGGGCGGCCCACTGGTATTCCGTCGGGCCCCACCGGGTTCGCCCCATCTCCAATGACCTGGCCAATGCCACCTTTCGCCCGGGATGGCTGCGTTCCGTGGGCTCCGGCTGGATCAACTTTGCGCTGGAATCCTTTATGGATGAAGCCGCCTATGAGGCCGGCCAGGACCCGATGGATTTCCGGCTGGCCCTGCTGAAGGCGGAAGGCAAGAATGCCGGCGAAGCCCCCAATTCCGTAGGCGGTGCCTCACGGCAGGCCAATGTGCTGCGTCGTGTGCGGGAAATCTCGGAGTGGGGTCAGGAGATGCCGGAAGGCACCGGCCTTGGGGTGGCGACAACCTACGGCCAGGAACGCAACATGCCCACCTGGACCGCCTGTGTGGCCAGGGTGAACGTGAACCGGGAGACCGGGCGCGTCAAGCTCGAGAAGCTCACCCTGGTGACCGATGCCGGCACCGTGGTGCATCCGGATGGCGCCCGCGCCCAGGTGGAAGGGGCCGCATTGTGGGGCGCCAGCATGGCCCTCCATGAAGGCACACGGTTCGAGAATGGTGAACCCGTGGCCCGCAACCTCAATACCTACACTCCCATGCGGATGGGCGATGTGCCGGAGCTGGAGATCGAGTTTATCGACAGTACCGAAACCGCCGTAGGCCTGGGGGAACCGGCGACCACCGTCACCGGCCCAGCCATCGCCAATGCGATTTACGCGGCGGTGGGCGTCCGGCTGAGGGAAATCCCCATCACTCCGGAAGCCGTACGCAAGGCCCTGCAGGCCTGACGGCCTTTTGATGGTGTTGGGAGAGCCTGGCACCGGGTGGCGAACGCAGCGCTCCTGCGCGGGAGCGTTTCGCGCCACGGATACCGCCCCGGCACTGGTGCTGGCCGCCGGTGCCTCCCGTCGTTTCGGCGGCGCCAAGGCCCTGGCCCAATGGCGTGGCCAGCTGTTGCTGGATCACGCCATTGGCCAGGCCCGTCAGCTCAGTCCGGATGTGCGGGTGATTACCGGTTGCCGGGGGCCGTTACTGCCACTGCGGGCCCAACGTCATCCTACCTCATGGCTGTTCACGCCCCAGTGGCGACAAGGCATGTCCGCCTCCCTGAAACTGGGCATCCACACCCTGCCCCCCCGGGCTCGGGGGGTGTTCGTGGTGCTGGTGGACCAGCCACTGATCGACAGTGAGAGCCTCTGCCGGCTTCGGGACGCTGCCAGGCAGGAACCGGAACTGCCGTTTGCAGCCGACTACCACGGTCGTCCGGGCGTGCCCGCCTATCTGCCACGCTGGCTATGGCCAGCATTGATGACGTTGGAAGGAGATCGGGGAGCGGGTCAGATACTCAAGGCTGCCGGTGCCCATCGCCTGGCTATTGACGGAGTGGCCGCAGATGTCGATACGCCGGAGGACCTGGCGAACCTCAGGCGATCGATGTAATCGTTGTCGTTTCGGCCAACGCCAGCAGTGGCCTGTTTTCCTCACCCCTGCGGTAGGCCTGGATCATCTCCGCCAGTATAGACAGGGCGATTTCCACCGGGTTGCCCGCGCCGATATCCAGCCCCACCGGCCCGTGAATCCGCTCCGGCGCCCGGCTATAGCCTTCCGCCAGCAACTGCTCACAACGTTGCTGGTGGGTGCGGCGACTGCCCAGCGCCCCCAGGTAGAAGCAGTCGGTGTGCAATAACTGCTTCAGCAACGCCGGCTCCCAGTCGTGTTCATGGAACATCAGCACCGCCGCCGTGTGCCGGTCCAGTGGAGGCACCCTGACCGACCTGGGCGATGTCAGCAAGCCGGTTTCCAGGTGACCCTCACAGGCGGCCAGCGTGGCCTGATCCGGAGAATGGAGCGATACCGTGAAGTCACTTTCCTGCGCGAGGCGCGCCAGCGTATAGGCGTTCGGGCCCTTGCCATAGACGACCAGCCGGCGTTGCGGGTAGTACCAACGGCGAAAACCGCTGGCCGGACCGGCACTGACAGGATCAACAACAGCCTGATGCGGGCCCTCTGCCCGGGTGTCCAGGGCAACCACCTGGCGTTCAGTGAGCGCCTTGTGGATGGCTTGCATTACTTCATCGTCCACGGTCACGTCGATGAACAGTTCCACCGAGGCACCGCAGGGCAACTGGATGTCCAGATAGTCGGACCCTGCTCCCAGTCGCAGGGTCCGATTGCGCCCTTCCGACAACGCCGCCCGGGCTTCGTCCACAATCACGTTTTCCGCACAGCCACCGGTCAGGTGCCCGGCATAGTGGCCATCGGCCGCGACCACCATCTGGCTGCCTGGCGGGCGCGGCGAACCACCGTCCGAGCCCACCAGTGTCACCAGTGCCACCGCCTGCCCCTGCTGCCTGAAGGCCAGAAAGTCTTCCACCAGGCAGTCAAAGGTGCGCAGCCGTGTGGTCGCGCCATTGGCGGCTGGCTCAGCCATCAACCGCGTACCTCGGCGTAGAGTTCTTTCTTTGAGAGTTTGCCCACCTGTGTCTTCGGCAGTTCATCACGAATTTCCATACTGTGGATCATCTCATGCTTGCCCAGTCGTGGTTTGAGAAAGGCCTTCATCTCATCCAGCGTGGGTTCCGGCTGACCGTCCCGCAGGGTGATGTAGGCCCTCGGGCTCTGGCCACGGTAATCATCCGGTACACCGATGACCGACACCTCCGCTACCGCCGGATGTTCGTAGATGGCTTCCTCGATGTTGCGCGGGTACACGTTGTAACCGCTGCAGATGATCATATCCTTGGTGCGATCGACAATGTAGACAAAGCCCTTCTCGTCGATCCAGGCCACGTCGCCGGTGCGGAAATAGCCATTGGCGGTCATGGATTCGGCGGTGGCGTCGTCCCGTTTCCAGTAGCCTTTCATCACATTGGGGCCAGCGATACAGAGTTCGCCCCGCTCACCCTGTGGCATTTCCCGGTCGCTGCCGTCCAGGTCAATGATCTTCAGATCCACTCCCGGCACCGGCAGCCCGCAGGCCCCGTCCGGGGAAACCATGCCTTCCGGGCTGAAGGTGCCCAGGGCAGCGGTTTCGGTCATGCCCCAGCCTTCTTTGACGGAGCAGTGGGCGGCACCCTGGAAGCGCTCCTGTAGCTCCACAGGCAAAGGCGCGCCACCAGAATTGCACAGTTTCAGGGAATCCAGCTGGTAATCACCCAGCTTCGGGAAAGCCAGCAGCGCGGACAGCATGGTGGGCACCGCCGGGAACACCGTGATCTTCTCCCGCTGGATGGTTTCCAGGGCCTGCTCGGGATCAAACTTGAGGTGCAGGTACAGGGTCGCACCGTTGCGCAGGCCAAACAGCATATTGACCACGATGGAATAGATATGGAACGGCGGCAGCACCGCCAGTACCTTTTCCTCGCCGGCGGACACGGTGGTTTTCAGGGCGGTGCCAAGCTGGTCGGCGGCGCCTGCGATATTGCCGTGGGTCAGCATCGCCCCCTTGGGTGCGCCGGTGGTGCCGCCGGTGTACTGCAGCACAGCCAGCCGGTCCAGGTCGTCTGCCTCCGGATGGCGCTGGTAGTCTCCGTTATTATCCAGCAGGTCGGCAAAACTCATAATCTTTTCGTCATCGGGCACTGCCGCCAGCGCGCCTGACTGATCAAGCTGGCTGCGCACCGCATCGGGCTGCAAGGCGAACTCGTCCACCGAGCCCACTACCAGCTTCTGCAGGCGCGAACTGCCCAGGAACCCGGTCATGTTTGGCAGCAACGCTTTTAGGTCCAGCGTGACCATGATGTCGGTCTCACTGTCGCCGATCTTGTGCTCCAGGATGCGCTCGGCATCGAGGGGCGAATAGTTCACCACAACACCACCCGCCCTGAGAACGCCCAGAAAAGCGATGATGCCATGGGGGGAATTCGGCAGGTACAGGCCGACATGAATGCCGGGCCCGACACCGAGCTGCTGGAAGCCGGCCGCTGCCCGGGACACCAGTTGATCCAGCTCCGGATAGGACAGCTCACGGCCCATGAAATTGACCGCGGCCCGGTCAGGCCATTGGCTGGCTGCGCTTTTCAGCATCTGGTGCACCGACAGGCCGGTCAGTTCCGGTTGATGAGGGATCTCGTCCGGATAGCTGGAAAACCAGGGGGAATCAGGGGCAACAACGGATTGGCTCATGGATACTCCTCTACTGCATTATCTTTATTGTTTATGGATTCCAGGGACATTCAGGCGCCGAAGGCCGTCCAGCCTCCATCGACCATGACGGTCTCGCCGGTCACATAGGACGAGGCCCTGGATGCCAGGTAAATCGCCGTACCGACCATTTCGTCAGGGGCGGCCATACGCTTCATCGGGGTGCGGGCCACCACCCGGTCGGCAAAATCCGCCCGCACATCGGTAATGGATTTGACCAACGGCGTTTCAGTATAGGCCGGTGCCAGCGCATTGACCCGTACACCGCGGTCGGCCCATTCCACCGCCAGCGTCCTGGTCAGCATGTCCACGCCGCCCTTGCTCGCGCAATAGGCGGAGGATCCGGTAAGCCCGGTTTTCCCGGCGATGGAGGAAATATTCACGATACTGCCGCTGCCACGCTCCAGCATATGCCGCCCCACCGCCTGGGCCATCAGGAATACACCGGTCAGGTTGACGTTGATGATGGTCTGCCAGTCTTCCAGGGGCAGGTCTTCGGCAGGCTTCTTGATCGCCAGCCCGGCGTTGTTGATCAGCACGTCAATATGGCCGAACTCGCGGATAGCGGAGGCCACGGCGGCAGCGATCTGTTCCGGGTCGGTTACGTCACAGGTGACCACCAAAGCCCTGACACCCCGGCCGCGGGCTTCGGTTGCCACTGCTTCGAGTTCATCACGACTGCGACTGCATAGCACCAGGTCGCTGCCCGCTTCCGCCAGACCCAGGGCAATGCTACGACCAATACCTCGTCCGGCGCCGGTTATCAGGCTTACGTTTCCGCCAAGATCAAATAGGGACATGGTGGGGAGACCTTCTTATGGGGTTGTTTTTATTGGAATCGGATAGAGGAAAGCATGCTAATCAGAAAAATGCCACCCCCTATTGCTGATTACAACTGGCCCGAATCCTGCTTAGTCCCTTCTGAAACAACATTGTCTGGCCGGTTATTGCCGGAGGGAAGCCATCATGTCTCTGCTGACATCACTGATCAAGGCCGGTAGCCAGCTCCAGCAGGCAACTGCCCGCAAGGCGGCAGACCCGCAGACCAGCGCCGCTGGCAAGGCCGCAAATGCCCAGCCTGCGGACGAACGCCAGGGCAATGACGATACGTTTACCCTGTCCGGCAGCAAGCCACAGAGCAAGACCGGCCGGCTGTCGGTCACCGAGTACCGGCAACAGGTCGGGCAGGACCTTGCCTTTGTGCAGGAAACCCTGCGGCACAAGCTTGCCGAGTACGGCATGCAGCCCACCACCCAGATTGCTGCATCACGCTCTGCCAGTGGGGACGTGGAAGTTCAGGGCCGGATGCCGGAGCAGCCCCGACAACGCATCGAGCAGGATCTGAACAACAGCCGGGAGTTCCGCGACGCCCTACAGCGCCTGAGCGTCAATGAACCAACGCTGAAATTCGTGGACTCGGCCCTGAAACTGAACCAGGCCTACGGCACCAGCAACACGGTGCTGGATACCCTGGTCAGCGACAACCAGCAGTTCAACGGCCTGCAGGATCTGGTCCACCGGTACGACAGCATTCGCCGCACCTTTACCACCGACACGGGGTCGTCCGCCCGGGATTACGCCTTCCGGCTCAATGCCCGGACCTGATGCCGTTGCCCTTACACCTGAAACGGTGCCGGATCGCCCTTACCCACGCGGGTAACTTCCGGTACCTCGCCCGTCATGTTCACCACGGTGGTGGGCTCCATGCCGCAGAAGCCGCCGTCGATGATCAGGTCCAGCTCGTGTTCCAGTGAATCCCGCACGTCGTAGGGGTCGGTCATGGGGTCTTCTTCCCCGGGCAGAATCAGGGTGCTGCTCATGATGGGCTCGCCCAGTTCACCCAGCAGCGCCTGAACAATGGCGTTATCCGGAACCCGTAAACCGATGGTACGCCGCTTCGGGTGCAACAGCCTGCGGGGCACTTCACTGGTGGCATCCAGGATGAACGTGTACGGTCCGGGGGTGAAGGTCTTCAGCAGGCGGTATTGGGTATTGTCCACCTTGGCGTAAACCCCCACATCGGACAGGTCACGGCAGACCAGGGTGAAGTTGTGTTTGTCGTCCAGCCTGCGGATCCGCTTGATTCGGTCCGCTGCCTGCTTGTCGCCCAGATGGCAGCCAATGGCATAGCCGGAATCCGTGGGGTAAACGATCACGCCGCCTTTGCGGAGGATGTCCACAGCCTGCTTGATCAGCCGCTTCTGGGGTGTTTCCGGATGAATCTGGAAAAACTGGCTCACGATGCCTGCTCCCGTTTTGATCCGCCCATGCAGTTGGGTGACGCGGGCACCTGGCCTCCGGCCTGCTCCCACTCCTGGGGTGTAAAGAGGTGCAACGCCAGGGCATGAACCCCGTTCTGCATCTCTTCGGCCAGCGCCTGATAGATGGCCTGGTGCCGGCGGACTTTGGACTGCCCGGCAAACTGGTCCGAAATCAGTGTCACCTTGAAGTGTGTTTCGGAGTTCGGTGGCACACTGTGCATATGGCTCTCGTTCTCAACGGTCAGGTGGCCGCCTTCAAAACGTTCGCCCAGTTTCTGTTCAATAGACTGCTGTATCCGCATACCCATGATGTCTCTTATGATGTGAAATCTTTCCTGTCAGGCTGCCCCGCAAGCGATCAGAATCAACGGGTCAGCTGGCGATTACCCTAGTCTACACCCTGCGCATCATCTTGACAGGGGGATGCCGAGGCGCCATCTTGCCTCTCCCCAGAGCAGCCGGACACTCCGCGCCATCATGCAATTGTATATCGCCGAAAAACCCAGCCTGGGCCGCGCCATTGCCGAGGCTCTGCCCGGCCCCGTCCAGAAGGGGCCGGGTTGGCTGCGTTGTGGTGAAAGGGATCAGAGCGTCACCGTCAGCTGGTGCATCGGCCATCTGCTGGAGCCGGCGGAACCGGCCAGTTACGACCCGCGCTGGAAATCCTGGCGCATGGATGACCTCCCCGTATTCCCCGAACGCTGGCGCCTGATGCCCCGGGACAGCGTGGCAAAGCAGCTGGGCGTGCTGGAAAGCCTGATTCGTCAGGCGGAGGTGATCTACCACGCCGGCGACCCGGACCGGGAAGGCCAGCTGCTGGTGGATGAGGTCATACGCTACTTCGGCGCCCAGTGCCCGGTTCAACGGGTGCTGATCAATGACCTCAACCCGGAGGCTGTGCGCCGGGCCCTGGCCTCACCCCGTGATAACCGGGACTTCCGGCGCCTGTCCCATTCTGCCCTGGCCCGCCAGCGGGCTGACTGGCTATACGGTATCAACCTGACCCGTTACTACACCCTGAGCTACCGGCAGCAGGGCGCGGACGGGGTGTATTCCGTGGGCCGGGTGCAAACGCCGGTGCTCGGCCTGGTGGTTCACCGGGACGACACCATTGCCAACTTTGAGCCCAAACCCTGGTATCGCATCGCCATTACCGCCCAACCCGCCGATGATGATGGCAGCCAGGCGTTCGAGGCCAGGTGGCTGCCATCGGAGTCCGTTCGCGACCAACTGGACGAGGAGGACCGGCTGCTCAGTCGGGAGATTGCCGATGACATCGCCAGTGCCGTCAAGGGCCGCCCCGGGCGAATCACTGCGGCCCGCTTCCGCGACCGTCGCGAAACACCACCGTTACCGCTATCCCTGTCCGCTCTTCAGATCGAGGCGGGCAAGGCATTCGGCATGGGGGCCAAGGACGTACTCGATACGGCCCAGAACCTGTACGAGAAACACCAGCTAATCACCTACCCGAGGTCCGACAGCCGCTACCTGCCGGAAGGGCACCTCGGTCAGGTGGAAGGCGTAACCCGCGCCATCGGCCGGGTGGATGACACCCTGGCAGAAGCAGCTGAAAAGGTGGACCTGAACCGCCGCACCGCGGCCTGGAACGATGCCAAAGTGGACGCCCACCACGCCATTATTCCGACCCTCAGGGCAAGACCGTCAGGTCCTTTGAGCGAGGCGGAGCAGCGTATCTACAACCTGGTGGCCCGTTACTACCTGATGCAGTTCATGCCGGACGCCATCCACCGGGAAGGCCGCCTGGACCTGACCATCACCGGCCACGCCTTCCGGGCCACGGAAACCGCGTTGCTGGAGGCCGGCTGGAAGACCCTGGAACCGAAGCAACGCAAGTCGTCGTCGGACGGCCCACCAAAGAAACCACTGCCGCGGCTGGCGCCAGAAGACGACGTCACCTGCACCGACGCCTCGGTAAAGGAGCGCATGACCCAGCCGCCCCAGCACTTCACCGACGCCACCCTACTGGCAGCGATGACCAATATCGCCCGCTTTGTCAGCGACCCGGAATTGCGCAAGACCCTGCGGGAAACCGACGGCCTGGGCACCGAGGCCACCCGCGCCGCCATCATGGAAACCCTGTTCCGCCGGGAGTACCTGTACCGGGAAGGCCGTCATATCCGCGCGGCCGGGAAAGGCCGCACCCTCATCCACGCACTACCCGAGGCCATCAGCCAGCCAGACATGACCGCCCGCTGGGAAGCCACCCTGGAGCAGATACGCGCCGGCGAGGGCGACCCACGCCAGTTTCTGGAGAAACTCAAGGGGCAAATCACCGGCTTTATCCGCCAGCCGACCGCCACGGCAGGCGCGCCGTCACGGCGCCAACCTTCGGATGCGGTAACCGACTCCGAGGCTATCCATTGCCCCAAATGCCGTGCCCCGATGCGGATACGCAAGGGCAAGTACGGCCAGTTCCACGCCTGCACCCGGTTTCCGGACTGCAATGGCACCCGCCCCATTGACGATACCGCCCCCGAGGACGGCACCAGCCAGCGACCCTGGCCCTGCCCTGCCTGTTATGCGCCGCTGGTGCGCCGCAAAAGCCACCGGGGGTGGTTCTGGGGCTGCAGTAATTTCCCTTCCTGCCGACAAACAGTTAATGACAACCAGGGCGCTCCGGCGGCACTTCAGCGCCCGCCGGTACGATAACGTTCCGTCTGCTACGATTTTCAGTGGCCCGAATGATCACTGGCGGACGTGAGCTGGCCCGCCCACCTTACGTAATGCTACATAATGACACTGACGCGACATTAAATATTTGACACAATAATGAGTGTGAAACAGCCGTTTTAATGACGGACGCCAACGGTAAGTTTGCGGCGGTGAGAACCACTACTTCAGGAGACAGTCCATGCGCATTGCCCTGCTGGAAGACGAACACGAACAGGCTCAGCATGTGCAGCAGATTCTGGCGGATCAGGGGCACCCCTGTGACAGCTTTCCCACGGGGCAGTCGTTCCTGAGTGCCGTGCTTCACCGCAGCTATGACCTGATGATACTGGACTGGCAAATCCCCGACATGACCGGGCTGGATGTGCTTCGCGAGGTGCGGGCTCAATTGAACTGGCCGGTACCCGTGGTGTTCCTGACCCAGCGGGACAGCGAGCAGGATATCGTGCAGGCCCTGGATGCCGGCGCCGACGACTACCTGGCCAAGCCGGCACGCCCGGCAGAGCTGAACGCCCGGATCAACGCCCTGGCCCGTCGCTCCAACCCGGACACGGAAAAAGAAGAGCTGTTCTACGGGCCCTTCGTGGTCAACACCAGCCGTCGCACCATCACCCTGCACGGCGAACTGCTGACCCTGACCGACAAGGATTTCGACCTGACCCTGTTCCTGTTCCAGAACCAGGGCCGGCTACTCACCCGTGAAATGCTGCTTGAGCGCGTGTGGGGAATGACCCGGGATATCAACACCCGTACCGTAGACACCCATATGAGCCGCTTAAGGCGTCGCCTCGGGCTGAATCCGGACAACGGCTTCCGGATCAAAACCATCTATCAGCGGGGCTACCGGCTTGAAGCCATGACCGACGCCACCGTTGGTGAGGAACCCACTTCTGCCTGATGTTCGAGGCCGTTACTTGCGACCGACTGACTTCATGAACTTCCAACGCCCGTTGTCCCCGGCATGTACGGCTGTCGCCCTGATGTGGCTGATAGCCTTGCTGTCCATGCCGTTGCGGGCTGAGCTGACAGTGGCGCAGGGTTCCGGGTCAGCGGCAACCGTCGGCCCCGCCGGCTCCATTGGCGATCCTTCCGACTGGACCTATACGCTGAAGACCGGCGAAAGCTTTGATCAGATTGCCCGCGAACTGCTGAAGGCATCGACATCAGCTGGCCGGCTGGCAAGCTACAACCGTCTCGACTCACCATCGAGCCTCCGCGCAGGTGATCAGATCCACATTCCCGTCGCCTGGCTCAGACAACAGCCCGAGCCCGCCCTGGTTCGGGGTATCAGTGGCCACGCCCGGGTCCGCTCCGCAGGTAATGGCGCCATTCGCCCCCTGACGGAAGGCCAGCGGATCCAGGCCGGCGATACCATTATCACCCACAACGGCATGGCGACTGTGGAACTGGCCGACGGCTCCACAATCCGGATCAACCCCGGCAGCTCCGTGGTGTTCAACCGCCTGACCCGATATGGTCGCGCCGGCATGACCGACACCCGTATGCGCCTGGAGCGTGGTGGAGTCAGCAACCGCATCAACCCCATGATTGAGGAAGGGGCCCGTTTCGAAATCGAAACCCCATCGGCCGTTGCCGCCGTTCGTGGCACCACCTTTTCCCTGCAGGCTGACCGTGATGGCAGCCATCTGCAGGTGACCGAGGGCCGGGTTGCCTTTGGCACCCCCGGCAATATCCGCGAGATTCCCAGTGGCTATGGCGCCTCTGTTCGCGCCGGCGGCTCAGGCAAAATGAAAATCCTCCGGCTCCCGCCAGCGCCGAAAACGAACCCCATCCCGGATACCATCAAAAGCATGCCTGCGCAGCTGAGCTGGCAGGCCAACGGCGCCCGCCAGTACCAGGTGGATATACTGGACCAGAAAACCGGGCAGCCGGTGCGCAGTGAACAGACCAGCAACACAAGTTTTGCCCTTGGCGGACTCGCCAATGGCGATTACCGGGCGCAGGTTGCCTCACTGTCGAACGAGGGCATCAGTGGCATGCCCGCGGATGTTACTTTCCAGGTGGATCTTGCCGCCCGCGCCGCGGAGTTGCTGGAACCGGCTCCCGGCGCCACACTGGACAGTGATCGCCCAAGCTTCAGCTGGCGTTACCAGGGTGAAAGTGAGAGAGCCCGGGTGGAAATCGCCAAAGACAGCAGCTTTACTGATGTTGTTGCCAGCAGTGACTGGCGCTCTCAGGAATCCGGGATTCCCAACAAGCCCCTGAAGCCGGGCGAATATCACTGGCGGGTGGTCACGGAAGCCGGCGGCAACTCCGTCGCCACGAGCAAGACCCGGACATTGACCATTAATGGCACCCTGGCGCCAGTCAGCGTGATCAGCGCCAACTACATTGATCGACAGGTCCGGATTTTCTGGGAACGCAACCGGGATGCATCCGGTTATCTGCTGCAGCTGTCGGAAGATCCGTCATTCGAGGATGTCATCAAGGAAGCCACAGTGGACGACACCACGGCAGCGCTGCGCCTGATACCCGGCAGACGGTACTTCGTTCGCCTGCGTGCCATATCCGAAGGTCCTATAGTGGGTCGGTGGGGCCCGGGTAGAGAATTATATGTAGAATAATGGTACTGTCAGCACGTTACCCAGGCGCCTCCACGGCAGGAGCCACTGACCCTGGCGCCAGACCAGTACCAGAATCCACCAAGCACCATAGCAGGACCCATGACGAGGGATTGGTTTTCCACCAGACATTCAGCCTGGACGCTGGCCCTGCCCCTCACTGGCATCCTGTTGCTGCTGCAGCTGACCACTCTGCCGCAACGACTCGATAACTGGCTTTACGACACCCTGATCACCACCTGGCCACCGGAACCTCCGGAAGATGTGGTGATCGTGGCCATCGACGAGAAAAGCCTCTCTGCTATCGGTCCCTGGCCCTGGCCCCGTTCGGTTCATGCCAGCCTGATCGGGAACCTGACCAACGCCGGCGCCGAGCGTATTATCCTCGACATCCTGTTTACCGAGCCAGCGATGGATGATCAGGCGCTGGCTGAAGCAATGCGCTCTCACGGCCGGGTCATCCTGCCACTTTACCTTGCTCCCAGCAGCCAGAATGACCTTTTCCGGGAACAACTGCCCACGCCCCGGCTGGCCAGCGCTGCCTTCGCCATTGGCCACGCCCATGTGGAGCTGGATTCCGATGGTATCGCAAGGGGCCTCTACCTCTATAACGGCCTGGGCAACGAACTGTGGCCTGCCATGACCCTGTCTGCCACCAGGAATTCGCCTTCGGTCGCCCCGAATACCTTCGAAGACCTGGACGCAGCCGCCTATGTGAACGTTCGGCAGAGCTTCCGCCGAATACCACTGGTGGGCCGCAGTGGCGCCTTTACCACCTATTCCTACAGCGACCTCCTGGTGAACCCGCCGCCCGCACAGTGGCTGGAGGGCAAGACCGTGCTGGTGGGCGCCACCGCCGCCGGTTTCGGGGACGTGCTGCCCACACCCTTTTCCGGTCTGGCCCAGCCCATGTCCGGCGTGGAGTTCCATGCAAATGTACTCCATGCCATTGAAAACGAGCGCCTGATCCGCGAAGTATCAACCATCTGGCCCATTCTTCTGGCGCTGTTCAGCGGCCTGGTGATCGTACTGGTACTGCCCCGCCTTCGGCCGAGCCGGACCTTCGGTTTTTCCGGGCTGCTGTTTGCCCTGATACTGGGAGCGTCAGTGGCCGGCCTGCAACACCTGAACCTTTGGCTACCTGTTGCCAACGCACTGCTGGTGCCGATCATTGCCTTTCCCCTGTGGAGTGCCCGGCGCCTGTCACTGGCCAACCGTTTCCTGAACCAGCAAATTGACCAGCTTGAGCGGGGCAACCTCCTGCACCTGCCGCCACCCTGGAGCAGAAGCCCGCAACAGATCCTGTCCAACCTCCGCGAGTTGATCAACCCGGAAGGCTGGCTGTTGATGGAGGAGGACGCAGTGCTGACACGGGAAAATCTGTCGGTCAAAGAGGTTCCCTCCTGGTCCCGCCGCCCGGGGCTCTGGCTTCACGACCAGGGTATCAGCCGGACTACCCTGATTCGCGGCGGACGACAATTCAGGCTGGCCCTCAGGATACCCCCCGGGCTTGCGGGGGCTACCGCCGAGCGTTACCTGGGCCGCCTGGAACTGCAGCCGCCCATCACAACCCAGCCTGTGGCCGTAGTGCGCGAAAACCTGTCCACCCGCATCGACCGTGCGCAGCAGGCCACCCAGAAGCTCAATCACATCCAGAGTTTTATCTGGCGCAGCTTTGAGCACATGCCCGATGGCATCATCGTCACCGATCCGCTGGGACTGATCCTGTTCGCCAATGGCCACGTTCCACGCTGGTTCAACGAGCCCCAGCCAAGCCTGCAGAGCATGTCCCTGGCGACCCTGCTGCAAGGGCACGACCCCCGCTCCCCCGGGTGGGCCGAAACCCTGGCAGACACCCTGACCCAGCAGCAGAGCCGCACCGTTGACCTGCGCCTGCATGGCCGGGACTTCCTGATACACTTCGCCCCCTTTGTGCTGCCAGACAGAACCCAGAACGGCATCATCGCCAACATCGCGGACATATCAGAGTTACGGGAACAGCAGCGCCAGCACAGGGAGGCGATCGACTTTATCTCACACGATGTGCGATCACCCCTGGTATCCCAGCTTGCGCTGATCGAGCAGCTAAAGCGGCGCCCCGGCGAGGTCCAGACCGAACAGCTGGATCAGCTCCGCAAGCTGGCCCGTCGAAGCTATCATCTGGCGGAGGAGTTCGTGCAGCTGGCCCGGGCCGAACAGCTCACCGAAACACGGTTCTACGACTGCGAATTCCTGGCCATTGTTGAGAACGCCCGTGACAGTGTCAGCGAACAGGCACTGCAGAAGAACATCAAACTGGTGCTGCTGGGCAACGACGATCTCTGGTTACGGGGTAACGCGGAATTGCTGGAGCGGGCGGTGATCAATCTGCTGACCAATGCGGTGCAGTATTCCAAACCTGGCACGGCAGTCACCATGCAGGTGTTCCGGGCGGGGCACCAGGCCTGCCTGACGGTGACTGATGAAGGATCCGGTATCGCCGCCTCGGAACTCCCCACCCTGTTCGACCGCTTTCAGCGGCAAAAGAGCAGCGAACTCTCCGGCCAGCACGGTGTCGGCCTGGGGCTGTCGTTTGTCAGCGTGGTAGTGGAAAAACACAAGGGGGAGATCAATGTGGAATCAAAAGAGGGCGAAGGCTCGGCCTTCACCCTCAAACTGCCGGTAGCGTCCCACCCGGAGGAGCCCGGCCAGGAGTAGCGGCATCAGATCGCGCGGGACACCGGTTGGCTGGGTGCGCTGATCAGCCCGTTACTGTCTACCGTCTGTACGGCAAAGTACCAGGTGCCAGGCGCAAGATCCTGGATGTCGTAACCACAGTTGAGTGAATTGCACTCGACCACCACCTGCTGTTCCAGGTTGGCCGGATCCTGCCCATACAGCACGATATAGCCATCAATGTCATTGATGTAACTGAGCTGCTCGCCGTTGATGCGCTGACCCGGTGCCAACCAGCTCAAAGACACGGTCTGGCCGGACGAAACGCTCTCTTCCGATGACGGGGCGGACGACTGACTACTGCTACTGCCCGACCCCGAGCCTCCACAGCCCGCCAGGAAGACAGCACACACGACGGCGGCAATGCCTGCCCGTGACTTTCCAGTGGCCCTAAACTGCATCGTGGATTACTCCTGATTCCGGGTCATTTTCCAAAATTTTACAAAATACAGGGGGGCCACACTGTGCGCAAGATCCGCTTTCTGCAGCTAAACCATGGAGAACAGAAAGGAAATTGTTAACGCCTGAAAGCAGAGGTAACAGAATGTAAAATTGACGTGCAAGAACAGACGACAGAGACACCCATCACGGGACACAAAGATAAGCGAACAGGAAACAAAAATGGTGGGTGGTGCAGGGATCGAACCTGCGACCCTCGCCTTGTAAGGGCGATGCTCTCCCAGCTGAGCTAACCACCCGGGAAGGAAAATGGCGGAGCGGACGGGACTCGAACCCGCGACCCCCGGCGTGACAGGCCGGTATTCTAACCAGCTGAACTACCGCTCCGCATCATTGCCAGACAAGATCGCGCCTGCCTCGGCAACATCCATTGACTGGGGTAAGTCAACGGCCCGGAAAGTGGTGGGTGGTGCAGGGATCGAACCTGCGACCCTCGCCTTGTAAGGGCGATGCTCTCCCAGCTGAGCTAACCACCCACTTCCGGCTTTCGCTTCACCTGATTGACTGGCCGCTGCCGTGTTCATCAATCAAGTGAGACGCGCATTTTAAGTATTTCTCAGGCAGAGTCAAATGTTTCGGGGAAATTTCCCGGATTTTTTTCAGAACCTTAAAAATCCGTCTATTTTTCAATCAATTCCGACAGTTAGAGCACCCTCCAACAGGCGGGATTACCTTGCCCTCAGCTGATCCACCTGCTCCTGCAAACGCACCAGTCGTGACGTCAACTGGGCGCGGGAGGTATCCACGGCTTCGAGCGTCTGCTCTGCCTCCGCCAGACGGCTTCGGGTGGCCGCCAGCTGTCGTGACAGCTCCTGCACACGATTGCCCCCGGACTCAAGGGCCTGGAGTCGGCTCTCCAGTCCGTCCATTGCCAGGGCCTGCTCCTGCCTGAAGCGCTGCAACTGCCGGGCGACCTGGTCGTCAATGCCGGCCAGGCGTTCGTTCACACTTTCCAGTTCGCCGGAGAGCGCCTGCAGCCGACCGCCATTTTCCTGCTGGGTCTGCCGTGTCTGCTCCAGTGTCGACGACAGGCTTTCGGTACTGGCCTGCAGGTCGGTAACGCTCTGCCCCGTGGTTTCCAGGTTAGCGGACAGAGATTCCAGCTGGCCGCTCAGGCTCTCCTGTTGCTCAGCCAGGGATGCAATCTTCGGCCGGTTCTTTTCATTGGAAAGCACCCAGAGCTTGCGTATCTCATCGTTGGCCTCTTTCAGCCTGGCGTCCAGGCTACCCAACCGCTGATCCATGGAGGAACCGGTTTCCTCCAGGTTTTCCCCGGTTTCCGACAGGTCGCCTTCGAACCTTGCCAAGGCCAGCTTGCTCTGGCGGGCCCAATAGTCCGCCTCTTCCACCTGGGCTTCCATGGTCTGCATCTGCTGATGCATCTGCCAGCCAAACCACCCGGCGCCGGAGATCACAAACACCAGCACAATCAGCAGTGACCAGACCAGAGCGCCGGACGAACCGCCGCGCCCTTCGCCAGACCCGCTACCTGACCCGCCGGCAGATTTGCCACCTGATGACGGTGGCGGTGTCTGGGCGCCAGCGGCCTGCCGCTCCCCTGCCTTGCCTTTGCCCGCGTTGCGAACCTCGCCAGCAATCGGCGCGTCGGCACGTAGCTCGTCCTCATCAGGGCGAATCGGATCCATAATAACCTCTTTACCTGAAACAGCCTTATGGCGACTGATCATATCCGTTTGCAGGCTTTTTCACCAAGTTACCGCCGTAATGAACGCCTGGCGCCAGGTGAAACGGCTGATTGCCGGTCAGCCCGGAGGCAGAAGATGCCGCTGCAGTTTGCATGGTGGTCAGGCAAATCCTAAAATGTCGGGCTTTCCTGACGCCGGGCATCAAACCGACCACGCCCGCTGCCGTCGCCTTTATTGACGGGGACAATTGCTATGCAACCGCTGGTAGGCATTATCATGGGCTCCAAGTCGGACTGGCCCACCATGGAACATGCAGCCGTTATGCTGGACAGGCTGGGCGTCAGTTACGAAACCCGGGTGGTGTCAGCGCACCGTACACCGGACCTACTGTTTGACTATGCCAAGAACGCCGCCGGTCGGGGGCTGAAAGTGATTATTGCCGGCGCCGGGGGGGCGGCCCACCTGCCAGGCATGGTGGCCTCTCAGACACCGCTGCCGGTATTGGGTGTACCGGTTCAGTCCAAAGCACTTAACGGTCTCGACTCCCTTTTGTCCATTGCCCAGATGCCCGGCGGCGTCGCGGTGGGCACGCTTGCCATCGGCAAGGCGGGGGCCACCAATGCAGGCCTGCTGGCGGCCCAGATCCTTGGCACCCATGACCCGGACCTGCAGGCCCGGGTTGAAAACTTTCGCCAGCAACAGACCCAGTCTGTGCTGGATCACCCGGACCCGGCCAGCGACAGCTGATTCGAGACACACAGGAGCATACCGATGAGAATTGGCATTCTCGGTGCAGGGCAGCTGGGGCGGATGCTGGCCCTGGCCGGCTACCCCCTGGCAAAGACGTTTGTCTTTTACGACATGTCCGGCAGCCCGAGCGCCGGTCTTGGGGAAGTGATCATCGACCGGGAAGGCAAATACCTGGATGATTTCCTGTCGCGGGTAGACCGCGTCACCTACGAATTCGAGCATCTGCCAGTAGAGGTTGCCGAGGAAATATCGCGGTCAAAGCCAGTCTACCCGGGCCCCCGCGCCCTTCAGGTCTGCCAGAACCGGGAAGCTGAGAAGACCCTGTTCGGTGACCTGGGCATTCCCACGCCGCAGTGGCGCATGGCCAACAGCGCCGATTCATTAAAGGCGGCGGCCGAGGAGCTCGGCTGCCCGGTTGTTGCCAAGTCCAACACCGAAGGCTATGACGGCAAGGGCCAGGCGGTGCTGCGGTCACCGGAGGACGCCGCCGAAGCGTGGCAGTCAATCGGCCATGAACGCCTGATGGTGGAGAAATTTGTCGACTTCACCCGCGAGGTATCGCTGATTGCGGTTCGCGGGATAGATGGTGAGGTGGATTTCTACCCGATGGCTGAAAACGTCCACCACGAAGGCATCCTTCGCTATTCCATCGCCCCCGCCCCGCAGCTGTCACCAGCGCTGGAAGAAAAGGCCGGCGGTTACATTCGTGCCCTGCTGAATGAACTGGATTATGTGGGTGTTCTGGCCCTGGAACTTTTCGAGACCGCCGATGGCCTGGTCGCCAACGAAATGGCCCCCCGGGTCCACAATTCCGGCCACTGGACCATGGAAGGCGCCATGACAAGTCAGTTCGAGAATCATATCCGTGCCGTGGCCGGCCACCCCCTGGGCAACACGGCAGCGCGTGGGCTCAGTTGCATGGTGAATATCATCGGCGAGCATGGCGATATCGAACGGATTATGGAGCTGCCTTACGCCCACCTGCATCTGTACGCGAAAGCCGAGCGCCCCGGCCGCAAGCTTGGCCACGTCAACGTGCTGGCGGACAGCTACGAGGAACTCAAGTGGCGAGTTCGCAATGTGGCCCAGTTCCTGCCCGGCAGCCCCGAGTTCGACTGTTCACTGACCCGCTGAGAAGCGCGCAGCCAGCGGCAGCGGATACGGGGAATGGCAAAGATTTCCGCGCCATTCACCCCCGTACCCTTGAAAAAAATCAAGCAGGCCCGATACTTGTTGGTTGCAGAGTTACAAAACGTGTCGTTGTAACGCAGTAATGCTGCAACACCAACGCGCCATAAATGTTCATCGGGGGCTTCAATGACCCCTGAAATACTGAGAGAAACCAGGGAGAACGACCTCATGGCTTTTGAACTTCCCGCACTTCCGTACGCAAAGAATGCTCTGGAACCGCACATCTCCGAAGAAACGCTGGAGTACCATTACGGTAAGCACCACAACACCTACGTCACCAAACTGAACGGCCTGATCGAAGGCACAGATGACGCCAACAAGTCCCTGGAAGACATTATCAAGAGTGCCAGCGGCCCATTGTTCAACAATGCCGCCCAGGTGTGGAACCACACCTTCTACTGGCACTGCCTGAGCCCCAATGGTGGCGGCGAGCCCACCGGCGCAGCCAAGGAAGCCATCGAGAAAGCATTTGGCTCCTTCGAGGACTTCAAGAAAGAGTTCAACGACAAGGCCGCCAACAACTTCGGTTCGGGCTGGACGTGGCTGGTCAAGAAAGCCGATGGCTCGGTGGCCATTACCAATACCAGCAACGCGGAAACCCCTCTGACGGGTGCCGACAAGCCGGTACTGACCGTCGATGTATGGGAGCACGCCTACTACATCGACTACCGCAACAGCCGTCCCAACTATCTGGAAGCTTTCTGGAAGCTGGTTAATTGGGACTTCGTGAACGACAACCTGGCCTGATCCGGCCGGTTCCGTTTACCCTGGCCCCGGCGCTGCCGGTGCCGCCGAGAAAAGCCCGCCATCGTGCGGGCTTTTTTCGTGCTCGCCTCACCGCCCTGGCGCTCTTCACGACATTACAAAATAAAACACCCATGCACCGGGCATTCTGGAAAAATGGTACGTCTATCAGTGCAATCCGTCAGATCTTGACCATACTGTAATGCTAGTGTCCCGTTTGGTTAATGCGCTGATCTACCGGGCCAGAGGCCCCAGCGTCACGCAGTAGGTCAGCGGATTAACCAAACGGGACACGAGTGCAGTGGCCTGAATCTGGACTTCGAATGCGCTCGCCGAAGAACTGATCATAAAACCATGCGAACGTCATGACCCAAGTTTTTTCATTGCAACGCCGTCTGGGATACCGAATTCTTCGATGGGTACTGTCCGCTGCCATTCTGGCCGGCATTGTCCTCAGCGTGTTTCAGATACTCAGCGACGCCCGGTATGTGTCCTCGGATCTGGACCGCGACGCCCGGGAAACGCTGGAGCTGGTTCGTGAGGCCTCGACGCAGGCCATATTCAGCCTCGATGAAGCGCTCGGCAACCAGGTCATCAGCGGCCTGTTCGGGCAACAGGAGCTCCACAAAGCCGAAATCACCCACCCCGACGGCGATGTACTTGCCCGGCACGAACGACCGCTCATACAGTCCAGCTACAGGCACCTTACCGACTGGATTTTCGACCGGACCCGCACCTACACCACGGAGCTGTATCGCAGCAATATCCCGTCCAGCGATGAGGCGGTGGTATATGGCCAGCTTCGTGTCACCTACGATACCGCGCCACCGGCCGCGGCCTGGGTCGAACGCTCGGCCCTGACCCTGCTCGTGGGCATTCTGCGCGCGGTCATCGTCGGCCTGGTGTTATTTGTCGTAGTTTACTGGCTGATGACCAAACCTCTGCAGACGCTGGTAAGTGCGCTGGTAAAGGTAGATCCCGATCATCCGGACAGACACTTGCTGAAGCGCCCCCCCGGTCACAAGCGCGACGAACTGGACGTGCTGGTGCAGGTCATCAACCACCTGCTGGTGTCCATCCAGGACAGTCGACGCCGGCACGAGGACGCGGAAACCCGCGCCCAGGAGCTGTCCCGTCATGATCAGTTAACCGGCCTGCCCAGCCGTGAGACCATCCTGGCCACGCTAGGCAGTGCCCTGGGGGATTGCCAGATCAATCGCAGCAACCTGGCCGTCTACTGTTGTGGCATCGACGATTTCAAATCCATCAACGAACAACTGGGTTATCAGACCGGCGACCGCATCCTGAAGACCATGGCCCAGCGCCTGATCGAACCGGGCAATTCCCAACGCCTACTGGCAGGACGCCTGAGTGGTGACCAGTTCGTGGTTATCGCCCACCCGGTGGAAGACCAGTACGAAGCGGCCGAGCTGGCCGAGTACCTGTTAAGCCTGTTCAGTGAGCCAGTACGGGTGGACACCAGCTCATTCCGGGTAACAGCCACCATCGGCGTTGCCATGTATCCGACGGATGCCTCCGAACCGGATCACCTGCTCCAGCAAGCGGAACACACAATGACCCTGGCCAAGACGGAGGCCAGCAACCACAGTCGCTTTTACATCGCCAGCGTCGACCAGGAAATCCGTGCCCGCAAACAACTTGAGAAAGACTTGTCCCAGGCTCTGACCAACGAAGAGTTTCACCTGGTCTATCAGCCCCAGATCAGCCTCCAGAGCAACCGCATCATTGGCGCCGAAGCCCTGCTACGCTGGACGCACCCGGAGAGGGGCATGGTGCCACCCGACCACTTCATCCCCCTGGCGGAACTCAATGGCACCATTGTCGAGATCGGCCAATGGGTACTCAACGAGGCCTGTCGACAGGCTGCAGTATGGGCCTCGGCCGGCATGCCGCTGCGCATCGCTGTTAACCTCTCCGCCGTCCAGCTCCGTCAGCCGGATATCGTTGGCACCATACTGACTACCCTGGGCCGCCACGAAATACCACCCGGTCGGCTGGAACTGGAAGTCACGGAAACCGGCTTCATGGAAAACCTGGAAGACGCCGTTGAAAAACTGCGCCAGCTGAACAATGCCGGCATCAACATTGCGGTTGACGACTTTGGCACCGGCTATTCCTCACTGACCTATCTCAAGCGCATGCCGGTGCAGCATCTGAAAATCGACAAGCAGTTTGTCCAGGACCTGTTGGTCAATGAGGACGACACCCGCATCGCCAACACCATCATCGACCTGGGTCGAAGCCTGAACCTGGCCGTTATCGCCGAGGGGGTGGAAACACAGGAACAGGAATTCTACCTGCGTCAGCGGGGCTGCCAGATCGCACAGGGTTACTATTTCAGCCGACCACTTCTACCCCATGCTTTTGTTTCGTTTGTGGACTCATTCCACGGAAAACTTGAGGAAAACATGGAGAATCCGCAATATAAATAACCGTCCGGGGGCCGATCAAGCCGCTCCCGAAACCACATCAGGAATGGACCCTTATGACTTCAACGCTGATCGGCCTTGCCGTAATTGCCATCGTCGTTATCTATATCGTCGCCATCTACAACCAGCTGGTATCCTACCGCAACCAGTTCAAGAACAGCTTTGCCCAGATTGACGTACAGCTCCAGCGCCGCCATGACCTCATCCCCAACCTGGTGGAATCCACCAAAGCCTACATGAGCCACGAGCGGGAGACCCTCACCCAGGTCATGGAGGCGCGCAATGGCGCCGTCAACGCCCAGAAAGACGCCGCCACCGACCCCGGTGAAGCCGGCAAGATGAAAAAACTGGGCAGCGCCGAAAACATGCTCACCCAAGCCCTGGCCAACTTCTACGCGGTGGCGGAGAACTACCCGGACCTGAAGGCCAACGAAACCGTCCAGCAGTTGATGGAAGAACTCTCCAGCACCGAAAACCGCGTCGCCTTCGCCCGCCAGGCCTATAACGACAGCGTGATGAGCTACAACATCCACCGGGAGAAATTTCCCAACAACGTCATTTCCGGCATGTTCGGCTTCAAACCGACCTCACAGCTGGAGCTGGAATCGCCTGAAGCTCGGACCGCGCCCAAGGTGAGTTTCTAGCCCCAGAGGCCAGCACTGTGCTGGGGGTCCGGAGGCCGGGATCATTTTCCCGGACCTTCAAAAACATGGGTGGAACGCGACAGCGTTTCACGGGTCGGCCAGGGAAGGCCGACCCTGGACCTTTACGGGGACGCAGGAGCATAAAGCCGTAAAGGTTTTTGAAGAGCCTCCATGGATGGATTCACGGCGTGTCCGGGAAAATGATCCCGGCCTCCGGTCCTTGCACCCTTTCAAATAGACAACCTGACCCATGCCAGCACCCGGATTCTTCGAACGCCAGACCACCGCCAAACGCAATACCACCCTGCTGGTATTCCTGTTTGCCCTGGCCGTCACACTCATCGCGCTTGCCGTCTGCGTCATCGGCTATCTGGTCACCCGCAGCGACACCACCAGCCTGCCCTTCCACCAATGGCTGCTCAGCACCCACGGACTGATGACCGCCGCAGCCGTGGTCGTACTGATCGTCGGCGCTTCGGGCATCCGCTGGCTCGACCTTGCCGGTGGCGGCGAACGGGTCGCCCGCATGGTCAACGCACGCCTGCTTGATCCCTCCAGCCAGGACACCGATGAACGCCGCTTCCGCAACATCGTCGAAGAAATGGCCATCGCCAGCGGCGTGCCCGTGCCACAGCTGTATGTGATGGACAACGAAACCGCCATCAACGCCTTTGTTGCAGGTTACAGCCCTAACGAAGCCGTCATGGTCGTTACCCACGGCACCCTCACCCAACTGACCCGGGACGAACTCCAGGGTGTCGTCGGCCACGAATTCAGCCATATACTCAATGGCGATATGCGCATCAATGTCCGGCTGATTGCCCTGCTGGCTGGTATCCTGGCTATTGGCCAGATCGGCTTCTTCCTGCTCCACAGCAGCAGCCATCGCCATGGGTTCCGGTCCAGCGGCCGCAATGACGGGCGTGCGGTACTGCTGGTCATCGGCCTGGGCCTGGCCGGCATCGGCTATCTCGGTGTGTTCTGCGGGCGGCTGATACAGGCTGCGGTTTCCCGTGAGCGGGAACGACTGGCCGACGCATCCTCCGTCCAGTTTACCCGTAACCCCGAAGGCATTGGCGGCGCCCTCTATAAGATCGGCCTGAACTCCGGGTACCTTGAACACACCAGCCACGCCAGTGACATGAACCACATGTGCTTTGGCGAAAGCACCAAAATGGCCTTCAGCCGCCTGCTGGGCTCACACCCGCCTATTGATGAGCGTATCGAGGCTATCCAGCCCGGCCTGTTGACCCGCCTGCGCAGCCGACTGAGGGACCAGCCCGGAGAGTCCGGCCAGCCCAAAACGACAGCACCGGAAGGAACCAGCGGCTTTGCCGGCACATCCGGGGCAACCTATATGGCGGAGCCCGTTGCCAACCTGTCGACAAGGGTCGGCACGGCCACCCCGGCCGGCGAGCTATATGCGAGCAAACTGCTCACCCGCCTTCCCGCCAATGTTCGGGAGTTGCTTTACACCCGCTCAGGCGCGGTCCAGTTTGTCTACGCACTACTGACCCATGACCTGCGGGGCGATACTACCGAAAGCCTGCTCAAAACCACACCGGAGGCCATAGTCCTGAAGCCTGATCCGGCCCTGATCCAACGTTTCACACCGACCCTGGAACGGGAAGGCGATGCCATTCGCCTGCCTGCCCTGGAACTTGCCATGCCCGCACTGCGGAAACTGGACCCGGACGAGCGCCAGTCGCTGGTGCGGCAAGTCGCTGCTCTGGCGCAGGCAGACGGTCGCGTTACCCTGTTCGAGTTTGCCCTGCACAGTTTCCTTCAGCGCCATCTGGCCGCCGACTCTGGCCGCGTGGTTCCGGTACGTTACCGTAACTACCAGAAAGTATTGCAGGACCTGAACACCCTGTTCAGCTTGATGGCCCGCGCCGGCACTCAGAGCCGGACTGAGGCCGATGAGCTGCACCGCCAGGCCATCGAGAGCTTCGCCAACCGGCAGAGCGCCGACAGCCTGACGCTGAACGAAAAGGTATCGGTCAAAGATTTGCGGGAAAGCCTGAAGCGACTGAACCAGCTATCCCCCATGCTCAAGCCTGGCATTCTGGATGCCTGCGCCCAGTGCGTGCGACACGACGGACAGGTGGAGCCAAGGGAGTATGAGCTGATACGGATCGTCGCCGACCAGCTGGACTGCCCCCTGCCCCCGCTGACCTGATACCCACAGCCACACCCCCATGCCTTTCTCTCGGGCAGGCGTTTTCATCGTGAAGGCTGCAACAAAAAGGGCCACCAGCATGGCTGGCAGCCCTTTAACAACGTGCGGCAGGTACGCGTCGCGCGGTATCAGTTGACCTCGGCGGCTTCCGCGGCCTCCTTCGCCGCCTGAGCCTCCCGGTACTCCTTGCCCCGGAACAGGGTCTCTATCTCAGGGGGCGCCTCACCTTCCTCAGGAAGGTCAAGCTTCTCACGCATGCCGAGATTGATGTCCCACAGGCCGCTGTATTTCTCATCCGTGACCTCGGCCGCCCTGGCCTTGTCCAGCATGATGGTCGGCCTCAGGAATACTAACAGGTTACGCTTTTCACGGGTTTCTGACTCCGAGGAGAATAGTCGGCCAAGAATGGGAATGTCTCCCAGGAGCGGGACCTTGCTCTTGTTGATGCGGACGTTCTCGTTGATCAAGCCACCAAGGACAATGGTTTCTCCATCATCTGCCAGCACTGTGGTTTTAATCTCGCGCTTGTTGGTCACGATGTCCGCAGCGTTGTCCACGCTCGTCGCAACATCTTCTGTCGTCTGCTCCACCACCAGCCGCACCAGGCCATCATCGCTGATACTGGGGGTTACCTTCAGGGTGAGACCGATATCCCGACGCTCGATGGTAGTGAACGGGTTGCTCAGACCATCACCCGCCGTTGCCTGCTGGCCGGTCCGGAAGGGCACGTTCTGACCCACGATGATTTCAGCCTCCTGGTTATCAAGAGTAATGATGCTGGGCGTGGACAACAGGTTGGCTGCCGCCGAGGTGGACAGCGCCTGAAGCAATACCCCCCAGGTGACTCCATCTTCATTTCGCTGACCTGCCCCAAGGGTGACACCCCCCAGCGCCGGAGCAATCACGCTTTCCTCGACGATCTTACCAATTACCTCGCCAAGCGTGACCCCTACGTTATTGAAGTTGGAGCCGATAACCGGGGTGGCGCCACCACCCTCGTCCGCCACAGCGAATTGGACACCCAGACCTGAACCCAGGTTGTCACTGATTTCGACAATGGCCGCCTCGATCATCACCTGAGCCCGACGCACATCCAGCTGCGAGATGATCATTTCCGCTTCCTGCATCATGGAGGGCTCGCCACGCAGCACCAGGGCGTTGAGGCCTTCATCGGCGAATACCGAGAAGCCAGTGCTGTTACGACGACTTGTGCCGCCACCTCCGCCGCCTTCACCTTCGGCCTCGCGGACCACTTCGCCCATCACGCCCTCAATGATTTCAGTAAGGTTCTTGGCATCCGCGTGCTTGAGTCGCACCACTTTGGTGGTGCCGCCGGACGCCGATGGCTGGTCGAGCTGACGAATAAGGTTGCGCATCTTGTCCCGGAAATTCTTGTCGCCACGAAGGATCAGGCGGTTGCTGCGTTCATCCGCCGTGACGCTGAACTTGCGGGATGCCGCATCACCGCCGCCACCGGCACGCCCCAGCTCATCCGGCGCCAGCTCCTGGAGGAGGGTCACCATATCACCCACCCAGGCCTCATTCAGCTGGAGTACTTCCACTTCATATTCCGAGGGGCTGTCGAGGTCACGAACGATCGATTCGATCCGCTGGATGTTGTTCTGGTGGTCACTGACAATCAGTGCGTTGGCTGCGGCCACACCGGCAAGATGGCCATACTTCGCCACCAATGGCCTCAGGATAGGCACCAGTTCCAGGGCGTTGGCGTTGTTGACGGGAATTACGCGGGTGACCAGCTGCTCACTGGGGATGCCTTCAAAGCGGGTCAGATTCTCCGCATTCTGTTTGGCGTCCACCTGCTGGACCACCTTGATCACTTCCTCCCCGGGAATGGCCGTAAAACCATGCACCTGGAGAACCGCCAGGAACAGATCGTAAATCTCGTCCTTATTCATGGGGGCGCTGGACAGAACCGTGACCTTACCCTTTACCCGGGGGTCCACCACAAAGCTGTAACCGGTGATGTCGGCAACCTGAGTGACGAAGGCACGGATATCCGCATCCTTGAGGTTTAACCGCCAGGTACCTTCCTGCGCCTGGGCCATGGTCATCAGCGGCAACAAGAGGGCCACTACCAGGGCCCGCATTAAAGGTGTGGTGAGCTTAATCATGCAACGATCGCGTCCTGTATCGATGAAGCCTTTGGTAGGCTCTCTGATTGTCTTCCGGGGACACCGCCCCCCGATCTTTCCTTATCACAGAGCCACGGCGGGCTCCTCTATTGTGGCAACGCGTAGGTTACCGTGAAGCGGGCGCCATCCCGCTCCACTTCCACTTGCAACTGGGATTCGGAACGCAGGGTTTCCAGCAACTGACGGTCCTGTTCAAGATCCCCCAGCTGGTAGCCATTGATGGCTGTGATCACATCACCCTCACGAAGATTGACCGCCCGGAGCATGGCATTGGAGCCGTCAAACACGTAACCCTGTGAGCCGCCATCGTCCACCGGCTGAAGGCCAAATGCAAGTAACGCGTTCGCACCTTCGCTCGCCAGTTGCTCCTGGGCCTGGTCCAGAAAATCGTCTGACGAACCGACGGTAATCGGTTCCGACTCCATTGAGGCCAGGGCCGGCCCATCACTGTCTTCATCAAATGTCAGCGATTCCAGGGCACCCTGGCGCCGGATCAGTATACGCGCGGGCTCCACCTCCACAAGCTCGGCATTACCCGGAAGCATGTCACCCACCCGATAATGGGCAGTCGTGTTACCCCCGCTTGTCACTATAGCACCCGAGTTCTCAGGCCGCTCCGCTACCATGACCCCCTCCAGGGTAAGACGCAGGCGGGTTTCCGGGGCATTGCGACGAACCTCTTCGGCCACCGGCTGATTCCCGGGAGGGCGGCCAAACAACTCCATGCTGGCCAGAGGGGCACGCACCTGCCCCGCCCCGCCAGCTTTCGGTGCTCCGCTGTTGTATAGCGAGGCCACCGGTTGTTCGTTCCATAACACTGACCAGGTCAGCCAGGCCATACCCACGGCCGCATGAACCACGAGTCCGACAATCAGCAGATTGCCCAGCCAGCGGGGAATCCAGGGCGCTACCTGATAGCGGTTTCGCTTTGCCATCAGAACCGACCTCCCGGCAACAGGGGCTGCTGCACCTGGAAAATCACATCACCAGGGGCGGCGGATGCGGACCACTGTTGCCCGGCCAGATCCACCATGCGCTTGTAGACCCGGATTCCCATCATGCCATCGAAGCCCACAGTAGCGTCTGCCGCCGGTTCCGCCGAACCTTCCTCGGCAATGGTCAGCAGCACACCCTGGCCGGTATCCGCCAGCGTTGCCTGCATGGGCGGGAAGTTCGTGCTCTGACGGCTGTCTCCCATGGGCCAACTGACCTGCCCCCCCGGCCAACGGCCAAGGCCGTTCGCGCTTTGCAGCCGGCCATTGTCAGCGGCAACCCGCAACCGGTCGATAATGATGTCCCCTTCCAGCAGGGCACCGCCACTCTGGCGGATCAGATCCTCGAACTCCGCCACGTGCACCCGTCCGGACGCGCTCATCACCACGGAGGAAGGCCAGCCCAGCATCACGCCCCCCTGAACCTGCGATCCCCGGGTCTCCACGGTGAAGTCCAGCGGCTGTCGCAGGGCGACGACGTCCGGCCACGACAGAGACCAGGAGAGCCGAACCGGACGACGCATCAATTCCAGGCGGGCAGCCCCCTGCCACAGAGACCCGGACACCTGTTGCACCTGCACGCCCGGCGGCAGGCTGGCACCGGAGCCAAACTGCGACCAGACCCACCCGGCCGGCACCCACGCCACCAGCGCTACGGTGTAAACCACCAGCGCCAGCAGCAGTAGCAGGATGACCTTTAACGGTCGGAAAAAAGAGCGTTCGGGAGAGTCGGTCATTATGGTTGGGTCACCATTACTGAACATCGCATAGGCAGTGGACCAGGTGCTGTCGGAAACATTCCGTATTTCCTGAATTATGGCAAGAACCTGCACAGGCTTTGTGACCGTGTTTCACAGGTTTTAAACCGTCACCGGAATTCTACGTGACCTGCGACCCGATTTGAAAACGCCAGACACAAAAAAACCCCGCCCGGGCGTAACCCGGACGAGGTTTATTGAGCGACTGCAACACCCCGGGGGCATTGCAGCGTCAGGCCGTAGGCTGCATTACATCATGCCGCCCATGCCTCCCATGCCGCCCATGTCCGGCATACCGCCGCCACCGGCGCCTTCTTCTTCCGGCTCGTCGGCAATCATCGCCTCGGTGGTGATGATCAGCGATGCAACGGAAGCAGCAGCCTGCAGCGCGGAACGGGTCACCTTGGCGGGATCCAGGATGCCCATCTCCAGCATGTCGCCATACTCTTCAGTTCTGGCGTTATAACCGAAGGAGCCCTCTCCGTCACGAACCTTGGCTACCACCACAGAGGACTCACCACCTGCGTTGAACACGATCTGGCGCAGGGGAGCTTCCATGGCACGGCGCAGGATGTTGACACCGGCTTTCTGCTCTTCGTTGATGGCATCAACATTGTCCAGTGCCGCAATGACACGGATCAGGGTGACACCACCACCCGGTACGATGCCTTCCTCGACCGCTGCGCGGGTGGAGTGCAGCGCATCTTCCACACGGGCCTTCTTTTCTTTCATTTCCACTTCGGAGCCAGCGCCTACCTTGATGACGGCAACGCCGCCCGCCAGCTTGGCTACGCGCTCCTGCAGCTTCTCCTTGTCGTAGTCGGAGGTGCTGTCTTCGATCTGCTTGCGGATCTGCTCAACGCGGGCTTCGATGTCGCTGTTAGCGCCAGCACCGCCGATCAGGGTGGTGTTCTCCTTGGTAACGTTGACACGCTTGGCGGTGCCCAGGTCATCCAGGGTGGTGTTCTCCAGGGTCAGACCCACTTCTTCGGAAATCACAGTACCACCGGTCAAGATGGCGATGTCCTGCAGCATTTCCTTGCGACGGTCGCCGAAGCCAGGTGCCTTGACGGCATTGACCTTGACGATGCCACGCATGTTGTTGACCACCAGGGTCGCCAGCGCTTCGCCTTCGATGTCTTCAGCGATGATCTGCAGCGGCTTGCCGGCCTTGGCCACAGATTCCAGCACCGGCAGCAGTTCGCGGATGTTGGAAATCTTCTTGTCCACCAGCAGGATGTACGGGTCTTCCAGCTCGGCAGACATGCTGTCCTGGTTGTTGATGAAGTACGGGCTCAGGTAGCCGCGGTCGAACTGCATGCCTTCAACCACGTCCAGCTCGTCTTCCAGGCCGCGGCCTTCCTCAACGGTAATGACGCCTTCCTTGCCGACTTTCTGCATGGCTTCAGCGATGAGCTGGCCAATAGTCTCGTCGCCGTTGGCGGAAATGGTGCCAACCTGGGCGATGTTGCGGCTGTCGTCACAGGGCTTGGCCATGTCACGGATTGCCTGAACGGCTGCGGCAGTACCCTTGTCGATGCCGCGCTTCAGGTCCATGGGGTTCATGCCGGCGGTCACCGCCTTGATGCCCTCATTGACAATGGACTGGGCCAGTACGGTGGCGGTAGTGGTACCGTCACCGGCGGAGTCGTTGGTCTGGGAAGCCACTTCCTTGACCATCTGTGCGCCCATGTTCTCGAACTTGTCTTTCAGCTCGATTTCCTTGGCCACAGACACGCCGTCCTTGGTCACGGTGGGGGCACCAAAGGACTTGTCCAGAACCACGTTGCGGCCTTTCGGGCCGAGAGTTACCCTGACGGCATCCGCAAGTGTGTTGACGCCTGCAACCATGCGCTTGCGTGCACTGTCACCGAATCTAACGTCTTTAGCTGCCATAATTATCTATTCCTGTTCGTTTTAAACCAATCGTCTGAAGTGTTCAGCAAACAATCGGATTGAATGCGTTATCCGGGTTGCGGCAGGCGTTAGCCTTCAAGCACACCGTAAATTTCGTTCTCGCTCATGATCAGCAGTTCTTCGCCGTCGATCTTGACGGTGTTGCCGGAGTACTGACCGAAGACCACTGTGTCGCCTTCCTTTACCGCCAGAGCGCGGGTTTCACCATTTTCGAGAATCCGGCCGTTACCGACAGCCACTACCTGGCCCTGGGACGGCTTTTCCTTGGCGTTGCCGGGCAGCACGATACCACCGGCGGTTTTCTCTTCTTCTTCCTTACGGCGTACGACAACACGGTCGTGTAGCGGACGAATTTTCATTCTCGGTTTCTCCAATGTCAGGCTGTCTTTGACAATGACGTTGCGTTAAAAGCCGGGCCAGTAACCCTCTGTTTTGCAGATGATTATCTGGCCACAGCAAACTTGTGTGACCTTAATGGGGGTGGCCGTATGGTTTTCAACACCCCGGATAAAAAAATTTCTACTTTTTTTCGATGCGATCGTGATCCCTTTCGGTTTCGTCCCGGTACTCCCCTTCA
This sequence comes from Marinobacter lacisalsi, assembly GCF_042651045.1. Lineage (NCBI taxonomy): Bacteria > Pseudomonadati > Pseudomonadota > Gammaproteobacteria > Pseudomonadales > Marinobacteraceae > Marinobacter > Marinobacter lacisalsi. The sequence continues at coordinate 45,074 of NZ_JBHSDI010000054.1, forward strand.
ATGGGGTCATCGCCACCCGGGCGGCCCCCGAACGGGCCCTGGCCACCAAATGGACCTGAACCGCCGGCACTGAAGAAAAAGCTACTACCCTGCCCCCGCACGACCATGCGCTTCATAACCTGATGCACGAACCAATGCCGCGTGCCCGGGATCAGGCACAGGAAACCGATGGTGTCGGTGACAAAGCCCGGGGTCAGCAACAGCGCGCCGCCCACGGCCAGGATCAGCCCTTCGGCCACCTCCTTCGCAGGCAACTCACCACTGTTCAGGCGCTGATTGGCCCGGGTCAACGTGGCCAGCCCCTGCTGCTTGAGCAGCGCGGCGCCGATAACCGCGGTCAGCAGCACCAGGCCAATGGTGTTGAGTACGCCGATCATGGTGCCAACCTTGATCAGCACCGCCATCTCCAGGATGGGCATGACGACGAAAAGAAAGACGAATACTGGCAATGGATGCCTCCCGACTGGCTGTTCATTATTTAAAATGGAGGCCGCCCCCATTTTTCCGGATTCCGTTGAGAGACCGGACCTTTGGTACACTCAAGCCTCCCGAACTTCATAACATCTGGGCACATCATCAAACTTCAAGATTGTGCCTCGATCGGAGCTGAGCCGGTGGTAAACGATGGAACCGACGCGCGAACAGAAGATCTGGCAGGTGGTGCTGGCCATTCCCCCCGGCCGTGTGGCCAGCTATGGCCAGGTGGCGGATATGGCCGGGCTTGGCCGCCAGGCCAGGTTCGTGGGCAAGGCGCTGGGCAAATTGCCCACGGGCCATTCGGTACCCTGGTTCCGGGTCATTCGCACTACCGGCCAGATCGCTTTTCCGGAAGGATCCGAGACCTTCGAGCGGCAAAAATCCCTGCTCGAAGACGAAGGCGTGGAGGTCGTTAACGGCCGGGTGGATATAGGCCGGTTTCGCTGGTGCCCTTGAGATGCTCTGGCTACCCGATAAGACCCTTTTTTGGCCACTAAATCCACGAAAACCACTAAAGTTACAGAATGAATTTTTCGTGGTTTTCGTGGATTTAGTGGCCAGGAATTTCTTTTCTTTTAGCTTTTCTTTCCGAGATGGGATGGTCTCCTCCCCACTCCAAATCGGCGTCGTAATGCGCCAGGATAGATGTTGCAGACACTATCCAACGAGCTAAGGAGGAGACCATGCACG
>NZ_JBHSDI010000055.1:0-53368 GCF_042651045.1 Marinobacter lacisalsi
TATTCTCGTGCATGGTCTCCTCCTTAGCTCGTTGGATAGTGTCTGCAACATCTATCCTGGCGCATTACGACGCCGATTTGGAGTGGGGAGGAGACCATCCCATCTTGGAAAAACAAAACGACAAAGACTATATGGGCCACGAAATCCACTAAACCCACGAAATAAAATCAGCGAGTCAAAGTTTTACAGAAAGCTTCGGGCCTGTCATTTCGTGGATTTCGTGGCAAATCAGTTTTTGTTTTCCAGGGCCTGTATCTGGCTGTAAAGCTCCTCTGCCTCCTCCATCAGCGTCGAGTGAGTCCGCAAATCGCCATTGCGCTGGGCGTGCAATGCCCTGGCGAGCTTGTCCTCGTACGCCTTCTGCAGTTTCTTCTTCGGGTTGCCTTTCAGAAATCCCAACATAATTCCATCCGATTGGTGATGTGTTCAGTGTTTTACGATGAGGAACGTTCCGGGTTCACATCAGTTGACCCTTCGGGTCGAGAGGGCTGGATGCCCTTTCCGGATCACCGGAAGTTGTTCCTGCTGTCCGGAGGCATCACAATAATGCACTTCGATAGGTTCATAGGTTCCAGAATCCACCTGCCAGGAGAGTCTATATGGGTGAAGCCAAGCGACGCCAACAGGAAGGGGGCCCAGCGCCCCGCAAACGTTCCAGCAAGCCTGTTATCTTCGCTGGGCTGGTGATCGTGGCTGCGGCCGTGGTTGGCGCGCTGTACTACCTGACGCTGCCCCCGACCCCGGACTCTGACAGCCTGCCCGAGGTATCGGAAGACACGCCAGCGTTTCCCGCCCAGCTGGACCGCTACGGCATTTCCGTGGGTCCGGAGAACGCCGAGGTCGTGGTCAGGGAGTTTGCCGATTATCAGTGCCCCGCCTGCGCCAGTTTTGCCGAGGCCAGCCAGAAACTGAAGTCGCAGTACGTAGAGCCGGGCAAGGTCCGGTTTGTGTTCTTTGACCTGCCGCTGCGCCAGCATACCCACGCGGTGCCGGCTGCCATGGCGGCGCGCTGTGCCGGGGATCAGGACCAGTACTGGGCCATGCATGATCGCCTGTTTGCTGAACAGACCCGTTGGGGCGGCAGCGATAACCCCGGGGAACACTTTTCCGGTTACGCCGACGAGTTGGGCCTGGATACCCGGCGTTTTGACCGTTGCATGGCGTCGGAATTGCACCTTGAGGCCATTGAAGACAGCCGCCAGGTGGCCATACAGCTGAAGATTGCCAGCACACCAACGGTGCTGGTGAACAACATTCCCCTCAACAGCCCCCACTGGGGCCAACTGTCCGCAGTGGTCGAGCGGGAGCTGAAGGAGGAACCGTGAGTTACGGTTGCGCCATGACCGTTGGCCTTCCCCTCGCGATTGGTTAGAATCTGCCCGCCTTTGACGACACCGGGTCACAACCCGGTGTCGTCCCCTTTATTGCTCCGGATTTACGTTCCGGCCCGCAAGGAGAAACCATGACCCAGACTGTTGTTGTCTGCGCACTGTACAAGTTCGCCGTACTGAATGATTACCGTCAGCTCCGCCAGCCCCTGCTGGACCTGATGCTGGAAAAAGACGTCCATGGCACGTTGTTGCTCGCCCGTGAGGGCATTAACGGCACCATCGCCGGTAGCCGGGAGGGCATAGATGCCGTCAAGGGCTGGCTGGAACAGGACGCCCGCTTTAACGGTATCGACTACAAGGAGTCCTTCGTGGATATCCAGCCGTTCAAGCGCACCAAGGTGAAGCTCAAGAAAGAGATTGTCACCATGGGTGTCGAGGGGATTGATCCGAAACGCACGGTGGGCACCTATGTGGAGCCCGAAGCATGGAATGACCTGATCTCCGATCCGGAGGTGCTGCTGATTGATACCCGCAATCAATACGAGGTGGAAATCGGCACCTTCCGGAACGCGGTCAATCCGGCCACGGATACGTTTCGGGAGTTTCCCGAGTATGTGAAGCAGAATCTGGATCCGGCCCGGCACCGCAAGGTGGCCATGTTCTGCACCGGTGGCATTCGCTGTGAAAAATCCACGGCCTTCCTGAAAGAGCAGGGCTTTGAGGAGGTGTATCACCTCAAGGGTGGCATCCTGAAGTATCTGGAAGACGTGCCCGCAGAGAACAGCCTCTGGCATGGCGAGTGCTTTGTTTTTGATGACCGGGTCACCGTCAACCATCAGCTGGAGCGGGGCGACTACGACCAGTGTCACGCCTGCCGGCGCCCCATTACCGAGCAGGACAAGCAGCGACCGGAATACGAGCAGGGCGTTAGTTGCCACCGCTGCATCGACACTGTGACGGATGAGCAGCGTGCCCGCTTTGCCGAGCGTGAGCGACAGATTCGCCTGGCCCGGGAGCGTGGGGAAAGCCATGTTGGAGGTGAAGCCGCCCGACTGATCGCCGAGCGCAAGGCCCGCAAAAAGGCTGAGCGCGAACGTCAGGCCGCCCGCAGCATGCAGGGGGAGGTCGCGACCAAACCATCCTGAAACGGAGATTTCATGAAGCTGACCAGAGCGGTAATCATCCTGTCCGTCGCATCCTTTCCGCTGGTGGCCAGTGGCCAGGACTCGGACTGGGAGGGTGAAGCAGAGCTCGGCGTGCTGATAACCACCGGTAATTCCGAGGAAACCAACCTCAAAGGGCGGTTAGCCCTGCTCCACGAGACAGAACGGTGGCGGAATCTGCTTGAGGCCCGTTCCGCCTATACCGAGGCAGAAGACGAAACCACCGCCGAGCGTTACCGGGGCCAGGCTGAAACCAACCTCAAGTTTTCCGGGCACCAGTACCTCTTCCTGCGTGGTTCCTATGAGGATGACCGCTTCTCGGGCTACGATTTCCGGTCGTCGGCTACCACCGGTTATGGTCATCGAGTCTGGGAGATGGGAGAGAAGTCTTTCCTGGATCTGTCTGCGGGTGTCGGTTATCGCTACAACCGTTTTGAAGAGCCGGATGAAGACTACGGGCAGTATGAGGACGAAGTCATTGGCCGTCTCGCCGGTCATTTCGACTTTGCCCTCTCGGAAAACGCCCTGTTCCGGCAGAAGCTCAGTACCGAAATCGGTCTCCAGGACAACAACACGATCACCGAATCGGAAACCTCACTGCAGGCCAGCGTGGTAGGAGACCTGTCGATGAAGCTGGCCTATCGGGTCACCCACGTGTCAGACGCACCGCCGGAGTCGGAAAAAACAGATACGGAAACATCGGTGTCTGTCCTCTATGGCTTCTGACCCTCAGCGATAATCATTGACAATCCGGTCAAGCTCGCCGGATTGCCGCAGGCGAGCCAGTTCCCGGTTGATCTCAGGTACCAGTCCGGCATGCCGGGGCGGGAACATCAGGCGAAGGCCCACCTCCTCCAGGCGTATGGGGGCCTCATCAATGGCGTTGTCCCAGTCAGGGTTGGTGCTGAGCACCCAGTAGCCTGCATGCAGGTTGCTGACGGCGCCGGTAAAACGGGCGCCGCCATGATAAAGGCGCTTGAACATGGGCTGCTGTCTCTGCACCGGGATGATGGATACCTTGTTGCTATCGATATGTTCCTTCAGCCAGGGATAGCTGAATCCGAGCCGCGTCAGCAGGGTTCCCCCCTGAAGATCTTCTACTGTCCGGATGTCGCGGGGGTTGTCCTGGTGCACGAAGATGGCGTCACGGGTCATGAGTACCGGGTCCGAGAACGCGAACTCATCAGGGTTACTCGTCCATTCAATGGCTCTCATGGTGACATCAGAGTATCCCTGGTGCAGCAGGCTGTCGCTGCGCTTGGGTGGTATCTGCACCGGTTCCAGCGTCAGATCCAGCCTTTGAGCGATGACTGAGAGCGTATCCCAGAAGATGCCGGATACATTGCCATCGGCGGAAAGGATGGTAAAGGGAGGGTAGCCGCCGCTGCTGATATTGAATTTCAGTACCCCCTGGGCCTTGTCCTGCCCGGGGGCCTCGTCACTGACTGCGATTTGAGCCCCCATCAGCAGCGTGAGGGCAAGGATACAGTGGCGCATGGTGTAAACCGGAACCTTGTAACGGATTTGAAGCTACCGAGCGCCCGATATATCGGGTGCCGACCTATGGACTATAGCCGAAGTGACACGGATACCAAGCGAAAACGCCTATATCCGGTTTCTCAGACCAAGATCATCCGGGTAAGGCGACAGATAGTGCTGACTGCTCAGGTAGTCGATAGGTTCACGTCGCTGAGCCATGCGTAGCAGGGTCATGGGTACAATCAGGGGCACTTCACCCCGGTGGTACGCGTCTACCTGCTCAATAAGTACCTTGCGCTCCTCGTCCCCGAGGTTGTCCCTCAGGTACCCCATCAGGTGCTGCATGGCATTCACATGGGAGCCTCGGCTGACCCGGCGGGTCATGGCTTCCATGAACTGCCGGATGTAGCGGTCGGCGATGGTGGCAAGCGGTTCCGATTTCAGGTCCCCCAGCATGGGGCCAAGCTGGCGGTAGATCTTCTCGGAATGGGCCAGCAGCTGGAACTTGTGACGGGTATGAAAGTCGATCAGAGCCTGCGGGGTGAGCCGGTCGCCGGCCACATTCTGCATCCAGTCATCATAGGCAAATACCCGCTCAATGAAGTTTTCCCGCAGCTGGTCATCGTTGAGCCGGCCTTCTTCCTCCACCGGCATCAGGGGATAGAGTCGAATCAGTGCCTCGGCGAACATGCCCCTGCCATCACGGCGGGTCACATTGCCATCGCTGTTATGCACCTTGATGCGCTCCATGCCGCAGGAGGGTGACTTGGCCATCAGGATATAGCCGCGCAGGTCTGCCAGCGTGGGCATGACCTGATCAATGAATCCCTGCATGGCATCGGTGTGATCATCTCCACCTTTAACTTCCACCAGGTGAAGCTCGTTATCGTACTCGCGCAAATGGATGGCCGGCCGCGGTACGCCCAGGCCGGCTTCAAGTTCCGGGCAGATGGAACGGAAGTCGAAGTAGCGGGACAACACCTCCGTGCAATAGCGGGAATGCTTGTGGCCGCCATCATGGCGGACCTCCTTGCCAAGCAGGCAGGTGCTGATGCCAACGGGAATTTTGCTCATGACTGTTCAGACTCTTTCGTACCGAGGGATGGCTAACCACCAACATATACGACAGCTGGCTGCAGGTCGATTACCGTTGGCCAGGCGCCCCGGATGGTCAGCTGTCGGAGGAGCGCCCAAAACGGCGCTGCCGCCCCTGCTCGCGTCGTGTTGCCAGAAGGGTAGCGTAGATTTCCCGGACGTTGGCGGCAAAATTTTCCACTGAATAGTCGCGGGCAAAGGCGAGCGCGTTCCCTGACAGCCGCTGCCTGAGGTCATCGTTCTCCAGCAGTTGCCTTACCCGCTCACTCCAGAGGTCCTGGCGTTCCGGCGTCTTGTAGCCGTTGACGTCCTGCTGGATCACGTCGTCGATACCGCTGGAGCGTACCGCCACCACCGGCAGGCCTGCCGCCATGGCCTCCAGGATCACCATACCCTGGGTTTCCGATTTGGAGGCGAACAGGAAGGCGTCCCCCAGCCGGTACCAGGTGGCCATGTCATCGGGCGGTACGGCACCCACCAGGGTAATGCAGTCGTCCATCCCCAGCTCGGTAACCCGCTCCTGCAGGCGCGCGCGTTGGTGCCCGTCACCAATCATCAGGAAATGGAACGGAGTGTCGGACTGCTGTCGCAGCGTGGTCAGCGCCTCAATCATGAAGTCGATGTTCTTTTCGTTGGACAGCCTTGCCACGCTGATGAAAATCCGTGTGTCCTGCGGCAACTTCAACCGCTGGCGCAGGGTACTGACTTCCTCGTCACTGACCTCGCGGAAACGCTGGTAGTCGATGCCAGTGGGTTGAACGTAGGTGGGCGTTTTCACTCCGATCATGCGCAGGTACTCCTCGGTGGAGTAGGTGGGCACGATGACACCGTCGCAGAAACCAGCGAAGCGCTTGATCAGGGCATGGGAGATCAGGTTGCGGAACAGCAGGCCCGGCAGTGGCACAAAATGGGCGTAATGCTCAAGGCGGGTGTGATAGGTATACACCGCCGGTACGTTGAGCACCCGTGCCATGAACAGGCCCAGGGAGCCCAGCCAGAAAGGGTGATGCAGGTGGATGACGTCCGGCCGGAACTCCCGCACGCCCCGGCGGATACGCCCGAGGAAGATGTTGGCCATGCGAAATTCACTGTGGGCACCCATGGACAACAGCGACGGTACTCGCAGCACCTGCTCCTCCTGTTCGGGCTGGTCCGGGTAGACGGGGGCCACTACCTGAACCTCGTCGCCAAGTTTCCGCAACCCCTTGCGCAGGCGCTCGATGGAGAGGGGGACTCCGCCAATGAAGGGCAGGTAGTTGTTGGTGAACATGGTGACTTTCAGGGGCTGGTCCAGGAAGGGTGTCGGATCCAGGTCATAGTTGGGGTAGTAGTCCCGTCCACGGAACACCACGGTATAGAGTTTGATCGCGAGTATGGTCAGCACGCTCACCATCAAAACGAAATTCAGGAAGCCGGTGTAGAACAGTGAGTAGATAAAAAACCACAGCCCTTCCAGATGTTTCAGTAGCGGGTGCTGGCGGGTTTCGATCTTCTCCAGCTCGGTCTGGATGCCGTCTTCCGATACCGTCACCATCACGTAGTGGTAGAAGCTTTCGTCGGTATTCAGTACCAGGCCGCCAGCACCGCCGGTGGTAATGAACCGGGTGCCGTCCACCTTCCGTTCCGACCAGGTGGCAATGTTGGCGGAAAACACCAGGTCCACCTGATGCTGGCGGAAGAGCTCCAGTAGCGCCTCCCGGAACGACGCCGGTTGCAGGTAGTCGTCCTCGTCGTCGAACAGCAGGTTATCCTCCTCCTCGAACAGGGGGTGGCCCACGAACACGATGCGGTGTCTGGAGCTGTCCTCCTCAAGCAGGTCGTTCAGCCAGCGAATCTGCCAGCGCCAGGGCGTTTTGCCGGTGCTGTCGAGGAATATGAGGCGGGTGTCCGCCACCCGGATACTGAAATAGTGGGGGCCGAAGTGTTCGTAGAACCGGTAGCTGCCAAAGGTGCTGTGTTCGTTTTCTCCAAAGGTCAGCAGGTAGGGAATATCCAGCTTGCCGAGGGTGCCGTATACCGCCTGGTACTTGTCCTCGCCACCGTTGCTGACCGCATTGCCGGCCGATATCAGGAACTGCGCATCGCTGTTATTGATGTCGGGTATGATGCGGTTCTCGAACATGCCCACCGAGTTGTTGATGTTACCCGCCACCACGAACCGGAAACGGTCCTGTCCATCCACCGCCTGGTGGATGGCTTCCACCTGCTGGGTATGCACCCCCTCGAATTCGGGCAGGAAATAGTTCAGGTAGGCCTTGTAGACCAGCAACAGGACCACCAGGGCCACGTTGACGTAAAACAGCCACTTCAGCGGATTGCGGATCATTTCCTGTGGTTCCTTGCCAGGTCCCGTTGCAGAAGTACCAGCCCGATCAGCATTCCCAGGTAAATGGTGACCACCCGCCAGGCGACGGTAACCAGTACCAGGTGGTTGCCCCCCAGGATGTCCCGGAAAAACGTGCCGAATACCCCTTCGGAAATACCGGACGCCCCCGGTGTGGGCGAGAAATACATGATAAACGTGGTAACCACCAGCAGTCCCAGGGTATTCAGCCAGGACACATCGTATTCCAGCCCGGTGATGATGAGCCAGGGGAAGCTGAACAGGCTCAGCAGAAAGACGGCAGTAAACAGTACCGATAGCAAAACCCAGCGACGATCGCCTCGCAGGTAGAAGCCGAAACTGCGGGAAAACCGCATCATTTCCCGCCGTGCCTTGAATTGCCAGCGCCGGTGGCGCGCCGGGCTGATCAGGTGCCAGCGGTCGAGCAGTGTCAGTATCCCGCTCAGGGGGCCTATCAGCCAGCGGGTGCGGAACAGCACCACGGCAAAGAAGGCCAGGTAAAGGACAATCAGCACTGACAACACCCAGCTCACCTGGCCCAGCAGGGGCTGGTTCTGCAGGGCTGGCAGAGTCATCAGAAAGACCGGCGCCAGGGAGAAGATAAACACCACCGCCAGCACGGTACGGATAGTGGTGGCCGCCGTGGCGAATCCCAGGGGGACGCCCTCCCGCTGCAGGTACCAGATCTGGGCAAAGCCGCCCCCGGTGGCCATGGGCGTGACGTTGGAAAAGAAGATATTGATGAACACCAGGCGGGCGATCGCGGTCAGGCGAACCCGGTAGCCCAGGGCCCTGAGGGTAAAGTACAGACGAAGTCCGTCACTGGCGAAATACACCAGTAGCAGGCCACCCACCGTCGCCAGGGTCCAGGGTGAAAGCAGACGCCAGTCGAAACTCAGGCTGCGATCGGCGAACTGCTGGTATACCACCCACAACCCGGCACCGGTCAGCGCCAGGAACAGCAGGGCAAAGACAAGCAGACGCCGGCCCGAGGTGGAAGGTCGCTGAGGGTTTGACATGGTTCCGCATCCATGGGGGAGCCACTGACCGGGTCCTGGCGGAAGGTCACCACGACTGTACTGCCGCTCCGGAAAAACAGCGCACAGTGTAGCGTCGGCCCCGGGGTGGTGGCCAGCCCCTTGAAATGTCAGCATTGGGCTTGCAGATACAACTGTTACCTGACATTCAAGCCCACACTGGAGCCAACCCATGCCCCGACATTTTGAGCAGGCCCCTGGTCTGCACGATGCCGTTGTCCCGGAAACCGAAGGTTACGTGTTCAACCAGACCATGCTGCGCATCAAGGATCCTGCACAGTCCATGGACTTTTACACCCGGGTGCTGGGGATGCGTCTGGTGCGCAAGCTGGACTTCCCGGAGATGAAGTTCACCCTGTACTTCCTGGCCTACCTGGATGACCGCCAGGCCCAGATGGTGCCGGGAGACGATGGCCACCGCACCACCTTCATTTTCGGCCGCGAAGCCATGCTGGAGCTGACCCACAACTGGGGCACCGAAGACGATGACAGCTTCCGCTACCACGATGGCAATGAGGAACCCCAGGGCTTTGGCCATATCGGCGTGGCCGTACCGGATGTGTACGCCGCCTGCGATCGCTTCGAAAAGCTGGGTGTCGACTTCGTGAAGCGCCCCGATGATGGCAAGATGAAGGGCCTGGCGTTTATCCGCGACCCCGATGGCTACTGGATCGAAATCCTGCAGCCGGACATGATGGAGCGGCAGCGCAAGGACGGCTGAGGGCCTTCAACCGCCGCCCCTGAACAGGCGTACCGGTCTCACGGCACGCGCTATTTCTTCCGGCGCGGAAGGCGCTGACGCACAAAGCCCGCCGCTGCGGCAAAGGGCAGCACGGTCCGCGGCAGATAGGGCACCGACCACAGGCCGCCATGGATGGCATTGTCCATGAACAGTTCGTAGGGGTGGTCCAGGGTATTACCGGCCCGGGAAGCCGATGTCTCATTCCTCAGTTCATGGACCCGCAGCGCTGCCATCAGGGCATTGGTGGTTTCCGGCGCGAACACTTCCACGTTGAACAGGTCCGCGCCGGCGAACCCTGCTTCCAGGGCCGGGTTGCTGACCACTGACCGTGTGGTGGTGGACGGGGCAATATTCATCACTGCGTTGCGACCATCGGCCCGGGCCACCGTTGCCCGCCACTGCTGCAGCCGCTTCGCCAGGGCATAGTTCGGGCCCTGCTGGGTAATGGTGCTGTCGACAATGCCATAGCGCTTGCCATTGCTGCACTCGTAAAGCCGGGTGATGCCCGGTGCGAAGGCGTGACTGCCCATTGGCCACTGAGTGGCCTTGGCCAACAGAGAGCGTTCCCGCCAGGCCGTCATCACCCGTTTTGCAACCGCTTCCGGCACCGCAAAGCTGTCGGTGGGGGTGGCCATATAGGCGATGCTGGTGTTCGGGTCAGCCTGCTGGAGTGCATCGGCAATGGTGTCCATGGCCACCGACACCCGGGTGTGTTTTTCACCATGCAGGTAGGCCAGGCAGCCAATATCAAGGGACGTTTCAAAGCTGGCAAGCCAGCGGGCAATGGCGGGTGTCTGGGTCAGCAGGTTGGCGCCAAGACCCTCCTTCCATCCATTGAGCAGGTCCCCGCCAGACAGCGACGAACCGCCCGCAATGGGTGCGTACAGCACACCATTACCTTCACGGACAGCCTGCAGAATCCGGTTCCAGGGGCCGGCGGCTGGCACGTCGACAGCCACCAGGCGCGCGCGCCAACGGGCCAGCCAGCCCAGGGGGCCGGCCTCAGAGGCTGCCCCGAGCAGGGTAAAGGTACGATCGGACAGGTCAAACCAGTCGGGGTTGTCCAGGCAGCGGTGCAGGGCGTCGGCGGCGGAAGGCTCCATCACCCCCCGGAAGACCCAGCGTTCCAGCTGTACCCGCAACCGGTCGCCGGAAAGTTGTTCGCCATTGAGGGGCACCGTCCAGGGAGCCGGGCCTTCCGTGCTGCGCCCGTCGATGGTCAGGGTTTTCAGCTCATCCTGTGGCTGTGCCATGGCATCATCAATGGCCAGGTCGCCGTCGTCCCCATGAAACACGAAGCTTCCGCGGGTGGCACTGAGGCCCGCCCGGGCGATGGCCACGGCGGCTTCGGGGCTGCCCAGCCCCAGTTCCACCAGACGATGGAAGTGATCCACATAGCCCTTGCGCCAGTTTCGGGTCTGGCGGATGGCATCGGCTGCCTTACTGGAAACCCCGCTGGCCGCGGCGGCAAGAATGGTGCGGGATGCCTCCGAGGTACTGCGATGGCCGCTGGCCTCATCCCTTGGGAAGGCAATGCCTTCTAGCTGTTCTTCCTGCGTTGGTTTTGTCTGCATGGTCCGGTGGTTTACTCCTTACCCGTTGACGCATTGCGACTGCTGGCGGACGCTACGATTACTGCCAGTGTCAGGATAATGGCGCCGGCAATGCCGGTAACGCCGAGTATTTCCCCCAGGATCAGCCACGCCAGCAGGGCCACGAACAGTGGCTCCAGGGTGACAATAATGCTCGACAGCGTGGCTGGCGTGGTTTTCATCCCGGTAAAGAAGCACACATACCCCACACAGGTGGGTACTACTCCAATATAGGCCACCATCAGCCAGTCTTTCAGCCCCAGGCTGGCCAGGCCCGCAAATCCGCCGCTCAGCCACACCACGGGCAGCAGCAGTAGCGCTGCCACCAGGAAGCAGACAAAGGCGGTGGTGAACACCGGTGTGCCGGTGGAGTTGTAACGGCTGGTCATGTTGAACCCGGTGTAGACGATGGCCGCCAGCAGCGCCATCAGGATGCCTGCCAGCCTGAGGGCGCCCGCGGTTTCGATATCGCTGGCCACGAGCATGGCGGTGCCGGCGATGGCGGCGACCAGGGCGATCAGGGTGACCGGTCTGGGCTTTTCACCCAGCAACGGCGCGGACAGTAATGCCACCAGCACCGGTGGCAGGCACAGGGAAATCAGCGTGGCAATACCGGCGCCGATCATATCCACCGCGATCAGGTAGCTGCCCTGGTAGAAAGCCTGGAACAGGCCCAGAGCCGCCAGCACCAGCAAGCCCCTGGGGGCGAGGGCGGGCCACAGGCGTCTCGGCCCGTTGGTGGATGCGGCGGCCTGGTCCAGCTCCCGTTTCATCAGTAGCCAGAAGAACGGCAGCGCCACCACCAGCCGCAACAGGCCCAGGGTCAGGGGCTGCAGATCGGTGGCGGCAAACAGGAATTTGGCGACGATGCTGGTGGTTGCCCACAGCAAGGCGGCAAAGGCGATAAGCAGGGCACCACGAATCATTCTGTGACCAGTACAATCAGTTCCCGGGGCCCGTGGACGCCGTAAGCGAGTGTCTGCTCGATATCCGCGGTTTTCGAGGGGCTGGATACCAGCAGGGCGTTGGTCGGCATGCCCTGGTGCCAGTGCTGCACGGCCATGGCCTCGCGCAGGGTGCCGAAAAGTTCCGAAGCTTTCAGCAGGGCGACATGGATGGGCGGCACCAGGCTGGTAAGCCGGGGTTCTTCCGCCGTGGGCCATAGGATCAGTGACCCGGTTTCGGCGATGCCGCCCCGGGTGGTGGTCAGGCCTGCGTCGACATTATGGAACAGATGTTCCTGCCAGCTTTCCACCGGCTCGTCATAGACCAGGATGTCCGGCAGCTCCTGCTTGGAAGAGCGCAGGGTGGTGAGAGGCTCTGCGCCGCTGCCCACCAGCATACGGGCTACCTGTCGATCAGCCAGCAACCCGGCCAGTACGGTCACCCAGTTATCACCACGACAGTCGTGGATTTCGCCGTGGACCGGCGCCATGGCGCTGCGGAATCGGGCCAGCTTGTCTTCGGTGCTCCACTCGGGGCGTGCCATGGCGGTGAAATCGCGCTCTGGTGTTGGCAGACGGTCGCCGGTCCGGTTGCGCAGGCGCTGGAGTATTTGGTCCCGGGCACTCATGAACGGCGGTCCCTCACTTGCTGGTGCAGGGTGCGGGCTGCCAGTTTCGGGGCGCTGCGGTATTGGGTCCAGGCGCCCAGGCGGGTTGGCTGCAGGGCGGGCAGATGGCTGGCCGCAGCGGTGCCCAGGCGATAGGCCGCCGGATGGGCATGCACCCATTGCCAGGTTTTCCAGGCCAGGGCTTCAGCGGTGCTGCGTTTGGCACCATGACCCCGTACCACCGACGGGTGCACCCGGTCGCCATCCACCGATTCCCGGCGCAACCGCACCAGCAGGTCCGGTATCGGGATCTTCACCGGGCAGACCTCGCCGCAGGCGCCACAAAGGCTGGAGGCGCTGGGCAGGTGGCGGCCCTCGTCCAGGCCGATCAGGTGGGGCATCAGAATCTTGCCAATGGGCCCGGGATAGGTAGTGCCGTAGGCATGCCCGCCGACACGGGTATAGACCGGGCAATGGTTCATGCAGGCGCCGCAGCGAATGCAGCGCAGGGTGTCCACCAGTTCGTCGTCCTGGTAGATACCGGAGCGGCCGTTGTCCACCAGCACCACGTGCACCTCCCGGGGGCCATCCAGTTCCTCGCCCCGGCGTGGACCGGAAATCATGTTGAAATAGGTGGTAATGTGCTGGCCGGTGGCGGAACGGGTCAGCAGCGCCAGCAGGGCAGACATGTCGTCCAGCGAGGGCACTACCTTTTCGATACCGGTCACCGCGATATGACAGGGCGGTACCGTGGTGGTCATGCGGCCGTTGCCCTCGTTTTCCACCAGGCACAGGGTGCCGGTTTCCGCTACCGCAAAGTTGACGCCGGAAATGCCCACATCCGCGTTCATGAACTTCTCCCGCAGCTGCTGGCGGGCGCTGGCGGTGAGGTACTCCACATCGGTGGAGCGCTCGGTGCCCGTGCGGTCGTGCATCAGGTCGGAAATCTCGCCGGTATTCTTGTGAATCGCCGGCATGATGATATGGGACGGCGTCTCGCCGGCCAGTTGCACGATGTACTCACCCAGGTCGGATTCCAGGGCCTCGATGCCCTGTTGCTCCAGATGGTGGTTGAGGTGCATTTCCTCGCTCACCATGGACTTGCCCTTGATCACGCTGCGGGCATCCCTCGAGCGGCAGATGTCAGTGATGATGCGGCAGGCCTCGTCGCCGTCCAGCGCCCAGTGCACGCGAATGCCATTGGCAGTGAGATTCTCCTCCAGTTGCTCCAGCAGGTCTGGCAACTGGGCCAGGGCATTCTGGCGCACACTGGCCCCCAGTGTGCGCAGCGCTTCCAGGTCCCAGCCCTCAAAGGCGGCCCTGCGCTTGTCCATCAGGCCATCCATGGCCCGGCGGAAGTTCTGGCGGATCTGGGGGTCGGCAATGGCGGCACGGGCGCGGGGATGAAACTCCCGCACGTCCACGGTATCGGTGGCGTTCTGATCGCTCATTGCCCATCCCCCTGGTCACGGTGGGTACGGTGCCACAGGAAGCTGAGGATATGCTGGCCCGCCAGCGGGGTGCCCTGTTTTTCCGCATAACCGGCGATGTTCATCAGGCAGCCGCAGTCGGTGGTGACAAATTCCCGCGCACCGGTGTCGGTGAGCGTGGCCACCTTCTCGGACACCATGGCGCCGGAGATTTCCGGGTGCCGCACCGCAAAGGTGCCGCCAAAGCCGCAGCATTCCTCGGCCCGGGCCTGTTCCACAACAGTGACCCTGTCCAGTTGCGACAGCAGTTCGGGGCCGGTGCCGCCAAGCCCCAGTTCGCGACGGGCCGAGCAGGAGGTATGCATGGCGACGGTCACCGGCTCGCCCAGATCCTGAAGGCGGATATGGCAGACATTGAGCAGGAAATCTGTCAGCTCCCAGACCCGACCGGCGACGGCATTGGCCTGCGCCTGGTCGTCGGTGTCCCGGAACAGCTGCGGGTAGTGTTGCCGCATCATGCCGCCACAGGAGCCGGAGGGCACCACGATGGGGTAGTCCTCCGGGAACAGCGACAGTTGCCGTCTTGCCACCGCCCGGGCTTCGTCGTGGTAGCCGGAGGTGTACGCGGGCTGTCCGCAGCAGGTTTGCTCCTGGGGGAAAATGACCTCGATGCCTTCCCGCTCCAGCAGGCGGATACCCGCCATGCCGGCTTCCGGGTAGAACAGGTCCACCAGGCAGGTGCCGTAGAAATACACCTTGTCGGGTTTCGTTGGGTACAGCTTCAGGGTGTCGGCCATGTCTGCAATCTGGGCGGTGAATCGTTGAACACAACGATAGGGGCAGCCTTGGGCTCTGTCCAGGCGACTTTTGGCTCAGGTTGATTACAGGCAGGTGGTGGTGGATTTCAGGCAGGCAAAAAAAAGCCCCGCCAGATGGCGGGGCTGAAAGCTCAGCGGGTGGTAATGCGACCGGCGTTCTTCTCCACCGTGACATCACCAATGCCTCGCACCCGGGTGAGATCGCCCTCGGATTCGAATGGGCCATTGGTATCGCGGTCAGCGACAATGGCCAGTGCCTTGGTTTCGCCAATGCCCTCCAGCTGGGTCAGCTCCACCGCCGTGGCGGTATTGATGTTGACCACCTGGGCCTGTGGTTCGGCGGGCTCCTGGGCCCAGGCCGGTGCCTGCATGGCGAACAGGCTGAAAATCAGTACCAGTGCTGTAAAAAGTTGTTTCGTCTGTTTCATGGCTCGCGTTGTATCGCTCTGTGATGGTTTGGTTCTGAATGCCGGAGAAACCGACCGTAACCACCGGATAGCGTTCCCGGGCTATGCATCATCACGGAACCGCGACAAACCACCACATAAAGGTTGCCAACCATGTACAACGAATCAGAGTCGCCTGTCTGGTCACGGCCAGGCCCCTGACGGGAAGATCGTGCAATTGCGCATGAACTACGGGCGGAAAAGGGGAAGGAAAAAGACGGGTCCACGGCTGGGGCCACTTCCCTGTGACCCTTGTCCGCGACGAGACCCGATGCCGGTTCCTTCGGCACTGCCCAAATCCCTGGGCAACATTCCCTGTTGTCAATCCCTTGAGCATCCTTGCTTCGCTGGCCATCCTGGCCGGCGGTAAGCGACTCCCTGCTCAATCCGCTGCTACACTCCCTGCAGTAGCCCTCACTCCTTGACTACGCTTTCCCTACGCTCAGTCAGTTCCGTTGCATTCCCTTGGTGACTTCCGTGTACAGGAGCCATTCTACGGAATGGCGAATTCCGGAAAACCAGACATCACTGTTATGGCGTGTAGGAGAAAGCTTACAAACCTGTAAGCATGGGGCCGGAAGGCCTGTGAGGGTCGGGTTTATTGCCGGCTGCGTTACTATTAATTCTGTAAAATCAATATCTTGGCATTTAATTTTTGGTCCGCCGAACGTGCGTGAACTGCGTCACGTTATGACAGAAACGGCCTGCCGAAACGATTTATGCGTGGTTCCCGGGTAAGAATCCGGAGAGGGGTTGAGCCTTCTGCCATTGGCCCCCAAGGTAATGAGTAAAGCCTTATCCTTTATCCCGCTATGGTTCGGTGAAAGGAGGTTGCCATGAATGACCAACAGACAGCCCTGTTACTGGTCGATATCCAGAATGACTTCTGCGAGGGTGGCAGTCTGGCGGTTCCGGGCAGTGAATCCATCTTCAGTACCGTGAATCACTGGATCACCCTGGCGAGGGAGCGTGGCTGGCCCGTCGTCGCCAGCCGGGACTGGCATCCACTGGAACACTGCAGCTTCGAGGCCCGTGGTGGTCCGTGGCCCGAGCACTGTGTTCAGGATACCCACGGCGCCGACTTCCACCCGCGTATGCAGTTGCCACCGGATACCGTCCGGGTAAGTAAGGGTACCGCCTTTGAAACCGATGCCTACTCGGCTTTTGATGGCACCGAGCTGGACCAGTACTTCGGCCGCCACACTATCCGCAAGCTGATAGTGGCGGGCCTGGCGCTGGATGTGTGCGTACAGGCCACGGTCCGCGATGCCCGCAAGCTGGGTTTCGAGGTAGACCTGCTGGTCAATGGCACCCGAGCCGTTGACGGTGATGAAGGCAGCAAAGTGCTGGAATCGCTCGCGAACGAGGGTGTCAACCTGGTCCGGAACTGACTCCGGGCCGGCCATTCTGAAAACCGGTAGCCACGACTATCTGGTGCACCCCGATTCATTCCCCTGAGGAGCGAGTTAATGGCAGAGCCATCACTGATGCTCAAGGAGCAGGATTTACCCCTGCTGGTCGACCTGTATGAACTGGCCATGGCCCAGGCCTACTGGCGTTCCGGCATGGATGGCGAGGCGGTGTTCAGCCTGTTCTTCCGCAAGCTGCCGGAGCACCGGAATTTCATCCTGGCCTGTGGCCAGCAGCAGGTGGCAAGGGTGATTGAGTCGCTGCGTTTCACGGATGAAAACATCCGCCGGCTGGAAGCGCTGGACCGTTTCGAACCAGGGTTTCTGGACTGGCTCAGGCAGTGGCGCTTTACCGGCTCCATAAGGGCGCTACCGGAGGGTACGCCGGTATTTCCCCAGGAACCGCTGCTGGAGATCACCGCACCGGTGGCCCAGGCGCAGATCCTGGAAAGCCTGGTGATGAACTACGTGCACCTGGAGTCGACCCTGGCCTCCAAGGCCGTGCGCCATGTGCTGGCGGCAAACGGTCGCCCGGTGGTGGACTTCGGCATGCGCCGGATGCACGGGCTGGACTCCGCCTGGCGTGGCGTTCGCGCCTACCGCGTGGCCGGCCTGGCGGGTACCAGCAATATCCAGGCGGGCACCGACTTCGGCCTGCCGGTCAAGGGCACCATGGCGCACAGTTTTGTGCAGGCCTGCGAGGACGAAATGGCGGCCTTCCGCATGTACGCGGAGCTTTACCCGGGCACCACCCTGCTGGTGGACACCTACGATACCCGGGGTGCGGTCAGGAACATTGCCCGCTGGCTGCGGGAAAATCCGGACGTGGACATCGGCGGTATCCGGCTGGATTCCGGCGACCTGGGCGAAGAAGCCCGGGACTGCCGCCAGATACTGGATGAAGCGGGCCTGGACCATATCCGCATCATGGCCAGCGGCGGCCTGGACGAATACCAGATCGACTCCCTGGTTGCTGCCGGCGCGCCTATTGACGGCTTCGGGGTGGGCACCGCCATCGGCGTCGCCAATGACGCGCCTGCCATCGAGCTGGCCTACAAGCTCACCGCCTATCAGGGCGAGCCGCGCATGAAGAAGTCCACCGGCAAGCGCTCCTGGCCCTGCCCGAAACAGGTGTTCCGCCAGTTCGACGGCAGCGGCCGCATGCAGCGGGACCTGATCGCGGAAGCCAGTGAAGAGGGGGAAGGCACGCCTTTACTTCAGCCGGTGATGAGGGACGGACACCTGGTGGAGGGCGCTATTGCACCACTGGAGGATCAGGTCGATTACGCCCGTGATGCAGTAGCGGCACTGCCGGATCAGCAGAAACAGCTGGCGCCGGCTGCGCAGGCCTACCCCGTCAACTTCAGCAAGTCCCTGGAGCAAAAGCAGGCTCAGACCCTTGAGCGCATCGCCCACCTGCAGGAATGGAACTACCGGGGTCAGGACTGACGGAAGGGCAGGGCACCCAGGGCGGCTTCATGATAGGCCGCCACGTCCTCGGCTTCCTCCTGGCAGAAGTGGGCCACCGCATCCCGGAAGCCGGGATGGGCCACATTGTGCCAGGAGTGGGTAGTCACCGGCTCGAAGCCCCGTACTAGCTTGTGCTCCCCCTGGGCACCGGCATCAAACCGTGACAGGCCCTCGTGGATGGCCAGTTCAATGCCCTGGTAGTAGCAGGTTTCGAAGTGCAGGTGATTGTAGTCGTCCAGGCATCCCCAGTAGCGCCCGAAAAGTGTTTTCTCTCCCTTTATGAACAGCGCCGCAGCAATCCGCTGATCTTCCCGCACAGCGGTAATGATCCGCAGCTTTTCCCCCAGCCTGTGGGCCAGCAGGGCAAAGAAATCCCGGCTCAGATAGGGCCGCATGCCCCGTTTGAGATAGGTGGCGTTGTAGAACAGGAAAAAGTCATCCAGCACCACGTCGGGCAGGTTGTCGCCGGACCAGTGCTCAAAGGTAATGCCCTGTTCGTCCACCTGACGGCGCTCCCGTTTGATGGACTTGCGCTTGCGGGAGGTCAGCTGCGCCAGGAAGTCATCAAAGGTACGGAAATCCCGGTTGAACCAGTGGAACTGGCACCCCTGGCGGTGCAGCGTGCCTGGCTGGGCAAGCAGCGTCTGGTCGCTGGCGTCGGGAAACAGCAGGTGCCAGGAATGCACCGCCTGTTGTTCCATCAGCCTGTCCAGGGCCTGGTGGATCTGGATGGGGGCAAGGTCCGCCCGCGCCGGGTCTTCGATCAGCAGCCGCGGCCCCTGGCAGGGCGTGAACGGCACCGCGATCACCAGCTTCGGGTAATAGGGCAGCCCGTTACGTTGCCAGGCGTCGGCCCAGGCCCAGTCAAAGACGTACTCACCCATGGAGTGGGTCTTGAGGTAGGCCGGGGCCACTCCGACCCGGCGACCGTCGAGGTGGAAGGTCAGATGACAGGGTTGCCAGCCGGTTTGTGCGGATACCGAACCGCTCGCCTCCAGGGCTTCCAGGAAGTCATAACAGACCAGCGGGTTGGCGGTGCCGGCAAACCGGTCCCAGGTGTCGCGACCGATGGAGGAAATGGCGTCCACCGTCTGGATGTGGAGTCCGGAAGAGGCAGGTTGCTCTGTCATAGGCTGTCCGCGAAAATCGGCCGCCCAGTGCCTCAGCAGGTCAGTGTATTAACCGCACGGGACACCAGGTGACCTTCAGAAGTGGTTGACAGTACTCTACGACAGAAGCGGTGGCGCGATCACGCCTCGTCGTTTTTTTCGCAACGTTGTTTCATTTTTTCGAAGCGCTCCTGATACTTCTCGCGGCGTTCATCACGGATCTCGTCCCAGGTTTCCCGCTGGTCATCGGTCAGTTGCAGCCGTTCAGCCATTGCTTCGTGGCGCTCCCTGTACTTTTCGCGCATTTGCTCGCGCTTCTGTTCCCAGCCGCCGCTGTTCATCTTTTCGCAGATGTCGCCGTGGGATCGTTTGCCCTGGTGCCCGTCGCGGTCGCCGTGCTGGCCGGCCATGGCCAGCGGACTGGTGATCAGGGCTGCGGACAGCAGGGCGGAGGTCAGCAGGCCTGTGGTTTTCAGTGCTTTCATGGAGGTGCTCCTTGTCTATCATCGTCAGGGCGCGGACCATCGCCGCGCTATTCGGACAAGCATGATATGAAAGCTGGTGTAAGCTCCTGTCAGGTGGTGGTAAATAATCTGTAAATGGCTGGCGGGTACTGCGCTGCGGTGGGGCAGGGTGATATGGTTTGCTGGAGGACATACAGGGTGGCTTGCGAGAGGACACACAGGGGAGTGCCGGATGCAGAACCGGGTTTTACTGGTAGAAGACGATGAAGAGCTGCGGTCCCTGCTGGCCCGTTACCTGACCGGGCAGGGGTTCGAGGTGCGTGAAGCCGAAAATGGTGGCGACGGCCTGGCCCTGGCCGCCGAAGGGCTGACCGACATTGTGGTGCTGGATATCATGCTACCGGACATGTCAGGGCTGGATGTGTTGCGGGAACTGCGGGCCCGTAACCATCTGCCGGTGCTGCTGCTGACAGCCCGGGGCGACGAGACCGACCGCATCGTGGGTTTCGAGGTGGGTGCCGACGACTATATTCCCAAGCCCTGCAACCCACGGGAACTGGTGGCCCGCCTACAGGCGGTGCTGCGTCGGGTCGCCTGGGATCACCAGGCCGATGTACAGGCCGACCGGATGTTCGGCGACCTGCGGGTGGAGCCGGAACAGCGACGTGTTTTCCTTCGGGGCGATCCCGTCGACCTGACCGCCACCGAATACGAGGTGCTGCAGGTGCTGCTGGCCCATGCCGGCAGTGTGGTGCGCAAGACCGACCTGATGCAGTGGGCCCTGGGTCGTCGCCTGGCAGCCTACGACCGCACCCTGGATATGCACATCAGTAACCTGCGCCGCAAGCTGGGCCCGGAAGAGCCCTCCCGCATTGAAACCGTGCGCGGGCTGGGTTACAGCTACCGGGTCACCGACCCGGATACCACGGCAACAACCGACTGACCTTCAGGAGTTTTCTTGAACACCAATGGCAAGCGCCCCTTCATGTTCCCGCTGTTCTGGCGGATCTTCCTGCTGATCTGGCTGGCCCTGGCGTCGGCGGTGGTACTCAGCAACCTGGTGACCCGTGAGCTGCTGGACCGGGAGCGGGAAGCCATTGAGGACCTGGAGAGTCTGCGCGATGTGGCCATCGAGGCGGTCCGCCTGAAGCAGGGGGAGGACCGGGGCGCCTTCTGGCGTTACTTGCGGGCCAAGGGTGAGGAGCTGGACCTGCACCTGATGCTGGTGGATGTGGATGAGGCCCGGGAGCAATTGCCAGACTCGGTGCGCGAACGCATGCGTGCCTGGTACCACCGCAAACCCGCGGTGGTGGAGGTCAACGACAGCCAGCGACTGGTGGCCTGGCCCCGGTCCGACCGGGAAGGGCGGATCTCCCCCGGGCTGGCCCGGGCGCTGGAGCTGTCCCTTGGGGTAATCCTGCTGACCTTCGCCTGCTGGTGGATTGCCCGCCTGGTGTCACGACCGCTACGCCACATGGAGAACACGGCGCAGGCCATTGCAGGCGGCGATTTCAGCCTCAGGGTGAACGAACGCATTGCCCGCCGCAGGGACGAGATCGGCCTGACCGCGCGGGCCTTCAACGCCATGACTGAGCGCCTGTGCGACCTGCTGGACCGGCAACAGCAGCTGATGCGGGATATCTCCCACGACCTGCGTACGCCCCTGGCCCGCCAGCGGGTGGCCATCGAGCTGTTGGCAGACAGCGGCGCGGAGCCGGAGCTGCTGGCTAGCATCCAGCGCCAGAATGAACGTCTGGAGGAAATGACCGGCCAGATCCTCACCCTGTACCGGGTCTCCAGCGGCGGTGATGGGCTTGAGCGTGAGCCGGTGCAGATGGTGCACGCCATCAACGATGTGCTCCGGGATGCCGCTGACTACGCCGAGCACCGACGGGTGGACTGCCATTTCGAGGCCGCCCCGGACTGCCATCAGGTGACGGTACTGGCCAGCGGTGAGCTGTTACGCCGGGGCCTCGATAACATCCTCCAGAACGCCCTCGACTACACCCCGCCGGGCAAAACCGTCATGGTCAGGCTGACCCGGGAAGGGGACCAGTTGGTCTGCACCATCACGGATCAGGGCCCCGGTGCGCCGGATGAGGTACTCAATCACCTCTTCGAACCCTTCTACCGGGCCGACCGGGCCCGCAGCGGCAAGGGCTGGGGGCTTGGGCTGGCCATTGCGAGCAACATCATTGCCTCACACGATGGCCGTATTGAAGCCCGTAACGTGGCCGAG
Source organism: Marinobacter lacisalsi (assembly GCF_042651045.1). Lineage (NCBI taxonomy): Bacteria > Pseudomonadati > Pseudomonadota > Gammaproteobacteria > Pseudomonadales > Marinobacteraceae > Marinobacter > Marinobacter lacisalsi. The sequence goes on from NZ_JBHSDI010000055.1 coordinate 21,721, forward strand.
GGCGGTCTGCAGGTAAGGATCTGGCTGCCGGTATTTACCGGGCCCGATGATCCGGGGCTCGGTGAAAGACTGTCCGGGCGCCGGTCATGAGCCAGGGCTACCCGATACCGGCGGGGTTTCTGGAAAAGGAAACCGAGATCCGCAAGAGCCGTTTCATTGCCCGCGTCGCCCCGGTGCAGGATCGCGAGCAGGTGAAAGCCCTGGTGCAGCAGGCCTGGCAGGACCACCCCGATGCCCGCCATGTCTGCTGGGCCTACCAGATTGGCACGCCGGGTTCGGCAGCGGAGGCGGCCATGAACGACGATGGCGAGCCTTCGGGCACGGCAGGCAAGCCAATCCTCAACGTGATCCAGCACAAGGACATGGGCGATGTGGCGGTGATCGTGATCCGCTACTTCGGCGGCATCAAGCTGGGTGCCGGCGGGTTGGTGCGGGCCTATGCGGGCGCCGCGGAATCGGTACTGTCCGCCGTCGGGCGGCAGGTCAACCAGCCCATGGAGCAGGTGGTGGTCTCCCTGCCCTTTGCCCTGGAGCAGCCCCTGCGGCACTGGTGCGAACAGCATGAAGCGACCCCGGCGGAAACCGTGTACGGTGAAGGGGTCATCATGACCGTGCACCTGCCGGAACCGGCGGTGGCGTCCCTGGTCTCGTTTTGTGAGGCCAATCAACTGGATTATCATTACGACACGGTGACCGGGTAATTCAAACCGGCCCGGGACGGTGGTCGTAAAACAGCAATAACGGATGCTTTTGCGAGCGGGAGGTCTCTTATGAACCGGTTAATGGCAGGCCCGGCCCTGCTGCTTGTCGCCGTACTGATGACAGGCTGCGCGGCCAACGTCGTCACCGACTATGACACCAGTATTGCCTACGACAGCTACGAGACCTGGGCTTTCGGCCCCAGCGAGGACAATCGTTACACCTCCCTGGACGGTTCCCGGGTGGAGGACGCCGTCAGCCGCGCCCTTGAGGCCAAGGCACTGACCCGGACGGAGCCGGAGTCGGCGGACCTCCTGGTTAGCTATCATATTGATGATGTGGACCGGCTGGACACCTCGGGGTTTTCCTATGGTATTGGTTTCGGGCGCGGTAGCTTCGGCTGGGGCCTCTCCACGGCGCCCCCGGTGCGGGAAGTGCGGGAAGGCCAGCTGATTGTCGACCTGGTGGACGCCAGCACCGACAAGGTGGTGTGGCGCGGCACCAGCAAGCGCTACCTGAACCAGAACCAGTCCCCGGAAACCCGTCATAAGCTGATCAACGAGGTGGTCGCCGACATGTTCAGTCGCTATCCTCCGGGCGAGTGAACCCGTGGCACCCTACAGACAACAGGAGATGATGTGAAAAAAAGCGGAAGCGGCGGCCTGGTCTATTCCACCGAGCAGGGCCGTATGTGCCCGGGATGCCAGAATCCGGTGGAGCAATGCACCTGCAAGGCGCAGACTGCACCGGCCGGCGACGGTGTCGTACGTGTCAGCCGTGAGACCAAGGGCCGCAAGGGCAAGGGCGTTACCCTGGTGACGGGTATCCCGCTGGCGGGCAAGGAGCTCAAGGACTTTGCCAAGAAGCTCAAGGCCAAATGCGGCACCGGCGGCACCGTGAAGGACAACGTCGTTGAAATCCAGGGCGACCAGCGGGACATTCTGGTCCCGATCCTGCAGGACCAGGGCTGGACCGTGAAACGGGCTGGCGGATAACGCCAGGCGATGCGGGCCTGATTCAGCGGCTGCTTGTAAAGACTTCTCTCTTGGGACCCCGCAACCGGAAAGGTTTGCCGGGCCCGAACTTCCAGAACAGACAGGGGATCGGATATGCACGTACTGGTGATGGGCGCCGGTGTTGTTGGTGTAACCACGGCATGGTATCTGAAGCAGGCGGGCCATGATGTAACCGTGGTGGACCGCCAGCCCCGCGCGGGTATCGAGACCAGTTACGCCAATGGCGGTCAGATTTCCGTCTCCCACGCCGAACCCTGGGCCAATCCCTCCGCGCCCCTGAAGGTACTCAAGTGGCTGAGCCAGCCGGACGCGCCGCTGCTGTTCAAGCTGAAGCTGGATCCTGCCCAGTGGCTCTGGGGCCTGAAGTTCCTGACCCAGTGCACCTCGAAACGCGCTGCCTGGAATATCCGCCAGATGGTCAACCTGGGTACCTACAGCCGATCTCAGCTACAGGTCCTGCGGAGGGATCAGAAGCTGGATTATGACCACCTGGAAAAGGGCATCCTGCACTTCTACACCAGCGAGAAGGAGTTTGATGCCGCCCGGGAACCGACCCGCATCATGCAGGACCTTGGCTGCGACCGGCAGATTATCGGTGCTGACAGGGCCCTGGAGCTGGAGCCTGCGCTCAAGCCCATTGCCAACCGCATTGCCGGCGCCACGTTCACCCGGGAAGACGAATCCGGCGATGCCCGCAAGTTCACCCAGGAGCTGGCCAGAAAAGCCGAGGAAGCGGGGGTGGAATTCCTCTACGACACCGAGGTGGTAGGTTTCGAGAACACCCGCGACCGCATTGACGGCGTGGGCGTGATCGGCCCGGACGGCTGCCATCGCACCCTGCGTATGGACAGCTATGTGCTGAGCATGGGCAGCTACAGCGCCCACTTTGCCCGCAAGCTGGGGTTCTTCCTGAACATCTATCCCGCCAAGGGGTACTCCATTACCGCTCCCGTAAAAAACGAGGAAGCGGCGTTCCAGGTCAGCCTGACAGACGACGAGTACAAGCTGGTCTATTCCCGCCTCGGAGATCGGCTGCGCATTGCCGGCACCGCCGAACTGGGTGGTTATGACCGAGACCTGAGTCTGGTGCGTTGCCGGGCGATTGTCCGCCGTGCCGCGGAGATCATGCCTGAAGGGGCTTACTGGGATCAGTGCGAGTTCTGGGCTGGCTTACGGCCCGCCACACCTTCCAATGTGCCTTATATTGGCAAGAGCCCCCTTAAGAATCTGTATCTGAATACCGGGCATGGCACGCTTGGCTGGACGCATTCCTGCGGGTCTGCGGCTGCCCTGGCCGACGTGGTTTCGGGCCGGACTCCTGAACTGGATTTCGATTTTACCGGGCTTTGAGGTTTTCATCTGTAGCCTGATGGTTTGGTGCCTGGGCGTGGTGTATAGGGGATGTTTTTTCCGCCGCAATTCAGGGGCCATCCCTGGCGCCCGCCTTGCTCCGCGCCATCCATGGCGCTACTCCAAAAACATCCCCTATACCCCACACCTTGCCGAACTCTTGGGTAGCCGGAACATTGGATATACACGCTAAAAGCGGTTTTTTCGCAGGTAAGTTTTTGCGCTATACGGAAGTTCCTGGGAAATGCTGAAAGAGTTCTTTCAGGGAGTGGGTATTTGGAAGGCGGCCAGCACAAAGTCTGACGGATGGGGGACCGGGGGGAGCTTTTCGTAGCAGCGACAGGATGTCGCGGAGCAAGGTCGGTCCAGGGATGGACCGTGAATTGCGGCGAAGAAAAGCTCCCCCCGGTCCCCCAGCCAGGCACCTAACGTCAGATACCCCAAGAAAACAAAACTAGCCAGCAGTCATTGGTCCCAGGGCTGCCCCCGAGTCTCCTCCGATCGCTCCACCTTCAGGTGCATGGCGGCCTTGGCGATAAAGTTGGCACTTACCGGAGCCGTCAGGAACAGAAATACCGTGACCAGAAGCTCGGTAATGGCAATATCGCCGGTTTTCAGTTTGAAGTAGAGCATTGAGGCGACGACCACACTGCCCACCCCCAGGGTCGTGGCCTTGGTGGGCCCGTGCAGCCTGGAATAGAAGTCCGGCAGGCGCACCAGACCGAGGGCGCCCACCAGGGTGAAAAAGCCGCCTGTCAGCAACAGCAGACTGATGACCACGTCGGCGACAGGATGAATGGTAACCATGGCATCGCTCCTTATTCGATAACGCTGCCGCGTTTGAGGTATTTGGCCAGCGCCACCGTGCCCACAAACCCCATGATGGCCATCAGCAGGGCGGTTTCCAGGTAGAGCCGGCTACCCAGCGTCAGGTCGAGCAGGATGACCAGGGCAATACCGTTGATGTAAAGCGTATCCAGAGCCAGCACACGATCAGGCGCGTCCGGGCCCTGCACCAGGCGGTACACGTTCAGCAGGGCCGCCACAGAGACCATGGCAATGGTGGCATAGAGAGCGAGGGTCATCATTGGAATACCTCCATAAGCGGCTTCTCGTAACGCTCATGAATGCTGCGGATCAGCTCGGCGTCGTCATCCACGTCCAGCGCATGAATCAGCAGGAGCTGGCCATCATCGCTGACATCACTGCTGACCGTACCGGGCGTGAGTGAGATGGTGCTGGCCAGTATGGTAATGGCCATGGGGTGGTCCAGGGTCAGCGGGTAAGACACAAACGCCGGGCGCGGGCGGCGGGGGTTGAGGATCAGAATTGCTACCGAGACGCTGGCAACCACAATGTCGTAGAACACCACCAGCAGGTATTTCACCAGAACCCACGGCTTGTGCAGGCGTGGGCTGTCGGGCCAGAACCGGTACGTGATCTGCGGGATGATGGTCGCCAGGATCAGGCCCATCACCACGCTGGCGCCGGAGACTCCGTCCGCCAGGAATTGCCACACCACAAACAGGGTAAGGCTCAGCCAGGGCTGAGGAAAACCCAGACGTTCAGCAGTCATGATTCGTCCTCCCCGACCATTCTGGCGTCCAGTATGCTGGTATAGGCGGATGGGTCCCGCAGTTGCTCGGCGGTGGCGTCGGTGTAGTCACTCAGCGGGCCGGCAACCACCACAATGGCGATACTCATGGCAATCAGTGCCCCGGCGCCCACGGTGTGAGGGAAGGTCAGCTTTTCCGGGTTCTCGATATAACCCTCAACGTTGCGCCAGAACACGATGCTGCCGGCGCGGCTGTAGGCCACCAGCGAAATGAAACCGGACAGCAGGATCACCGCCCACAGTGCCGCCATCGCCACACCAGGGGTGGCGGCGTTCATGATCAGCAGTTTCGAGAAGAAACCGCTCAGCGGCGGCAGGCCGGCAGCGGCCACGGCACCCAGCATGAACATTACGCTGATAAAGGTGCGGTTGGGCATGCGCGGGGCGGTTACGATCTGGTCGGTGGCAGACCCCCGCTGGGCGGCGATCATGTCCACCACCAGGAACAGTCCGGCGGCTACCCAGGTGGTGTGCACCATATAGAACAGGGCAGACGACAGGCCGGCCTCACTGAGCAGTGAAAATGCTGCCAGAATCGTGCCCACGGACACCACCACCTGCCACGCCACCAGCGTTCGCAGGCCGGCGGAGCCGATCATGCCGATCATGCCCATGACGATGGTCAGCAATGCCAGCGGGAACACCCAGTCCATACCCAGGTTCGCCAGGGCACCGGCATTTTCACCGAAGATCAGTGTATAAACGCGGATAATGGCGTACACACCCACCTTGGTCATCACCGCGAACAGGGCGGCCACCGGGGCGGTGGCGGCGGCGTAGGCCTTCGGCAGCCAGAAAGTCAGCGGCAGCAGGGCGGCCTTCAGGGCGAAAACCACCAGCAGGATCATGCCGCCGGCTTCCACCAGTGGCAGCTTGTCGGCTGCCAGGGTTGGGATAGTCACGGCCAGGTCCGCCATGTTGAGGGTGCCGGTCACGCTGTAGATCATGCCCACGGCAATCAGGAACATGGCGGAGCCCACCAGGTTGAGCACCACGTAGTGCAGCCCCGGGATGGTGCGCGCCTTGCCCTCGCCGTGGAGCAGCAGACCGTAGGAGGCAATCAGCAGCACCTCGAACGCCACGAACAGGTTAAACAGGTCGCCGGTCAGGAAGGCGATATTCAGGCCCATGAGCTGGAACAGGAACAGGGCGTGGAACTGGCGGCTGTCCACATCGGTGCGGCCCATGGAATAGAGGTGGCTGAACAACCCCAGCAATGCCGTGACAAACAGCATCAGCGCCGACAGCCTGTCCAGCACCATCACGATGCCGAAGGGCGGGGCCCAGTTGCCAAAGGCGTAGACGCGGTAGCTGCCGTCAGTGGCCAGTACCAACAGGAAGATGGTGCTGACCAGCAACAGCCCCGTGGTGATCAGTCCCAGCGTACGGCGAAGCCTAAGGGGCGCATAGCCCAGGAAGATCTGCAGGAAGCCGCCAATCAGCGGGATCAGGATCGGCGCGATAAGCCAGTGGTTCATTGGCCGGTCTCCTCCCTGGGCTGGTCGTCGGTCGTGGGCTCGTCCGGCAGGTCAAAGCGGCGGGTGCCGTCGACGTGGTCATTACCCGTGTCGGCCTTGGCGCGCAGGGCCAGCACCACCGCGAAGGCGGTCATGGCAAAGCCGATCACAATCGCGGTCAGCACCAGTGCCTGGGGCAGGGGGTCGGAATAGACCTCGGTGCTGCCGATAATCGGCTGGCCACCACTCATCAGGCGACCGGTGGAGAACAGGAACAGGTTCACCCCATAGGACAGCAGGGTCAGCCCCACCACCACCGGGAAGGTACGGGCGCGGAGCACCATGTACACCCCGGCAAAGGTAAGTGACCCGATAATCAGTGCGTAGGTGATTTCCATGGGTTATGACTCCTCCCGTGCTTCGGTTCGGCTCATGGGCCGACCGCTGGGTGTCAGCCTGCCCAGGCTGACCAGTGCCAGCAGGGTGGCGCCTACCACCGTCAGGTACACGCCGAGGTCGAAGACCAGCGCCGATGCCACCTCGAACTTGCCCACGACGGGCCACTTCAGGTACGTGAAGGTGGAGGTCAGGAACGGATAGTCGAACACCAGGCTGCCGGCGCCTGCCACCGTCGCGAAGAACAGCCCGAGGGCGAGCACGTTGTGATAACGCACATTGACCCGGGCCTGGGTCCAGTTGTCGCCGCTGGCAATGTACTGGATCAGCAGCGCGATGGCAGTAACCAGCCCGGCGATAAAGCCACCACCGGGCAGGTTGTGCCCACGCAGGAAGATGTACGCCGACACCATCAGCGCCAGTGGCAGCAGCGGCCGTGACATCTGCTTGAGCATGGTGGGGTGCGCGTCAAACGCCCAGGGGTGGCCCTGGCCGTCGGTGGGCGGAGCCTGCAGCTCACGGTTACGCAGCATGGCGTAGATGCCCAGGGCGGCAATGGCCAGCACGGTGATCTCGCCCAGGGTATCAAAGCCCCGAAAGTCCACCAGGATCACATTGACCACGTTGGTGCCACCACCGCCGGGTTTGCTGTTCTCGATGAAGTAGTCGGAGATGGAGCTGAACGGGCTGGTCAGCATGGCCAGCGTGACCGCCGCCATGCCTGCACCCGCCACGCCGGCGATGATCAGGTCACGGGTGTGGCGTGCCTTCGAACCCTCTGACGGTGTCCACGACGGCAGGTAGAACAGTGCCAGCATCAGCAGCACAATGGTGACTACCTCCACCGAGATCTGGGTCATGGCCAGGTCCGGGGCGGACAGGCGGGCAAAGGTCAGGGACACGAACAGTCCCACCACGCTCAGCATGATCAGCGCGGTCAGTCGCTCCCGCCGGATATAGACCGTGGCCAGCGTGCAGAAGATCAGGATGGCGGCACCAATGGCACTGGGCCAGTCGATGGGCGTCAGTCCGTTACTGCCAATCAGGCCCATGCCCCAGAGTGGGGCCAGGGCGACCACCACGGCGCTGAGCACCAGCAGCATGGCGTAGCGCTGCAGAGAGCCATTCTCCAGCAGGGCGGTCAGGCGGCGGGCGCGGTTCACCAGCCAGGTCACCGCGGCCTCGAAGACCGCTTTCTCGTCGATCTCCTTGAACCGGTCATGGAAATCGAAGAACGCCTGCCGGTAGTGATACATGATCAGGCCGCCGAGGAAGGCCGCAAAGCTCATCATCAATGGCAGGTTGAAACCATGCCACACCGCCAGGCCGTAATCCGGAACCTGGCCACCCAGGGTGGCCGCGGCTGCGGCATGAAGCAGCGGGCCCACGGAAAAGGCCGGGAACAGCCCCACCAGAATGCAGGCCACCACCAGGATCTCCACCGGAATCTTCATGTACCGGGGCGGCTCATGGGGCGGGAACACAGGAAGGTTTCGAGGGGCGCCGTTGAAGAACACATCGTGGATAAAGCGCGCCGAATAGGCCACCGCAAACACGCCCGCCAGGGTGGCCACAATGGGCGGAATCCAGGCCCAGATGCCGGGCAGGTTCAGGCTCAGGGCCTCGGCGAAGAACATCTCCTTGGACAGGAAGCCGTTCAGCAGGGGTACCCCGGCCATGGAGGCCGCCGCCACCATGGCCAGGGTGGCGGTGTGGGGCATGTACTTCCAGAGCCCGTTGATCTGCCGCATATCCCGGGTGCCGGTCTCGTGGTCGATGATACCGGCGGCCATAAACAGCGACGCCTTGAAGATCGCATGGTTGATGATATGGAACAGCGCGGCCACCGCCGCCAGTTGCGTGCCCATGCCCAGCAGCAGGGTGATCAGGCCCAGATGACTGACCGTGGAATATGCCAGCAGGCCCTTGAGGTCATGTTTGAACAACGCAATGTAGGCGCCGATCAGCAGGGTGGCCATGCCGGTGAAGCTGACCATGAAGAACCACTGTTCGGTGCCCGCCAGTGCCGGATACAGCCGCGCCATCAGGAAGATACCCGCCTTCACCATGGTGGCGGAGTGCAGGTACGCGGATACCGGCGTGGGCGCCTGCATGGCGTGGGGTAGCCAGAAATGGAACGGGAACTGGGCGGATTTGGTAAAGGCACCCAGCAGCACCAGCGTCAGGGCGTAGGGGTAGAGGGCGTGGGCCTTGATCTGGTCGCCGGCGGCCAGCACCGCATCCAGCTCGAAGGAGCCAACAATGCGCCCGATCAGCAGGATGCCGGCCAGCAGCGCCAGGCCGCCGCCACCGGTAATGGCCAGGGCCATCCGGGCACCACGGCGGGCATCCTGCTTGTGGTTCCAGAAACTGATCAGCAGGAATGAAGTCAGGCTGGTGAGCTCCCAGAACACCATCATCAGCAACAGGTTGCTGGACAGCACAATGCCTAGCATGGAGCCCATGAAGCACAGCAGCATGGCGTAGAACTTGCCGACGTTCTCGCTGGCCTTCAGGTAGTAGCGGGCGTAAAGGATGATCAGCAAGCCGATCACCAGGATCAGCAGCGCGAACATCAGCGACAGGCCATCCAGCCGGAAACTGACGTTGATGCCAAGCTGGGGTAGCCATTCCAGCGTCTGGACGATGGTTCCGCCCTCCGCCAGGGTGCTCCACATGGGGAACAGGGTGGCCAGTGCCAGCAGTGCGGGCACTGAAGAGGCTATGGCAATGGCTGTTCGCCCGGCCTGGGCGAACAGGGGCGCGGCAATGGCCCCCAGAAATGGTAGTAGCACCACCAGCGACAGTGTCATCGCAACCTCGTTTTCCGTTTCTTCTGATTTGTGGCGGGCAGCGACCTTGCTGCGCCCCGGCGTCCCCGTCGGGTCATTCGATCAGTAAAGCAGCCTTGGTGCCCCGGCACCAACGGCCCGCTACCGGCCAGCGGGCGGGTCCGGAAAATAGGGCAGGCGGCCGCTCAGGTGTACGGCGGGCACGTGCGACAGGGCCGGGTTCATGCCTGGCATTGGCCGGTAAGGGGCAGAACGGGGCTGAAGAATCATTGCGACTCCTTGTTGGTGCACGGTCCAGATCATACGTGGCGACTGACGCAGGTCAAGTTTTCCGCTAACCAAAGGCCAGAGTTGTCTGGCGCGATCAGGCGGGAGAAGCAGGGAAACGTCAGGCGCCGCTATCCGGAACCGCGGCTTTTGGGCGGTGTAACAGAGGGGCAGGTACGATCAGTGGTCTCGCGGCGGATCATCGGGCCTGTGCGGTGCAGGGCCGTTGCCATCGTCCTGTCGGGGCGCAAGTCCGCTCCCCAGCGCGTGGGTTTCCGGGTCATAGCGGTCCCGCAGTTCGTCCTTGATGGTGCCCTCCCACAGCGGGATGCCGATGAAGTATCCGGCGCGGCCAATGACATGGGCGGCAATCGGGGCGGTAATCAGGATGAAGATCACAATGGCGATTGCCCGGGTGACCACGGCCGGCTGATCCAGATAGTGCACAGCCACGGCGGCCATGATCATCATGGCGCCCAGGGCGCCGGCCTTGGTGGAGGCGTGCATCCGGGTGGCCAGGTCCGGCAGGCGGACAATACCCACAGCCGCCAGCAGCACGAATGTACTGCCGGCAAGCAGAAAGATCGCGACCAGCCACTCCATCATCTCGGGCCTCCCCGTTCCAGGAATCTCGCAAAGCCCACCGCCGCCAGGAAAGAGGTCAGGGCAAGCACTATGGCAACATCCAGCAGGCTGGAGACGCCGGAATCAATGGCGTGAACACCCACAAAGGCCACCACGATCGAGGCGATCAGCTCGAGGGAGACGACCCGGTCCGGCAGCGAGGGGCCCCTGCTGAGCCGGATAAAAGCCATCAGCAACGACAGTGACAGCATCACATAGACAATCTTGATAGCAATGATCAGCAAGTCTGCCTCCCTAGCGCATGATGTTCAGCAGTCGGTGTTCAAGGTCTTTCAGCTCGGCGCGCAGAGCCTCTTCGTCCTGCAGGAACATGGCATGAATAAACAGCACCCTGCGATCGTCTGACACATCCAGGCTCAGGGTGCCCGGGGTCAGGGATATCAGGCTCGAAAGAAACATGATTTCGGTGTCTGTGCGTGCCTCCAGCGGCAGCCCGATAACGCCGGGTTTCATGTACCACACCGGTGTGGCGACGTCGTAGGCGACCCGGAAATTGGCCTTGAACAGGGCGACCACGAAGTAGCCGACGAAAGCGACACAGCGGGCCACACGCTTTGCGTAGCCGTCCAGGACGGCGACCTGGCCCTGTAGCGTCATCAGTGCCAGGAAGCCGAACGCGAAACCCACGAAGAAATTGAGCGCCGTGAAGGAACCGCTCAGGGCCACCCAGGCCAGGGCCAGCATGACATTGCAGAAGAAGCCGATCATGGCCGCGTTACCCCTCCGGTTCTTTCACCCAATACCGCATCGATATAACCCTGTGGGTTGAGCAGCTGGCCGGCGGCGGTTTCCGCCAGTTCAAACAGCGGCTGCCCCCACAGCCCGATGAGCACTGTGCAGGTCGCCAGGCTGACCACCGGCAGGTAGTAGGCCCAGGAATGCTGCGCCAGCTTTTCGGTGCCCTCCAGTCTGCCGGTGTCGGTGACGTGCGCCGGAACCGGCTTCCAGAAGACCTCCGCCCAGATCTTGACCATGGAGTAGAGCGTCAGCAGGCCCACCACCAGGGTGATGCCCGCAATCACCCATGCCCCGGCCTCAAGACCGGCGCGGATCAGGATCACCTTGCCGAAGAACCCGGACAGCGGCGGCACACCCGCCAGCGACAGGGCGGGAATCAGGAACAGCACCGCCAGCAGCGGCCTGTAGCGATAGACCCCACCCAGGTCCTTCAGTTCGTAACTGCCCAGCATGCGGTAGACGATGCCACTGACCAGGAACAGGTTGGTCTTCACAATAATGTGGTGCATGACGTAGAAAATGCCGCCAATGATCGCCAGCGGCGTGTAAAGCGCCAGCCCCAGGATCATGTAGCCGATCTGGCTGACGATGTGGAACGACAGAATGCGGCGGAACTCGAACTGGGCGGCGGCTCCCAGCACGCCGGTGACCATGGTCAGCGCGGCGGCCCAGAGCAGGATGCTGTGGGTATAGCCGACATCCTGGGTAAACATCAGCGTAAACACCCGGAACAGGGCGTACACCCCCACCTTGGTGAGCAGCCCGGCGAACAGTGCCGACACCGCCACCTGGGGGGGTGTGGTAGGACGCTGGCAGCCAGAAAAACAGCGGGAAGGCTGCGGCCTTGATGCCGAACGACACCATGAACATCATGGAGATCACGGTAACCATGCCGGCGTCCTCCAGCGTGGCCACTTTCTGCGCGATGTCCGCCATGTTGAGTGTGCCAAGCGTGCCGTAGAGCAGGCCCACGGCGGACAGGAAGATGGCAGACGAGAAAAGGTTCAGGGTCACATACTTGATGGCCCCCTCCATCTGCGCCTTTTCGCCGCCCAGGGTGAGCAGGGCGAACGAGGCCAGCAGCATCACCTCGAACCACACGAACAGGTTGAAGATATCGCCGGTCAGGAAGGCGCCGCCCACACCGGCCAGCAGCAGGTGCATCAGGGGATAGTAGCCGAACTTCTCATGGCCCCGGGGTGTTGAGGCGAGAGAATAGACCGCAATGGCCAGCCCGATGATGCCATTGAGCACCACCATGATGGCGGCAAACACGTCGGCCACCAGCACAATACTGAACGGGGCTGGCCAGCTGCCCACCTCCATCACCATGAAGCCCTGCTCCAGGGTGCTGCGGAGCAACCCGATACCGCTCGCCAGCATGGCCAGCGTCGACAGCACCGCCAGCACCCGCTGGCTGCGTACCGAGCGCCACAGGGCCAGCGACAGGGCGCCGGCAAACAGGGGGATCAGGATGGGAAGCGCAAGTTCCGGAATCAAGTGTCGGTATCCTTCATCTGGTCCAGGTCATCCGTTCCGACCACTTCGTACGCCCGGCGAATCAGCACCACCGAGAACGCCAGCACACCAAAGGCAATCACGATAGCGGTCAGAATCAGCGCCTGGGGCAACGGGTCGGCCACGGTGGCCGCCGGCGCCAGCGCGCCTTCCGGGATCAGCGGGGGCGACCCCCGGGTCATGCCCGCCATCACGAAGATAAGCAGGTTGGCGGCATTGCTCAGCAGGATCAGGCCAATCACCAGCTTCACAATGGAGCGGCGCAACATCATGTAGATGGCGGCCGCAAACAGGATGCCCACCACGTAGGCCATCAGGCTTTCCATGGCGACCTCCCCCGGGGCGGCCCAACGACGTGCCGGACCTCTGGCCGGAACCGTTCCCGTGGCTTCATTGCTCTGCCTCCATCAGTCCGATCACGAATATGGTTATGGTGCCCAGCACCGCCAGGTAGACTCCGACATCAAAAATCAGTACCGACGACAGCTTGAAATAGCCCTCCCCCGGCAACGGAATAGGCCACCAGTGCGCCGTCAGGATGGGCTGGCCGGCAAGCAGGGCCGGCAGGGTGGACGCCAGGGCCAGCAACAGGCCCGCCGCCAGGAAATCACCGGGCCAGACCCGCATGATCTTGCGGGTGGCGTCCTGGCCAAAGGCAAAGGCGTGGATCACAAAGGCACTGGCCGCCACCAGGCCACCGATAAAGCCGCCTCCTGGCTCGTCGTGCCCCCGTAACAGCAGGAATACCGAGAACATCAGCTGTAGGGGCATGATGAACAGGGCGGCGGTATGCAGGATCAGGGTGTTGGACTTCATGGCCGGTGCTGGTCCTCCGCCTTGAGCTTGAGCATGCTGTGGATGCCGATCGCTGCCAGGGCGAGTACAAAGATCTCACCCAGGGTATCCAGGGCGCGGAAGTCCACCAGTATCACGTTGACGATATTGCGACCCTGGGCCAACGGTGCCGCATTCTCGCTGTAGTAGGCGGAAATCGACTCGAAGTAGCGGGTCTCCAGTCCGGCCAGCATCAGCAGGGTTACCACCACCCCGGCCAGGATGGCTATGGTCAGGTCCCGGAACCGCTCAAAGCGCGAGGAAAGGCTGACGAATTCCGGCAGTCTGAACAGCACAAGTACCAGCAGGACCACGGTCAGGGTCTCCACCAGCAGCTGGGTAATACCCAGGTCCGGAGCGCTGAAAAGAATGAACACCAGGGCGACCGAAAACCCCAGCACCCCCAGGGAAGCCACGGAGCCAAGGCGCGAACGGGTACGGCTGGCGAAGACGGCGGACGCCACCAGCAACGCCGCGATGCCCCACTCGTAGAAACGACTGCCGGACAGGTTGAAACCAAGGGAAATCTCATGCCGCAGCACCAGGGTCAGCCCCGTCAGCCCAAAGGTGACGGCAACCAGCACCAGCAGGTAATGCCCCAGCACGCCGTTCTGCAGGCGCCGGGTCTGCCAGCTGGCAAGCGCACTGATGCCCTCCATGAACCGGAAATAGGTCGCCTCGGGGCCATAGCGGGCCGCCGCGGTATTGATCGCGTTCAGGTCAGGCTGGATTCGCGGCCACAGGCGGTAAAGCACAACACCGGTCACCAGGCTCACCACCGATAGCACCAGGGGCACATTGATGCCGTGCCAGAGGGCCAGGTAGGAATCCACAGGCGCGCCGGCAACAGCACCCATCGCGGCCTGCAGGATGGCGGTTTCCGGCAGGTGGGGCGCCAGGCCAAAAGCCAGCGCTGCCAACGACAGCGCCACCGGCCCCGCCAGCATGGCGATGGGGGCCTCATGGGGTGTCCTGGGGGTCGCCGTCACCGCACCGAAGAAGGGCTTTACCGACACCAGGGCGGCGACGCCGACCACCAGCATAAAGGCAAGCACAACCGCCAGGGTCAGAAACGCCGACCACAAAGGCGTCGTCAGCACCGCCTCCAGCGTCAGCTCCTTGGCAATAAACCCGAACAGCGGTGGCAACCCGGCCATGGACATGGCGGCGAGCAGGGCGAACGCCGTGGTCGCCGGCATCCGCCTGCGCAGCCCGCCCAGCTCCCGCAGGTCCTTGGTGCCAGTGGCGTGGTCCACTATGCCGGCAACCATGAACAGCGCGCCCTTGTACAGGGAGTGGGCCACCAGCACCCCGATGAAGGCCGTTAGCGCCAGTTCCGTACCCACTCCGATCAGCATGGTCAGGGTACCCAGGGTCATCACCGTGGAATAGGCCAGCACCTTCTTGATGCCGGTGCTGGTGAAGGCGAACCAGGCGCCCACGATCATGGTGGCGGCGCCAAAGCCCATCAGCAGCGTGCCCCACAGCGCCCCTTCCCCCAGGGCCGGATTGAGACGGGCCATCAGGTAGATGCCGGCCTTCACCATGGTGGCCGAGTGCAGGTAGGCGGAAACCGGGGTCGGCGCCGCCATCGCATTGGGAAGCCAGAAATGGAACGGCACCTGGGCTGACTTGGTCAGTGCCCCGGCCAGGATGCAGACCACCATACCCGCGTAAAGCGCATGCTCATGGAGCGGGTCGCTGGAGGCCAGTATGTCGCTGAGGGAGTAACTGCCGGTCATCATGGCCAGCAGGATCAGCCCCGCCATCAGCGCCAGGCTGCCGGCCGTGGTAACGAAAAGGCCCTGCAGGGCGCTCTTGCGGGCATCGGCGCGGTCGTGGTCAAAGCCAATCAGCAAATAGGAGGTAATACTGGTCAGTTCCCAGAACACGAACAGGGTCAGCAGGTTGTCTGACAGCACCAGGCCAAGCATGGAGGCCATGAAGGCCAGAATGATGACGAAGAAACGCCCCAGGTAGGGGTGGCCCCGCAGATAGGCGCCGGCATAGATCAGCACAAAAGTACCGATGACACTGATCAGCAGGGCAAAGACCAGTGACAGACCATCCACCAGGAAATCCAGGGTGATGTCTAGTCCCGGCAGCCAGGGGTATTCCACAACCAACGAGCCGCCGTCGCTGACCAGGGGAACAAGAGAGCCAAAGTAGATCGCCAGGCTGGCGGGCAAAAGCGCCAGCACCCACCCCAGCGCGTGCCCGGACAGGCGATGAAGAAGTGGTGTCAGAACCGCAAGCAGGAACCCCGACAAGACCGCTAACAGCATGACGCTCTGGCAACCTCGGCTTTTAGTTGTCAATTTTAGTCATTTACAGAATGACAGAGTGAATGGATCACTAGTTCCGGTTAACACGCAAAAAAGGGCGGTGTGCCCGGGTTTTTGGGGCCGTCCGGCCGGCGAACCGGCCAGCGACTTAAAAGTGGGCACGGTAATGAGGAGCTGGCCACCCGGGCGCACCAAATAAGAACATTGGGCCGGATGACCGAACGAATCTGGTGCGATGGCCTGGAGGTGGCGCACTATAATCGTGCCAGGAAAAACGCCCAGATGGCCCACCTGATTTACAGGCCATTGTTTTAGAGAGAAAAAGTAATAATTGTCATTGCTGGCATATCACTTGCAAATCTCAGTGCACAAGGCGGATGGATGAAATCCGCCCCGCGCCAAAGAAGCGCACAAACAACTGAAACTGCGAGGATATGCACGTGACAACATTCAAGAAACAACTGGCCAGCGTTGTAGCGGCTGCGGTACTGGGTGCCGGCGCGACTGTCGTCCATGCCGAGGAAGATCCCATCAAGGTAGGTGTGCTCCACTCCCTGTCCGGCACCATGGCGATCAGCGAGACCGCCCTGAAAGACACCGTGGAAATGCTGATCGAGAAGCAGAATGCCGAAGGCGGCCTGCTGGGCCGTGAGCTGGAAGCCGTGGTGGTTGACCCCGCCTCCAACTGGCCCCTGTTTGCGGAAAAGGCCCGTGAGCTGCTGGCTCAGGAAAAAGTGGACGTCATCTTCGGCAACTGGACCTCTGTGTCCCGTAAGTCGGTACTGCCGGTGGTTGAAGAGCTGAACGGCCTGCTGTTCTACCCGGTCCAGTACGAAGGTGAAGAGTCTTCCGAGAACGTCTTCTACACCGGCGCCGCGCCCAACCAGCAGGCCATCCCGGCGGTGGATTACCTGATGAACGAAATCGGTGTCGAGCGCTGGGTACTGGCGGGCACCGACTACGTCTACCCGCGCACCACCAACAAGATCCTGGAAACCTACCTGATGGATCAGGGTGTGGCGAAAGAAGACATCATGATCAACTACACTCCGTTCGGCCACTCCGACTGGCAGAACATTGTGTCTGACATCAAGACCTTCGGTTCCGCCGGCAAGAAAACCGCCGTGGTTTCCACCATCAACGGTGATGCCAATGTGCCCTTCTACCGTGAGCTGGGCAACCAGGGCATCTCGTCCACCGATATTCCGGTTGTCGCCTTCTCCGTGGGTGAGCAGGAACTGTCCGGTATCGACACCGGACCGCTGGTGGGTCACCTGGCCGCCTGGAACTACTTCATGAGCGTGGATTCCGACGCCAACTACGACTTCATCGACCAGTGGATCGAGTACACCGGTGACGAGGAAGCGGTCACCAACGACCCGATGGAAGCCCACTACATCGGCTTCAACATGTGGGTGCAGGCGGTCAAGAAGGCTGAAACCACCGACGTGGACGCGGTCAAGGACGCCATCATCGGTGTCACCGTTCCCAACCTGACCGGTGGCTACGCCACCATGATGCCCAACCACCACATCACCAAACCGGTACTGATTGGTGAGATCCAGGACAACGGCCAGTTCTCTGTGGTCTGGAAAACCCCGGCCACGGTGGCTGGTGATGCCTGGTCAGACTTCCTGCCGGGTTCCCGTGACCTGATTGCCGACTGGCGCGCCCCGATGCGCTGCGGCAACTTCAACGTCAAGGAAGGCAAGTGTGGCGCGTCTGCCGGTGAGCAGGCCGCGGCTGCCGAATAAGTGACCCGCCGGGGCGGTGCAGCCGCCCCGGTATGACCCCCTGATCTCAATCCATCCAGACACCAGACAGGACGACACCATGAGCATCCTCCGAGGGCTCACCTTCTTCCTTATGGTCTTGCTGATCACGCCCGTGGGCATCGCCTCGGCCCAGCAGGACCAGACCCCAGAGGCACTGCTGGAGCAGCTGTCCGACGCCTCGCCCCGGGATACCGAAGCGGCCATCAAGGCCATCGCCACCAGCGGCCATGAACGCGCCCGCGCCTGGTTGGAAGCCTACGGCAACAATCGCTTGAGTCAGGTAAAAGACACCGGCCAGATCGTGATTGTGCTGAACAACCGCGGTCGCGACTGGGAAGTGGCCGACGCCCTGACCGGAGAAGACCTGGGGGAAATGTCCCGTCGGGACCTGGACCGGATTGCCATCAACAACGCGGTACGTCGTCAGTTGGCCGGTGTACTGGCCATGCTCGACCTGTATTCCGACAACGTCGACGTTCGTGAAACCGCCGCCCTGGATCTGATGGGCAAGGTGGACGACGCGGTGATCGACGATGTCACTGCCCGCATTGAAGAAGAGCCCAACGCTGCGGTCCGCAGCCGCCTGGAGCAGGCCGTCGCCATCTATCAGGTGGAAGAGCAGGGCAGTGTGGAAGCCGTCGAGGTACTCTCCGGCAGCCTGCACCCGCGGGCCCGGGCCGCACTCAACAGTGCTGTCGCCTCGGACGACCCCGCCTTCCGGGCAGCGGCTGAAAAGGCGCTGGCCTCCATCGAACAGAAACTGAAACTGAACCGGGCCGCCGAGACGCTCTACTTCGGCCTGTCCCTGGGCTCCGTGCTGGTGCTCGCCGCCATCGGCTTGGCCATCACCTTTGGCGTTATGGGCGTGATCAACATGGCCCATGGCGAGCTGATCATGCTGGGTGCCTACACCACCTGGGGCATGCAGCAACTGCTGCCGGGCCAGCCGGGCCTGGCGCTGATCCTGTCCATTCCCGCCGGCTTCCTGGTGGCGGCGCTGGCAGGCATTGCCATCGAGCGCAGCGTTATCCAGTTCCTCAAGGGGCGGCCCCTGGAAACCCTGCTGGCCACCTTCGGGGTCAGCCTGATCCTGCAGCAACTGGTGCGTACCGTGATCTCGCCCCTGAACCGCACCGTGGTCACGCCGGAGTGGATGAGCGGCTCGCTGGTCATCAACGACGCCCTGTCGCTGACCCTCAACCGCCTGTACGTGCTGGGTTTCGCCCTGGTGGTGTTTGCCGCCCTGATGCTGATCATGCGCCGCACCCGCCTGGGGCTGGAAGTGCGCGCCGTCACCCAGAACCGGGCCATGGCCCGTTCCATGGGCATCAAGGCCACCCGTGTCGACATCATGACCTTCGCCCTGGGCTCCGGTGTGGCCGGGCTGGCGGGCGTGGCCCTGTCACAGCTCACCAACGTGGGCCCCAACCTGGGCCAGAACTACATCATCGATTCCTTCATGGTGGTGGTCTTCGGCGGTGTCGGCAATCTCTGGGGCACCCTGGTGGCCGGCCTGACCCTGGGCACCATCAACCAGCTGCTGGAACCCTGGGCGGGTGCCGTGCTGGCCAAGATCATCGTGCTGGTGTTCATCATCCTGTTCATCCAGAAGCGGCCGCGGGGACTGTTCCCCCAGAAAGGCCGGGCCGCGGAGGGTTAGACGTGTCCTGTATCAACAATACCGTCACCCGCAGTGGACCAGAACAAACGATTGAAGGGATACGTTATGTGGCTTACTAGACCCTTGCAGGAACGCTCGACGCAATTGTTCCTGGGCATCCTGTTCCTTGCCCTGATTGTGGTAACCGTACTGCACCTGGCGCTGCCGGAAGGCAACCCACTGCACGTCTCGGCCTATACCGTCACCCTGTTGGGCAAGTACCTGTGTTATGCGCTGCTGGCGGTGGCCGTGGACCTGGTGTGGGGCTACCTGGGTATTCTCAGCCTGGGCCATGGTGCCTTCTTCGCCCTCGGCGGTTACGCCATGGGCATGTACCTGATGCGCCAGATCGGCGACCGGGGCACCTACGGTGACCCCATCCTGCCGGACTTCATGGTGTTCCTGAACTGGCAGGAGCTGCCCTGGTACTGGCACGGCTTCGACATGGCCTGGTTCGCCTTTGCCATGGTGCTGCTGGCGCCCGGTGCCCTGGCGCTGGTGTTCGGCTGGCTGGCCTTCCGCTCCCGGGTGACCGGCGTCTACCTGTCCATCATCACCCAGGCGCTGACATTCGCCCTGATGCTGGCCTTCTTCCGCAACGAGATGGGCTTTGGCGGCAACAACGGCCTGACCGACTTCAAGGACATCCTCGGCTTCAACCTGCGCACCGACGCCACCCGACTGGGGCTGTTCATTGCCACCGGCATCGCCCTGGCCATCGGCTATGTGGTGTGCCGGGGCATCGTCACCAGCAAGCTGGGGCGGGTCAGCGTGGCCTGTCGTGACGCCGAGGCCCGCACACGATTCCTCGGTTACCGGGTCGAGCGGGTGCAGCTGTTCGTGTTCGTGGTGTCCGCCATGCTGGCGGGCGTCGCCGGCGCGCTCTACGTGCCCCAGGTGGGCATCATCAACCCCAGCGAATTCTCCCCCATCTTCTCCATCGAGATCGTGGTGTGGGTAGCCCTGGGCGGCCGCGCCACCCTCTACGGTGCGGTGATCGGCGCCATCCTGGTGAACTACGCCAAGACCGTATTCACCGGCGTAATGCCGGACGCCTGGCTGTTCGCCCTGGGTGCCCTGTTCGTGCTGGTCACCGTGTTCCTGCCCCAGGGCATCGCCGGCCTGCTGAAAAAGCGCCGCAAGTCCAGGGATGGCGGCGACGGCCCGACTGAATCCACTACCACCGCGGAGGCCACCGCATGAGCATCATGACCGAACTGGCCGCCCGGGACCGGGTCTTCAACTTCCTGACGCCCACCGATTCCCCGGTGGACGTCCGCCACGGCCCGATCCTGTACCTGGAAGACGTCAACGTCAGCTTTGACGGCTTCAGGGCCATCAACAACCTCAACCTCACCATCGACGACGGCGAGCTGCGCTGCATCATCGGCCCGAACGGCGCCGGCAAGACCACCATGATGGATATCATTACCGGCAAGACCACGCCTGATACGGGTTCCGTCTGGTTCGGCAGCCGCCATAACCTGCTCACCATGAGCGAGCCGGAAATCGCCAGCCTGGGCATCGGCCGCAAGTTCCAGAAGCCCACGGTGTTCGAAGCCCTGACCGTGTTCGAGAACCTGGAACTGGCCATGGCGGCTGACAAGCGGGTGTTCCCCACACTGACCGCCACCCTGAAGCCGGAGCATCGCGAGCGTATCGACGAAGTGCTGGAAACCATCCATCTGCAGGATCTGCGGGACCGCCCCGCCGGCATCCTCTCCCATGGCCAGAAGCAGTGGCTGGAAATCGGCATGCTGCTGGCCCAGAAGCCCCGGCTGCTGCTGGTGGACGAACCCGTGGCCGGCATGACCGAACAGGAAATGGAGCGCACCGCCGAGCTGCTCACCAGCCTGGCGGGCAAGCAGTCCGTGGTGGTAGTGGAACACGACATGGGCTTTGTTCGCTCCATCGCCCGCAAGGTCACCGTGCTGCACCAGGGCAGTGTGCTGGCGGAAGGCACCATGGACCAGGTCTCCAATGACCCGGAAGTGATCAAGGTGTACCTGGGGGAGGAAGCCTGATGTTGCAGATTGAGAAACTGAACCAGTTTTACGGCGAAAGCCACACCCTCTGGGACCTGAATCTGGATGTGCCGCAGGGGCAATGCACCTGCGTCATGGGCCGCAACGGCGTGGGCAAGACCACCCTGATGAAATGCGTCATGGGCGAGGAAACCGTGGCTGACGGCAGTATCCGCTTTGCCGACGACGTGGAACTCACCAAACAGCCGCTGGAGCAGCGCGCCCGCCTGGGCATCGGCTACGTGCCCCAGGGGCGCCAGATCTTCCCGCTGCTTACCGTGGAAGAGAACCTGCGCACCGGCCTGGCAGCCCGGGGTGATGGCCAGAAAGCCATCCCCGAGCGCGTCTACGAACTGTTCCCGGTACTCAAGGAAATGAAAAACCGCCGCGGCGGCGACCTCTCCGGCGGCCAGCAACAACAACTGGCCATCGGCCGCGCCCTGGTCCTTGAGCCCCGGCTGCTGATCCTGGACGAACCGGGGGAGGGCATCCAGCCCAACATCGTCACCCAGATCGGCGAAGTCATTCGCCGGCTGATCGCCGAAGACGGCCTGACCGTGCTGCTGGTGGAGCAGAAGCTCCCCTTCGCCCGCAAATTCGCCGACCGCTTCGCCATCATCGACCGGGGCCGCCGCATGGCCGGGGGCGAGATTGCCGAGCTGTCCGATGCACTCATCAAGCAATACCTGACGGTATGACCATCTACCAGCCGCTACCGGAGGTCGCCAACTCCGGCCACCGCTTCGACCAGGGCCGCCACTGGGCCGCCAGCCTGACCCTGGGCTTCGAAGGCCGGCAACAGAACGGCCGCCCGGTCACCCGCATGGCCACGGCCCGGCACCAAGGACCATTGCGGGTGCAGCGACCCTTCTACCCGGAAGGCCGCCATGGCTGCTGCCACGTCTACCTGCTGCACCCGCCAGGCGGACTGGTCAGCGGCGACGCGTTGCAGATCAACGCCACGGTTGGCACCGGTGCCCACGCCCTGCTGACCACCCCGGCCGCCGCCAAACTCTACAAGGCCGACAGCCACGGCGTTGCCTGGGCGCAACACGTGCACCTGACTGTGGAAGACGGCGGCACCCTGGAATACCTGCCCCAGGAAACCCTCGCCTTCGACGGCTCCCGGGGCACCCAGACCACCACCATTGACATGGGCAGCCGCAGCCAGTGCATCGGCTGGGAAGTGCTCGCCCTGGGTCGCCCGGCCAGCGAACTGCCCTTCGCCACCGGCCAGCTGGAGCAACGCTTCCAGCTCACCCGTGGCGGCGTACCCGTATGGCAGGAACGCCAGACCCTGGACCCCAAACACCGCCGCTTCAAAGGCAAATGGGGGCAGGGCGGCCACACCGTACAGGCCACCCTGTGGACCGTGGGCCTGGAAGATGAAGCCGCCGCCATCGAGCAGCTGCGAGCCAAGCTGCCGGACAACCCCCGCTGGGCGGTAACCCGCCGTGGAGGTGTCCTTCTGCTGCGCTACCTGGGCAATGAACGCAACGAAGCCTGGGCCATCTGCCAACAGGCCTGGGAAATACTGAGACCAAGACTGACCGGCCAGCCGGCCCATATACCGAGGATCTGGCTGACGTAGCAGCTAGCGGTCGAGGTAGAGAGTCTGAAACATCATCCCCTCTCCCCTCAAGGGAGAGGGAGCAAAAAGTCGCGAGCCTGCAGCAGAGCGAGCCGGCTAGCAGAGAGCCTGAAATACCGTCCCCTCTCCCCAACGCGGGACAAGCGAAGCGCAGAACAGCCGAAGGCTGGCCCGAAGGGTGAGCACCGAAGGTGTGAATAATGGGCCAGGGTGAGGGGGAGCGCCCGCAGGGCGCCGAGATCGGACTACAGAGTTGCCGACTCCACCCTCACCCCAGCCCTCTCCCCTCAAGGGAGAGGGAGCAAAGAGGCCGCCAGCCTGGGATCAAGACGAGACGAAGCAGAGGGACGAGCAAACACTCCCTCTCCCCAACGAGGGAGAGGGCCGGGGAGAGGGGGAGGCGCCAAAGGCGCCCAAGGTAGCCAACTCCGGAGTGGGGCTCTCCCCCCTCTCCCCAACCCTCTCCCTCCAGGGGAGAGGGGGTAAACAACGAACGCCGGACACATCGGAGCAAAACGATGGAACTGACACCCAGAGACAAAGACAAGCTACTGCTGTTCACCGCCGCCCTGCTGGCGGAACGGCGCAAGGCCAAGGGCCTGAAACTCAACTACCCGGAAGCCGTCGCCCTGATCAGCGCCGAAATCATGGAAGGCGCCCGTGAAGGCCGCAGCGTCGCCGACATGATGAGCGCCGGCCGCGAAGTGCTCACCCGTGAAGACGTCATGGAAGGTGTGGCGGAAATGGTGGACGAAGTGCAGGTAGAGGCAACGTTCCCGGACGGAACAAAACTCGTAACGGTCCACAACCCGATCGTTTAAGGAGATGCAGATGATTCCCGGCGAATACCACATCCAGGACGGCGACATCGAACTCTGCGCCGGCCGCGAGCGCATCACCGTCGAAGTGGCCAACACCGGCGACCGCCCGATCCAGGTCGGCTCCCACTACCACTTCGCCGAAACCAACCCGGCGCTCCGGTTTGATCGAGCCAAGGCTAAAGGCTATCGCCTCGACGTGGCGGCTGGTACGGCGATCCGATTCGAACCCGGCCAGACCCGCGAAGTTACGCTGATCCCGTATTCGGGTGGACGAGAGATCTACGGCTTTCGAGCAGAAGTCATGGGAAAGCTTTGAGGCCTGCAACCAAATTCAGGGCAGACGGTCGGGTAAGGCTTTCCGGGACCTTCGAAAACAGGGACGTTTTCGAAGAGCCTACAGGGACGTATCTACGGCGTGTCCCGGAAAGCCTTACCCGATCGGCTCCTCCCCCCGGAATCCAGAAAGCGAGGCAACAACATGAAAATCAGTAGACAGGCCTACGCCGACATGTACGGCCCCACCACCGGGGACCGCGTCCGCCTGGGCGACACCGAACTGTGGATCGAAGTGGAAAGCGACGCCACCCACTACGGCGACGAAGTGAAATTCGGCGGCGGTAAAGTCATCCGTGATGGCATGGGCCAGAGCCAGCGGGCCGACCACACCGTCATGGACACCGTCATCACCAACGCCCTGATACTCGATTGGTGGGGCATCGTCAAAGCCGACGTCGGCATCCAGCAGGGCCGAATCGCCGCCATCGGCAAAGCCGGCAACCCCGACACCCAGCCGGACGTACAGATCGTCATCGGCCCGGGCACCGAAATCATCGCCGGTGAAGGCAAAATCCTCACCGCCGGCGGCATCGACGCCCACATCCACTTTATCTGCCCCCAGCAGATCGACGAAGCGCTGATGAGCGGCATCACCACCATGCTCGGCGGCGGCACCGGCCCGGCTACCGGCACCAACGCCACCACCTGCACCCCCGGCCCCTGGCACATCGGCAAAATGCTCCAGGCCGTCGACGACATGCCCATGAACATCGGCTTCCTCGGCAAAGGCAACGCCAGCCTGCCCGAGTCCCTGGAGCTGCAACTCAAGTACGGCGCCATGGGCCTCAAACTCCACGAAGACTGGGGCACCACCCCCGCGTCCATCGACAACTGCCTGACCGTGGCCGACAAGTACGACGTCCAGATCGCCATCCACACCGACACCCTCAACGAGTCCGGCTTTGTGGAAGACACCCTGGCCGCCTTCAAGGAACGCTGCATCCACACTTACCACACCGAAGGGGCCGGCGGTGGCCACGCGCCAGACATCATCACCGCGTGCTCCAAAGACTACGTACTGCCGTCGTCCACCAACCCCACACGGCCCTACACCGTCAACACCATCGACGAGCACCTGGACATGCTCATGGTCTGCCACCACCTGGACCCCAACATCCCGGAAGACGTGGCCTTCGCCGACAGCCGCATACGCCGTGAGACCATCGCCGCAGAAGACATCCTCCAGGACATGGGCGTGATCTCCATGATCGCCTCCGACTCCCAGGCCATGGGTCGGGTAGGCGAAGTGGTATGCCGCACCTGGCAGACCGCCCACAAAATGAAAGTCCAGCGCGGCCTGCTGCCGGAAGACGAAGAGCGGGGCACCGACAACTTCCGCGCCAAACGCTACATCGCCAAGTACACCATCAACCC
Organism: Marinobacter lacisalsi; assembly: GCF_042651045.1. Lineage (NCBI taxonomy): Bacteria > Pseudomonadati > Pseudomonadota > Gammaproteobacteria > Pseudomonadales > Marinobacteraceae > Marinobacter > Marinobacter lacisalsi. The sequence continues at coordinate 46,914 of NZ_JBHSDI010000055.1, forward strand.
GGCCATCACCCACGGCATCGGCCACGACGTGGGCTCCATCGAAGTGGGCAAACTGGCGGACCTGGTGCTGTGGAAGCCAGCGTTCTTCGGCACCAAACCGTCCACCATCATCAAGGGTGGCATGATTGCGGCCGCACCCATGGGCGACCCGAACGCGTCGATTCCCACGCCGCAGCCAGTCCACTACCGCCCCATGTTCGGCGCCTTCGGCCGTGCCGCCAGCCAGACCCGGCTCAGCTTCGTCAGCCAGGCCGCTTTTGACGCCGGCATCGGCAAGGAACTGGGCCTGCGCAGCACGCTCTCCGCCTGCAAAAACGTCCGCAACGTGCGCAAGGGCGACCTCAAACTCAACGACGCCTGCCCGCACCTGACCGTAGACCCGCAAACCTACGAAGTGCATGCCGACGGCGAACTGCTCACCTGCGAACCGGCCACCGAACTGCCCCTGGCCCAGCGCTACCACCTGTTCTGAGGACTGACCACATGCTGGAACTGACACAACGCATCGAACCCATGGAGCAGGCGGAAATCCACGACACCCTGACCCTGCCGCTGGAACTGCGCATCCGCGGCCGCCTGCGGGCCACCACCGACACCGGCCACGACGTCGGCCTGTTCCTCGACCGGGGCCCGGTCCTTCGCAGCGGCGACTGCCTGCAGGCCAACACCGGCGAGATCATCCGCATAAAAGCAGCGGACGAGCCGGTAGTAACCGCTCACATCGACGCAGGCCTGCCCCTGGCCAGGCTCTGCTACCACCTGGGCAACCGCCACGTGCAACTGGCCATCGGCGTCGAAAGCGACGGCGCCGGCTGGGTCCGCTTTCCGCCAGACCACGTGCTCGAAGAACTGGCCGAACGCCTGGGCGCGACACTGGAACACCACCAGGCACCCTTCGACCCCGAACCCGGCGCCTACGACAAAGCCGGCCGCGACGGCCAAAGCCATGGTCACAGTCACGGCCATAACCACGACCACAGCCATGAACACGGCCATAGCCATGCGCACTGACACCGACCCACAGGCCGACCTGGCCCTGCTGGGCCTGATGCAACTGGTCAGCCCGGCGTTGCCCATCGGCGCCTTCGCCTGGTCCCAGGGCCTGGAAAGCGCCTTCGAACTGGGCTGGGTCAACAACGAACAGGAACTGGGCGAATGGATTGAAGGCGTACTGGAAGACGGCCTCAGCCGCTGCGAACTGCCGCTGCTGAACCGCCTGCAGACCGCCTGGGCAGAAGGCGATGCGCAAGCGGTCGCCCACTGGAACCAGTGGCTCCACGCCACCCGGGAAACCGCCGAACTGGTGGACGAAGACACCCGCCTGGGCGCGGCACTGCTGACGCTGCTCAAAAGCCTGGACCTGGCCCCGAGCAGCAACCTGCTGCCGGCCACCCCCGGCTACGTCACCCTGTTCGCCTGGGCGGCGCACAAACGGCACGTCCCGGTACGCCAGACAATGCTCGGCTTCGCCTGGTCCTGGCTGGAAAACCAGCTGGCGGTCGCCTGCAAAGCACTACCCCTGGGCCATACGGCTGCCCAGCGACTGACCGAACAGCTACGACCACAACTGGTAGTGGCGGTAGACGAGGCATTGGCAAGAACCGACGAAGAACTCGGACCGATATTGCCGGGCCTGGCGCTGGCCAGTGCCTTACATGAAACACAGTACTCCCGATTATTCCGGAGTTAAGAAAAGAGGAGAGCTGCACCAAAGTCCGAAGGCAGTGGGCCGAGATCCCTTTCCGGGACCGTAAAAAACAGGGATGTTTTTTCCGAGCCTACATGGACGTATTAACGGCGTGTCCCGGAAAGGGATCTCGGCCCGCAGCCCACCCCGGAACCCGAAAAGCAGCCTCCGAAACCCAGACAAGAACACCGCATTAGGAGCATCAAAATGAAACACTGCCTGAGAGTAGGAGTAGGGGGCCCAGTAGGCTCCGGCAAAACCGCACTGCTGCGCCAGCTGTGCCTGGCCCTGCGGGACCACTACAACATCGCCGTAGTCACCAACGACATCTACACAAGGGAAGACGCCGACTTCCTCCTCAAACACGAGGCGCTTGCCGCAGACCGCATCCTGGGCGTCGAAACCGGCGGCTGCCCCCACACCGCCATCCGCGAGGACGCCTCCATGAACCTGGCGGCCATCGACGACCTCCAGAGCCGCCACCCGGACCTCGAACTCGTCCTGGTCGAATCCGGCGGCGACAACCTCAGCGCCACCTTCAGCCCCGAACTCAGCGACCTGACCCTGTACGTCATCGACGTCTCCGCCGGCGACAAAATCCCCCGCAAGGGCGGCCCCGGCATCACCAAATCCGACATGCTCATCATCAACAAGATCGACATCGCGGAGCAGGTGCACGCCTCCCTCGACGTCATGGACCGGGACAGCAAAAAAATGCGCGGTGAACGCCCCTTCGTCTTCACCAACCTGTACGACGGGGTAGGGCTGGAAACCATCATCAGCTTCATCCTGGAGAAGGGCATGCTGCCCGAACGGCGCCCGGAAAAGCTAAGCGCTTCCGCCTGATACCAGGCAAGACAACGAATTCAAACTGATCAGGAGTGACGACATGAAACTGACCACCAAACTGCTCACCTTCGCCGCACTGCTGCTGACAGCCTCCACAGCCGCCGCCCACACCGGCCACGGCACCGGCGGCTTCACCAGCGGCCTGTTGCACCCCATGCTCGGCCTGGACCACCTGCTGGCCATGGCCGCCATCGGCTTCTGGAGTGTCCGCCAGGGCGACTTGATGAAAAAGGCCACCCCGCTGTTTGTTGTGGGCGGCATGATCCTGGGCGCTGGTATTGCCTTCGCCGGAATTGCCCTGCCGGGCGTTGAGACGGGTATTGTCCTGTCCGTCATGGTCGCCGGCATCCTTATCGCTGCCATGGCCAAGCTGCCTACTGCTGTGGGTGGTACGCTGGTTGTGGCGTTCATGGTGTTCCATGGCTATGCCCATGGTACGGAAATGCCTTCGGGCGCCATGCTGGCGGCCTACCTGGCCGGGTTCTCCATTGCGACGCTGGGGATTACGTTTGCCGGGCGTGGGTTGGGGGCGCTGCTGATGAAGGCCGACAACCGTGTGGCGCGCGGGGTTGGGGCTGGCCTGGCTGCCGTGGGGGGTTACCTGATGGTGGGTTGATCGCCTGGGAAAACCGGTTTAGAGGTTTTGGCCCGTCCTGGCTTTGCTGGGGCGGGTTTTTTTGTGGTGCTAAAGCTTTAAATCGATTGCCGTTTTACAATGTTTTTCAGAAAGTTCTAACGACATGCTCTAGAGTGAAGTGAACTAATAGTAATAAAGCTAACTTGGACAGCAAAATGGGCTTCGCCGTCACCCTGCAGTCGCCACGGGAAAAGCTTTGGAACCTTGCTCCCCCCTTTCTCTTCGTCGCCGCGACCCAGTCAGCACGGCCCAAAGGCCGGGTACCCGAGGATATTGCTAACGTGTCGCCCCGCCTCGTTCCTGATCGCAAACCCTATCACCTGATCGGCAAAGTGCTTGAGCGCTCTCGCCGGGCAATTTTCTCAACGCGCTTCGCGGATCCAAAATTTTCGCAAGCTTGGCGTTATTCTTCATAGATAGCGAGGAAACAATGGACAATTACGAAAGCTACGCTGAATACACCCGAGAAAGAGATTGGAAATCCATATGCAAGCTAAACGAAATTGAGCTTGACTCATTTGGAACCAAAAAAGAGCTTAAAGCCTTGCCTGAATATCTGGAGCCAAATGAAGTGGTGTTTGCGTTAACATCTGGAATGATGGACCAGACCGATACCTCGAATTCGTTCGATTTTGGTACCAATACATGGCTCGTCGTACTTACCAGTGACAGATTTTTGTTTCTTGACGCTGCAATGCTGACAAGCTCGGTTGACAGCCAAAGTATTCGGCATGACCGAGTGCAGGCTGTATCGGGATCACAAGGTTTCATGTTCGGTAAAATATCTGTTGATTTGGGAAGCAGGATGCTCGTCATTGACAACTGCCATAAGTCAACTGTCAAGGTTATGGCAAGTCTGGCAAATAGGTGGATTAAGGAGTTGGGCGAGAAGAGTGCCTCGCAGACATCATCGCCGGCACCTTCACAAACGCCATTGCTGGATTTGCTTGAAAGGCTCGAAAAGCTGCGTGCTTTAGGAGCTTTGTCAGACCAGGAGTTTAATGATTCGAAAGAAAAACTATTGAGTTCCACTGAATTCAGATCAGAAAAAGATAATCTATTGTCTTCAATTCCAGCGAGCTAGCAATGGCGTCAAGGGAATGAGTGCGAGCCTTGGTGCCAGTGTCAGGAGCGCCTATCCCGTGCCAATAAAAGAAATCTGACGAGTATAAATAAATGGAGCACCCGAATGACTGAAACTGGTTCTATCGATGAAAAAATCACGAAAAATGTAAGCGAAGCCTGGAAGCAGAAGTTTGATATTCTCCGCAGGATCGGTGCGGACGAAGAGTTTATCTACAAGGCCATGGGATCTGAAGAGTACAAGGCGCTTGGCTTCAAGGAAAAGAGCAAGGTTTCTTTTAATATCTGGGGATTCCTGTTCGGTTCATTTTACTACTTCTTCAAAGCAATGTGGGTGAAAGGCGCGATAATCCTTGGGGCGATGTGGGTTCTGGCTGCTTTTCTGACACTCGTCGAAGCCGTTATCGGGGTAGCACTTCCCGCCGTTCTCTATTGGATACCATCAGCAGTAATTTGTGGACAGCTGGCGAACTATGACTATTTTCGTAAAGTCATGCATGATGAAAAGATATGGAGCGGCTTGCCTGGCTTTCTTGCAAAGCCGGCGGGCGCGATCGGGTTCCCATTAGTCGCATTTATTTTATTGGTAGGTATATCAACCTTGAGTCCTGCCTATATCGAGGAAACAGAGCGTCAGACGCTTTCTGACGTTAGCGGTGTTTGGCGTGGTGATTCGGATGGAGCAATGATTACGGTTGATTTGATCGGACAACCAAAAACATTGAGCATTAACGGAACGCGAATACCGGTTACTGTGCAGTCCGTCGATCTGGATAATGATATCGTTACACTTGGTGTGAAGTTGAATAATGGAGAGCGGGTTTCCTGGGCTCTACGTCAACTGTTTGATGACGAAGGGTACTTCACGCTGTTTATGACACTTCACGATGGGACGCAGGATGACCTTTCATTTGTCAGGGATTTATAAGCAGGGATGAAAATCTGAGCAGATTTATTTTTGGAATACCAGAATCCAAACTGAAAAATTCGTCAGTTCCGGTTTTCAAATCGGTAGAGAGGTATCTGGTTAACCTACGTTGATTCTTAACGAAGGGCAACAGCTAGAGGGCTCAGTATGCTGGAGGGGTAAGTCCAGCATACGGTTTAATACGCTATTAGGCCTTTTAGTCGCGCCTATAAATATAAGGCACAACAGTGCATGGAGAAAATGATGACCGATATAGATATTTATAAATTCACCTCTGACGAATTAACTGAAAGCAAGGTATCCGACCTCGTATCGAACAAAAAATCGTTCCAGGTGGTTGCGGTTAAAGATATATCCTTCACAGTAAACAAAATCGAAGGAGCGATAGAAAAGACAGGTCTTCGGTGCAGGGTCTATACAGAATATAGGAGTGCTGCAATAGCGGGCATGGCTGTACCTACAGGCGTCACCCAAGTAACAGGGCTGTTCTCGGCGATTGGTATGGCAGCACATAATTTAGCAACACTTAATCCCGATTATGAAATCGGTAAAAACAAGATGAAAGGCACAGTAACGGTGATCTACAAAAAGGAATAGGTCTGGCCTGAATGGTTTCGAGAATCGGCCCGTCCTGGTCTTCGTTGGGGCGAGCCTTTTCGTGGCCAGGAGGCTATGGGTTTTCGATAGTGACGTTCTCAATGCGAACCGCACTATCCGAAAGCCGGGTCCTTGCCCGTGACGGCAACGCGGGATCGCGACCCGCGCGCAAAACGGAATTTCCTTACCAGCAAACCCATTGCCAACACCGTCCCAAGGAGGAGGCTTCGGGGCTCTGGTACCAGGGTTGGCTCTGCTACCACCGCTATTGGATTTATCTCCATGAAATACTCACTTTTATCCCACTGCAGCAACGAGCTCCTGAGCATTTGCTGGCCCTCGAAAGCAAAAAGGTCGGTCCCGGGTAGTAGAAGTGGGTTCATCAGGTTGCCACCCAGCCTTCTGTGTCTCAGTCCAAATGTGTGGCCAAGCTCATGTGCAATGATTTTGCTGCCATACCGGGAGTTCGCTGCCCAGCGAGATGAGATCATGGCATTGGGCGAGTTCAACTGTGCGCAACCAGCCGCCGGGCCGCTGCCGCAATAGAGGATAGAGTCCACGAAATAGAGGTAAGCGGTCCACTAACTACACCGGCATAGCCTCATCCTGATTCCACGGCAACAGGCCATCCAGATCCTTATCGGTCGCCGCTGATGGCAACTCGCTCAGCACCC
>NZ_JBHSDI010000056.1:0-60573 GCF_042651045.1 Marinobacter lacisalsi
AAACAGAGCAGCGCCGATGGTAGTGTGGCATTGCCCATGCGAGAGTAGGTCATCGTCAGGCTCCTAATACCAAAACCCCGACAGCTAGCGCTGCCGGGGTTTTTTTATGGGATATAGCGAGACAAATACCTCCACTCACCTGTGCAAACCTGCAACATGGGTAACAGTAGTATCAGTCGCCCTCAAACCACCGCTATCCACGGAATGGTCCAGAGCCCGAAACCGATCATTGCAGCGCCGGCGATCTGCCGGAACCATCGATTGGTACGCAGTGTCTGTATCCAGGTGGCGGCCAGGCCAGTGCCTAACATTGACGGCAGGGTGCCGAGGCCGAAGAAGAACATGGTGCCTGCGGCAGCGGGGAGTGTCGGCTGAAGTGCGGCCCAACCGAGGGTGCTATAGACCAGGCCGCAGGGCAGCCAGCCCCAGAGCGAGCCAAGAAAGAGCGCCTGCAGCGGATTACGGACCGGGAGAAGTTTTCCGGTAAGAGGCTGCAGCCGGCGCCAGACAGGCCCGCCGATGCGCTCTATGTGACGTATGCCATACCACCACTGGGCCATGGAAAGCCCCATGAGGATCAGCAGGAGGCCTGCCAGCGTCCGCAACCAGGGTCCAAGGCCACTCAGGGCACCAGTGGCGCTGATACTCAGCCAGGCGATAATCGTCGCGATGAGCACATAAGAGGCGATGCGGCCGCCGTTGAAAGCCAGCAACATGGTTAGCTGACGTCGCCGGAACCCGCGGCCAACAGGGAGGTTCATGGACAGGGACGCACTGATCCCGCCACACATTCCCAGACAGTGAGTGCTGCCCAGGAGGCCGATCACAAAAGCGGCGGGGTAGCTCAGAGCCAGTTCGTTCAAGGTCAGGCCTTCGGGTCGTTCTGGTCGGTGCCGTCAGTTCCCTTGTCATCGCCCGTGGTGTTGGTTGTCTTCCGCTTTTTTTGCTGGGGCTGGAGGGCATCGTCGGGAATCATATCGCTGTCATCATCGTAGAGGATTCGATGAGCAGGACCTTCAAGGTCATCATACTGGCCGCTTTTTACGGCCCAGTTGAAGACCAGTATGCCAACGGTAACCAGCAACAATGTCACTGGAATCAGTATCAGAAGAATATTCACTGGCTATTCACCTTTATCCGCCCGTGGGTGAGGCTTCATGTTGGCCCTGGAACCTGGCTTCGGAGGAGTGCGCCTTTGCTCCCTTGGTGCCGTCATGGCTCAGCCTCAGTGCGTTCAGGACCACAACCAGCGAACTCGCCGACATGCCGATAGCCGCCAGCCAGGGCGGTACCAGGCCGGCTGCTGCCAGTGGCAGGGCCAGCAGGTTGTAGCCCAGGGCCCACATCATGTTCTGCCGGATGATACGTCGGGTAGCCCGGCTGGCGTCAATGGCCTTTACCAGAAGTGACAGGTTGCCACTGAGCAGGATGGCATCGGCCCGAAGCTGGGTCAGGTCGGTGGCGGAGCCCATGGCGACGGAAACCGCCGCACCCGCCATGGAGGGCAGGTCGTTAAGGCCGTCACCGACCATCATGATCTTGCGGTTGTCTGCCGCCATCGCCTGCAAGTGGGCAAGTTTGTCTTCCGGCGATGCGCCGCCTACGGCCTTGTCGATGCCCAGTTCCCGGGCGACGCGATCAACATGACCGGAGCGGTCGCCACTGAGCATCACGGTTTCTATATTCCGGGACTGTAGTGTGCGGATCGCATCCCCGGCCTCGGCACGTATCCGGTCATCAATCAGGAAGCAGGCTTCAACACGACCATCAACGGCCAGCCAGAGATCAATGCCGTGGCTCTCCTGCAGTTCGGGAGGACGAATACCGGTCTGGTCGGCAATGAAGTCGCGATGCCCGATGGCCACCGGCTGCCCCTGCCAGACGCCGCTCAATCCCTCGCCGAGATGGTTCCGGACATTGGTGACCGTCTCCGAGGCCCTGTCGGCAAAAACCTGGCTGATGGGGTGTTCGGAGTGGTGTTCCAGTCCGGCGGCCACCGCCAACGCCTGTTGTTCTGTCAGGTTTCCGTATGGTTGTGTTTCCAGCAGGTGTAATCTGCCCTCGGTCAGCGTACCGGTCTTGTCGAAGACAACGGTGTCAATTTCCCCCAGGGTTTCCAGGGTGTGTCCCCGGGTAGGGAGAAAGCCGAGTTTTCTCAGTGTCAGGGTGGCGCTGGTCAGTGCCGTGGGGGTGGCCAGGGACAAGGCACAGGGGCAGGTAACGACCAGCACGGACAGGGTGATGTCGAAGGCATTGTCGGCCCCCGCCAGCCACCAGCCCACCCAGACGAGAGGGGCAATGATCAATACCCGGCTGACGAAGACGCCGGCAATTCGGTCAGCCATAAGCGCCACCCGCGGCTTCTCTGACTGGACCCGGTCAAGAATGCGCAGAATGCCCGACAGTCGGGTGCGGTTGCCCGTTCTTGAGACTTCCACTTCCAGTGGGCTTTCGCCGTTGATGCTGCCGGCAAAAATCTCATCCCCCGGTTCGTGAGATTCTGGCAGGTATTCGCCGGTCAGGGCGGCTTCATTGAGTGTGGAGCGTCCCTGAACGATCGTGCCGTCCACGGCAAGTGTTTCGCCGGGTTTGACGCGAATCCTGTCACCGGCCTTCAACTGGTGGGCGGGTATCACGCGGGTTTCCTGACCCTGAATGAGAGTGGCTATACGGGGCTGGTAATTGCCCAGGGCCTTGCCGGTGAGTCCGGCACGGTAACGCGCCCTGGTCTCTATATAGCGGCCCAGGGAGAGGAAGAAGGTAAACATGCACACCGATTCGAAGTACACCTCTTCACCCCCGAAAAGGGTCACCCAGGCGCTCGCGACATAGGCCAGGCCGATGGCGGTCGCCACGGGTACGTCCATGGTGAAGTGGCGGGCCCTGAGGTCACGGATGGCATTGGTGAAGAACGGGCGGGCACTGTATGCGACCACCGGTGTTGCCACCAACAGGCTGAACCATCGGAACAGTTCGATGAATTCCGGTGTCACTTCGCTGATCATTTCAAAATAAAGTGGAACGGCGAGCATCATGCTCTGCATGGTGCCGATGCCGGCCACAAGCAGGCGAACAATGGCGGAGCGGTTTTCCGCCTTTAACGTCATTTCGGCTTCATCAGCTTGGTAGGGCGAGGCGGTGTATCCCAGCTCGTGGATCGCGATCAGCAGATCACTGAGTCGATTCTTGTCCGGAGACCAGACAAGTCTGGCCCGCTGGGTGGTGTGGTTAATGGCAAAGCTTTCCACCCCCGGGTAGCGGGCGAGATGGTTCTCCAGAAGCCAGATACAGGCCGCGCAGGTAATGCCGCCAATCAGCAACTGTGCCTCCATGCCGCCTTTGACCGGGCTTGCGAAGCTTTCCTGGGCGACCGGGTGATCCAGTTCCCGCAGACGCTCAAGATCCGAGCCAGACAATGTGCGTGGCGTTACTGCTGCCGCCGTACGAAACTCATAGAACCCATCAAGCCCTTCCTGATGGATGGTTTCGAAAACGGCCTTGCAGCCATGACAGCAGAAGGCCCGGTCCGGCTTCGACGGATCGGGCACAATGCCGTTATCGGCAGGGACAGGCTCACTGCAGTGAAAGCAGGGGAGTGTGTCAGCCACGGTCCGTGTCATCAGGGCGCAATACTATCCCGGACTCGGCAGGAAAGTGGCCTTCACCCTTGATACGCCAGTCGCTGGACGGGCCGCTCAGGTCAAGATACCACCGTCCGTCGAGCTTGCCAGTGACCTGTGCGCGGTAGACGCCGGGGCTGACGGAACTGAGCTGAATGATCCGGTCCTGGTCGCCAATGGTTGGATGAAACAGCTGCAGTATCAGATAGTCCGGGACGTCCAGCGTATCGGACTGGCTCTTGAGGGTCACTTCCAGTTGCCGGTCAGATTGGCGGATGTCGGCCTCAAGACCCAGATCCGATGCCAGGCTATCCCGCGCCAGTGACTGATTAATCCCCAATCCTTCCTTGGAATAGTCGTCTACCACCATCGACGACTGAGTATTCACGGCAATGGTGATGGCAATAATACAGTAGGTGATGGACATGCCCGGAAACAGCACCAGGAACCAGAACCAGGGCTGTCGGTACCAGGGCCGGGAGGCTTCGTCATCATGGGTCATTACAGTGTCAGACATGGTGTACTCATTTTCAGAAAGGTCAGCGGGCCCACAAGGGTGGGCCCGGCGTCAGTGTCAGCGAGGTCTTGGACCGATAAACTGGCTATCGGTTTCATCGGCGACATCGAGGTCATCCACTGCCTCGATCCGGAAGCTGATGCCCGTGTTAATGTCCTTCAGATCTTCAGGATCAACTTCCACCACCACAGGAACGGCCTTGTTATCGCCTGCAACCACGGAAACCGGTTCACCACCCCGAAGCAGTCGGGCTGACTCGATGCCCTCAACCTGGATAGTGAACTCTCGGGCTTCTTCCGACATGTTCTGGATCTTCAGGGTATAGGTATTTTCTACCCAGCCATTGCCGTTGTAGCTGAACATGGCACCCCGGTCGCGGATCACGTCCAGCTCCACGGGGACGCGGGTGGCAATGGTAAATGCTACCGCTCCGATCATGAGCATCAGCAATGCCCCGTAGCCGAAGGTGCGTGGGCGCAGCAGCTTCGAGGGCCTGCCCTCAAGCTCGTTCTCTGTGGTGTAGCGTATCAGCCCGCGGGGGTACTCCATCTTGTCCATGACGCTGTCACAGGCGTCAATGCAGAGGGCGCAGCCGATACATTCGTACTGCAGGCCGTCGCGGATGTCGATACCGGTCGGGCACACCTGCACACACAGGCCGCAGTCGATACAGTCACCGAGCCCGAGGTCTTCCCGGTTGGCGGATTTCTTGCGGCTACCGCGGGGTTCGCCGCGGTTGGGGTCGTAGGACACTACCCGGGTGTTGCGGTCGAACATGACGGACTGGAAACGGGCGTACGGACACATGTACAGGCAGACCTGCTCCCGCATCCAGCCCGCATTCAGGTAGGTCGCCACAGTGAAGAACCCCACCCAGAAATAGGCCCAGCCGTTGGCATTCAGGGTGGCCAGGTCTGCCAGCAGCTCACGAATCGGGTAGAAATACCCTACGAACGTGACACCGGTGGCCAGGGCGATCAGCAGCCAGACGGCGTGCTTGGCCGATTTACGGGCGACTTTCTCGGGAGAGTTGGGCTGCTTGTCGAGCTTCATGCGCTTGTTGCGGCTGCCTTCAATGCGCTCTTCAACCCACATGAAGATGAAGGTCCAGACGGTTTGCGGGCAGGTATAACCACACCAGACCCGGCCAAACAGTGTCGTGATGAAGAACAGGCCAAAGGCGCAGATAATCAGCATGGCGGCGAGCAGGAAGAAGTCCTGGGGAAAGAACGTCATCCCGTAGAGGTGAAACTCCCTGGCCGGCAAGTCGAAGTGAATCAGCGGATCACCGTCTACGGTAATCCAGACAAAAAGGAAATACATGCCCATTAGCGCAGTCAGGCTGACATTGCGGATACGCTGGAAGAGGCCTTTGATTTCCCGCACATAGATCTTTTTGCGGCTGGCGTAAAGCTCGACGGTTTCCGGCTTTTTCTTCTTGTTGTCGGAGGGGCCGTCAGTGTTCGGGTCAATCTGGTGGACCGGAATCTGACTGCTCATCATTACCTCCTGATGGTAACAGGTCCAACGATCCGTCGAAGGGACAGAAGGCTTGGCCTGGAGATCTTTTCAAGCCTGGGTCCGCAGGAGCAGGCCCAGGGTTGAAAAGACCGGGCGCCGCGGGCAGCGGCGCCGGCTTACTCAGTCGTCGGACAGGCTGTACACGTAACCCGCCAGGATATGGATCTGATCCTCGCTGAGGCGATCACCCTGGGCCGGCATCTCGTTCTGGCGGCCATAGAGCACCGCTTCCTCGATCCAGTCGTAAGTGCTGCCATACAGCCACGCATCGTCGGTCAGGTTGGGTGCACCCAGTGCCTGGTTACCAGTGCCATCGGCGCCGTGGCAGGCGACGCAGGCCTGGGCGAACACATCAGCGCCCGCCTCGGCTGCCTGCTCATCCTTCTCACGACCGCTGAAACTGAGAACATAGTTTACCACCTGGTCAACCTGTTCGGCGCTCATGTTAGGCATGGTGCCCTTGGCGGGCATGTTACCCTGGCGGCCATTGTGCAGGGTTTCCAGGATGGTGTCCGGGTCACCACCGTAGAGCCAGGCATCGTCAGTCAGGTTCGGGAAGCCAACGGATCCGCGAGCCGCAGAGCCGTGACACACAGCGCAGTTATTGGCAAACAGGCGCTGCCCCATCTCCATGGCATCCTGGTTGCGGGCCAGTTCAGGGATCGGCGTGTTACCGTATTGGGCGTAGATTTCGCTGTAGCGGGCTTCTGCCTGCTGTACTTCCTCTTCCCACTGCTTCTCCTGAGTCCAGTCCAGCAGACCTTTCCAGTTGCCCAGGCCCGGGTACAGGGCCAGGTAAACCAGACCGAAGACACAGGTGGCAATGAACAGGTAGAACCACCACTTGGGCAGTGGGTTGTCATACTCCTCGATGCCATCGAAGGAGTGGCCCATGGTTTTTTCGGTTTCGGTATCGCTTGTCTGGCTCTTGCGGGTGGCCCAGAGTAGCCACCAGCAACCAAAAATGGTACCGAGCACGATCACACTGATCCAGATGCTCCAGAAGGTACTCATCGTTTCTTCTCCGTCTTGTCCTGTTTCAAAGTGCGCTCGGCGATGTCGTCGTCATCAAAGGGCAGGTGCGCCGCCTCATCATTCTTCTTTTTCCGGTGAGAGCTATAGGCCCACCAGACGATGCCAAGAAAGGCGATCATTACCAGAATGGTCTGGATGCCCCTGAAATCATTGATATCCATCGAAATCACCGTTTGTCAGAGATCACGGTACCCAATTGCTGCAGGTAAGCGACCAGAGCATCGATCTCGAACTGACCGCGAACTTCCTCCGCAGCCCCTTCGATCTGTTCATCGGTATAGGGCACGCCCAGCGTCTGCAGGGTTTTCATCTTCTGTGCGGTTTTGGTGTGGTCGACCTGATCCTCGAACAGCCACGGGAATGCCGGCATATTGGATTCCGGCACGACGCTGCGCGGGTCATACAGGTGCATACGCTGCCAGGAGTCCGAGTAACGTCCACCGACGCGGGCCAGGTCCGGACCAGTACGCTTGGAGCCCCACAGGAACGGACGCTCGTATACGAACTCCCCGGCAACCGAGTAGTGGCCATAACGTTCGGTCTCGGCACGGAAAGGCCGGATCATCTGGGTATGGCAGACGTGGCAGCCTTCCCGGATGTAGATATCACGGCCTTCCAGTTCCAGCGGGTCCAGCGGCTCAAGGCCGGCCACGGGCTCGTTGGTCTCGTCCAGAAAGAACAGGGGAACGATTTCAGCCAGGAACCCACCGCTGATCACCAGCAGGATCAGTACGGACATCAGGCCAAGGTTCTTTTCTACAATTTCGTGTTTCATCTTACGTATTACTCCTGATCAGGCCGGCTGAACCGCAGCGTTGTCGGCGGCAACCGCGTCCTTCTGACGGACGGTCATCCATACGTTCCAGGCCATGACAAGCATGCCAGCGAGGAAGATGACACCGCCGATGAAGCGCACCAGATAACCGGGCCAGGACGCTTCAAGCGCCTGCACGAAGCTGTAGGTCAGGGTGCCGTCATCGTTAACCGCACGCCACATCAGGCCCTGCATGATGCCGTTGACCCACATGGCCACGATGTAGAGCACGGTACCCACGGTGGCGAGCCAGAAGTGCACGTTGATGAGGCCGATGCTGTACATGGACTTGATGCCCCAGAGTTTGGGGATCAGGTGATAGACCGCACCGATACTGATCATGGCAACCCAGCCCAGGGCACCGGAATGCACATGGCCAATCGTCCAGTCAGTGTTGTGGGAAAGGGCGTTAACGGTCTTGATGGACATCATCGGACCTTCAAAGGTGGACATGCCGTAGAACGACAGGGAAACCACCAGGAACCGAAGGATCGGGTCGGTACGCAGCTTGTGCCAGGCACCGGAGAGGGTCATCATGCCGTTGATCATGCCGCCCCAGGACGGTGCCAGCAGGATCAGTGACATCACCATGCCCGCGGTCTGGGCCCAGTCCGGCAGGGCGGAGTAGTGCAGGTGGTGGCCACCGGCCCATACATACGTGGCGATCAGCGCCCAGAAGTGAACAATGGACAGGCGGTAGGAGTAAACCGGCCGGTTGGCCTGCTTGGGAACGAAATAGTACATCATGCCCAGGAAGCCGGCGGTCAGGAAGAAGCCCACGGCGTTATGTCCGTACCACCACTGCATCATCGCATCGGTGACGCCCGCATAGGCCGAATAGGACTTGAACATGGAGGCCGGCAGCGCCAGGCTGTTACCGATATGCAGCACGGCAATGGTCAGGATGAAGGCACCATAGAACCAGTTGGCCACGTAGATGTGGGGTGCGCTTCGCTTCATTATGGTGGCAAAGAACACAATGGCGTAGACAACCCAGACCACAGCAATGGCGATGTCAATCGGCCACTCCAGCTCGGCGTATTCCTTCGACGAAGTAAGGCCAAGGGGCAGGGTAATGGCCGCCGATACGATGATCGCCTGCCAGCCCCAGAAGGTGAAGGCTGCCAGCCCGGGAGAGAACAGGCGCGCCTGGCACGTACGTTGAACAACGTAATAAGACGTTGCAAACAGGGCACTACCACCAAAGCCGAAGATTACGGCGTTGGTGTGCAAGGGTCGCAGGCGACCAAAGTGGGTCCAGGGCAGGTCGAGGTTCAATTGCGGCCACACCAGCTGCGCTGCAATCAGCACACCCAGCGCCATGCCCACAATACCCCATACCACCGTCATGATGGCGAATTGCCTCACCACCTTGTAGTTGTATGTCAGGTTTGCATTCACTGTGCTCATAGCCTTACCAATGGATTCAAGGGTGGGGAAAGAAATCGGCGCAAGTATGGAGAAACGATAATCTGTTTGCAATGACTCAGGTCAACTCCACCAGACTCCGTAATGCCGCTTAAATCAGTGTGATGGCGAATCTGTTCAATGCCGGAGTAATGTACAATCCGCGGGATTTTCGATATTCATCAATAGTTCACGACATAAATCCGCGGTGGGTGAATTGTGCCATGGAGACAACCCCACTTTGAGCCCTGTAGGCTGCCCATAGTGGCGGTGTCGCAGTGGTGCGACTTTCTGTCGCGCCGCATCCTCGGTGGCTGACGGGCAACGGAACGGGTGCCGATTCGTCGGGACTACGGGTAACCCCTTAGACAGAAGCGTAGTTTCTTTAGTGGAGCCTGCAAGATGACAGAGATGCTTTTCGACGATGCAGCCACTGCCCCGGGGCAGTCGCCGCTCCTGCTTCTGACCCACGGCGCCGGCGCGGGTTACGACACTCCCTTTATGGAGCGGCTCGCCGGGGTGCTCGTGTCTCACGGTGTCAGTGTGGCGCGTTTCGAGTTTCCCTACATGCAAAAGCGTCGGGCAGACGGTCGCAAGCGACCGCCGGATCGCCAATCGGTGCTGTTGGACCATTTCGCCACAATGGTGCGTCGATGTCGTGACAGGATTGGAGAGGAACGCCCCCTGGTGGTGGCCGGAAAGTCCATGGGCGGGCGCATGGCGTCGTTGCTGGCGGCTTCTCCTGAGGTGGCAGGCATTCAGGGTGTCGCCTGTTTCGGGTATCCTTTCCACCCTCCGGGCAAGCCCGATCGTTGGCGGACAGGGCATTTTGCGGATGTACGGGTACCGATGGAGATCTTTCAGGGTACGCGGGATCCGTTTGGCAAACCGGCGGAGCTGGCTGATCAGCCACCCTTGCCTTCCCGGGTTCGGGTTCATTGGCTGGAGGGCGGCAACCACGATCTCCGTCCGATGAAAAAGCAGGGGCTGGACCCGGATGCCCTGATTGACCAGTCTGCCCGGTTGGCGGCCAGTTTTCTGTACTCCCTGAGCCCGGAGTCCGTGCTTCTCTGACTTTACAGGACCCCTTTATGGATTCTTCCCTCAATCGATTGCTGTTGTTCTGCCGCCCGGGGTTTGAGGCGGAAGCCGGACGGGAGCTCACCGATGCCGCGGCCACCCTGGGAGCCTGGGGCTATTTCGAACCGGCTGAAGGTATGGGATGGTTGCAGTTTACCCTTGTCGGCGGGCTGGATGCGCCAGCGCTTCTCTCGGGGTTGCCGCTGGACTCAATGGTGTTCGTGCGAGACTGGCTGATCGTGGTGGCGGACATTACCCTGCCGGCAACCGACCGGGTCGGTGCGGTGATTGATGGGATGCGGGCCGGCGAACCATCAGCCCTGCATGGTTGTGACCGGGTGGATGTCCGTGTGCCCGAGAACAACAGCGATGCCGATCTGAGCCGTTTCGCCCGCAAGTGGGTAGCGCCACTGTCCAGGGCGTTGCGTGGAGCGGGCCTGATGGGCGATGGCGGTCGTGGCGATAATGCCGATCGCCTGGAGCTGTTGTTGGTGGACTTCACCCGGGCCATCGCCGGTGTCAGTCCTGTCAATAACCGGGCCCGCTGGGGCATGGGCATTCCCCGCCTGAAGCTGCCGGCGACCGCCCCCAGCCGTTCAGCGTTGAAACTGGAGGAAGCCTGGAAGGTCATGCTGCCACAGGGCAGGGAACTGGACTACCTGGGTGGCGGCAAGACCGCTGTCGATCTCGGCGCCGCGCCGGGAGGCTGGACCTGGCAGCTGGTCGATCAGGGCATGACGGTAACAGCGGTGGATAACGGCCCCATGGACGAGCAACTGATGGCGACTGGGATGGTCAGCCATGTGCAGGCGGATGGCTACCTGTGGCGCCCAAAACGGGCGGTGGACTGGATGGTCTGCGATATCGTGGACAAACCCCGGCGGACGGCTGCCATGGTCAGCGACTGGTTCAACGCCCAGCTGTGTCGCTACAGTGTATTCAACCTCAAGCTGCCCATGAAGCAGCGCTACGAGGAATGGCTGATCTGCCGTGATCTGCTGGCAGACCGCCTGGCTGACGCACCCTTCGCGGTCAAACTACGGGCACGGCAGCTCTACCATGACCGGGAGGAGATCACCTGTTTCCTGGAGCGCCTGGACTGAAGCGCGCCTGGTTCAGCATTGCTCCAGAACGGTAATTTTTTCGTCCTGGTCCATCATCGGTTTGACTTCGCTCAGCAGTCGGCGCCGCTCCTCGGAATGGAACCACCGGTCCCAGTCAGCCTCGGATCGCCAGTTTGACAGGGTCAGACGGTGATTCCGGTCTTTGGCGTCCACCAGGGTTTCGCCTGAAACGAACCCGGCAGCGGCCACGGCGCTTTGCAGAATATTCCGCGAGCGCTCCTCATAGGCAGATTCCAGGGATTCGGCGATATGACGTTCAATAATGACGCGAATCATGAGCACCTCAATGCTATACCATTCTACGGACAATCCAGCAGCCTGTCGGGCTTGAGGCTGACCTGTTGCGCCGGTGGGAAAGCGCCTCAAATTTCCCGGATTTTTCGTTACATAGAACCATTATGTGCCTCAAAATCCGAAACATTTGCGCCCACTTTTTCACCTTGCGCGCAACGAGCACTTAAGTCCGACAGGCTGCTGGTCTAAAATGAACCATCTAAACAGTAATTTAGCACCTGGGCCGGGAATTTCCATAAGGTTGTCGAGGGCGCCTGAAGGGTGTTCTCATGAACGCAATCACTCTGGCAGGGGGCATGGTCCGGGAGGTAACAATGACCGAAACACCCAATCAGGATGCTGAACTGGATGCCCGGGGGCTGATGTGCCCTGAACCGGTGATGATGTTGCACAACCGGATAGCTGATGTGCCGGTGGGAGGCGTGCTCCGGGTCGTCGCGACGGACCCGTCCACGACACGGGATATTCCCCGCTTCTGTCAGTTCCTGAACCATGAACTGATGCGGCAGGAAGAGAGGGGTGAAGAGTACCTGTTCTGGATACGTCGGGGGGCTTAAAGCACGGCGCCGGCCCGGTTCAGATGATTCACGAACTGGTCCAGATCCATTTCTCCGAGCACCCTCAGGTCCTCGGCTTCCTGCCCTTTGCCGTCGTAGAACAGAATCGCCGGAGGTCCGAACAGGCCAAGATCTTCCAGCAGTGACTGCTGTGCCGGTGTGTTATCAGTCAGGTCAATCTGTAACAGGGTATAGGGTTCCATGGCGGTGATCGCCGTGGGCTGGCTGAACACTTCCCGTTCCATGATCTTGCACGAAATACACCAGTCGGCGTAGAAATCCAGGATGACCGGTTCACCCCGGTTGCTGGCTTCGGCCAGCCGCGCCCGGAGATCATCCGGATCTGCCATCCGCTCAAAACCGGCGTGTGCCGTAACCGCCGTGGTGCTGCCGCTACTGCCAGTGGATGCCATGAAGGGGGCTAAAGGCCTCATGGGGTCCGTTGCCCCCGACAGGGCGCCGGCAAGCAACGCCAGGCCCCAGGCAAACAGCACCAGGCCGGCACCTTTCCAGGTTCGCTGCCAGCCAGCCCTGGCGTGGTCAAAGGCGCCCAGCTGCACCCCGGTGATGGCCGCCAGTACGCCCCACAGCGTCAGCGCAAGCCAGCCCGGCACCAGACGCTCCAGCAGCCAGATGGCCACCGCAATCAGCATGACCCCGTAGAAAGCCTTGACCACATTCATCCACGAGCCGGTCTTCGGCAGCAGATGACGGCCGCCAACCGCCACCAGGATAAGCGGAATGCCCATGCCCAGGCCCAGGGAGAACAACGCAATACCGCCAACTGCGGCGTCCTGGGTAGTACTGATATAAAGCAGGCTGCCGGCCAGCGGCGCCGACACACAGGGAGACACCACCAGTGCCGACAGCGCGCCTATACCGAACACGCTTGCCAGGCGCCCGCCGCTCAGGTTCTGGCTGGCCTCGTTGAGGCGGTTCTGGATAGCGTGGGGCAGGCGCAGGTCAAAGACGTTGAACATGGCCAGCGCAAAAATCACGAATAGAGCCGCGAAGGTACCCAGTACCCATGGCGACTGCAGGTGGGCCTGGAGATTGAAACTGGCGCCGAGGAGCCCCGTAATGACCCCTGCCGCAGCATAGGTCAGCGCCATTCCCAGTACGTAACTGAAGGCCAGTGCCAGTGCCTGGGCAGTGCTGCGGGTATTGTGGCTGGATACCAGTGTGGAAATGATCGGTACCATCGGCAGCACGCAGGGCGTGAAGGTCAGGCCCAGGCCCAGGGCCAGAAACACCAGGGCGATAATCACCAGAGGCTGTTCCGACAGGAAACCGGCAAGCCCGGTGGCGCTATCGAGGTCGCTGACTGTGCTGGATGCTTGCGAGTTCGCGGCACCGCTGTCCGTATCTGGCGCGGAGGGCGAAGCCGCCTGGGTGCCATTGCTGGCGTAGTATAGAACCTCCCGCGTCTGTGGCGGATAGCACAGGCCAGCCTTGGCGCAGCCCTGGTAGGTGACTTCCAGCGTCGCTTCCCGGGTGCCCTCCGGCAGTGTCAGGTCAACGCGGGCCTCTACTGGTTCGTAGAAAACGTTGACGGTTCCGAAGTAGGGGTCTTCGGTCTCCACCCCGGGTTCGGAAAACACCGGTTCCGAAATGCGAACGTCATCGGAGACCGGGGCGATGGTAATACGTTCACGGTACAGGTAGTGCTCCGGCGCCGTATCCCACCGTAACAGGACCCCGGTGTCCGTGGTGGTGGAACTGAAGGGCAGTGCCTCGTCCACCGGCAGGAAGTCCTGGCCTCCCAGGCTGTTGCTGCCCGGAGCAGCCAATGGGGTACCGATGGGTGCCAGAGCAATCAGGGTCAGCAGGAGCAGTCGTATATATACAGGAACAACAGTATTCAGTGGCATGGGGCTCGATTTCTTTCGGTTACCAGGGAAGCAGGTCATTGAGTGGAACACGAGACTGGGGCAAGTGCGGAAAGTTCCCGGCTTTTGTGGGGATATGTCCATTCATCGTTAAGATCCTGCTGGAATTCCTGCCAGTAAAGCCGCACAATAACGGACCCATGAATCACCGTCCAGAAGACCTTGTCACACTGTTCAACACATTGTTCCGGAAATCCCGGGGAACGGAACTGGTTCGCGGTGACGACGAGCCGGAGTACCTTCCCGCAGGGGTTGCCGGCGTCCATGCGCAGGTCATTTTCGCCCACGGCTATTTCGCCAGTGCCCTTCATGAGATCAGTCACTGGTGCATTGCCGGTGAGCAGCGGCGCCAATTGCCAGACTATGGTTACTGGTACTGCCCGGATGGGCGGACGCCAGAGCAGCAACAGGCTTTTGAACGGGTTGAAATCAAGCCCCAGGCGCTCGAATGGCTGTTCTCGGTAGCCTGTGGCAGTCGTTTCCACATCAGTGTGGATAACCTGGACGGCGGTGGCGCGATTGACGAGGCCGGTTTCCGGCGCAAGGTTTACCAACAGGCCTGCAAATACCTGGACGAGGGTTTGCCGGTCCGGGCCGGGCAGTTCCTGGATGCCCTGAGAGAATTCTATGGCACCGGCCCCGAGCACTTTCGCCAGTGGCGCGAACAACATGCCTGCCTGGCCGGACAGCAACCCGGGGCAGCACACTCTTTGACAACAGTAAGTGAAGCCTATGACGCAATCTCCTGAATCCGGTACGACAAACGACAATGCAGCCGAGGCACCAGTGCATAATGAGGGGCAGCAAAGCGGCATGCGTTTTGCCGAGCTTGGTCTCGACAAGCGGGTACTGGATGCCATTGCCGACATCGGGTTTGAATACTGCACGCCGATCCAGGCGGAAACGCTGCCGTACACCCTGGCGTGCCATGACCTGATCGGGCAGGCCCAGACCGGCACCGGCAAGACGGCAGCCTTCCTGATCACCGCCATTCAGGCGATGCTGGAAACGCCGGTGGATGACAAGGACCGGTTCGCATCGGAGCCCCGCGTGCTGGCACTGGCACCCACCCGCGAGCTGGCCATGCAGATTGCCAAGGACGCAGAGGAACTGTGCGCACGCACCGGACATCGCGTGGTGTCCGTCGTGGGCGGCATGAACTATGACAAACAGCGGGAAGTGTTGCAGAACGAGATCGTGGACATCCTCGTGGCCACCCCGGGGCGTCTGATTGATTTCCTCGGCTCCCAGGATGTCTACCTGGACCAGGTCGACCTGCTGATCCTGGATGAGGCGGACCGTATGCTGGATATGGGTTTCATTCCCGACGTCAAGCGTATCATCCGCCGCTGCCCCGCCAATGACGATCGCCAGACCCTGCTGTTCAGCGCCACCTTCAATCAGGACGTGCTGAACCTGGCGTCCATGTGGACCCACGGTGCCGAGTTCATCGAGATTGAACCGCAGCAGAAGACTGCCGAGCGTGTGAAACAGACGGTGTACCTGGTTTCCGAAGATCAGAAGCTACCGGTTCTGGTGAATTCACTGAAGCAGCAAGGTGTCGACAAGGCCATTGTCTTCGCCAACCGCCGCGACCAGTGCCGTGATCTGGAAGAGGATCTGAAAAACCAGGACGTGAAAGTTGCCCTGATGTCCGGCGAGATTCCCCAGAACAAACGGTTGCGTACCCTGGACCAGTTCAAGAACGGCGAGATCCAGGTACTGGTGGCCACAGATGTCGCTGGCCGTGGCATTCACGTGGACGGTGTTACCCATGTGTTCAACTACAACCTGCCGGATAATGCCGAAGATTACGTGCACCGCATTGGCCGAACCGGTCGGGCGGGGGAGCACGGGATCTCCATCAGCTTCGCCAGCGAAGACGATGCCTTCGCGCTGCCGTCCATCGAAACGTACATCAGCCAGAAGCTGACCACCTCGGTGCCGGAAGAGGAGCTACTCCAGCCCCTCGAGAAACCACCGATCCAGCGTCGTCGTGGCGCCCGTCGTTCCAGCGGTGGCCCGCGCAGTGGTGGCAACCGTGGACGCTCAGGGCAGGGCGGTCGCGGACGGTCACGGCCTTCCGGCAACCGCTGATCTCTGTCGGAGATGGCTTCGCTGCGGATCGTCGCGGATGAGAATATTCCCTTGCTGGAAGCCTTCTGCGGGGATGTCGGTGCGCTGACCCGGGTGAATGGCCGGAGCCTCATCCGCGATCAGTTACGGGACGCGGATGTACTGCTGGTGCGCTCCGTGACCCGGGTCGATGCCGCGCTGCTGGCTGGCACCAACGTCAGGTTTGTCGGTACTGCCACCATCGGTACCGACCATGTGGACACCCAGTGGCTGGCCCGTCAGGGCATCACCTTTTCCTCAGCGCCCGGATGCAATGCCAGCAGTGTCGTGCAATATGTTCTGTCGGTGCTCTCCGTGTACCTGGTTCGCCAGCAACGCCCGGGTTTTGATGGCCTGAGCGTTGGCGTTATTGGCGCGGGAAACGTGGGTGGTGCCCTGGTTCAGCGCCTTCTGGCTCTTGGGGTTAACGTCAGGGTCAGTGATCCCCCCCGCCAGCAGCAGGGCGCCGATCTTCCGTTCGCCTCCCTGGATGATGTACTGCAGTGCGATGTGGTGTCGCTGCATACACCGCTGACCACCGCAGGTCCCCATGCCACTGCGCACCTGCTGGATGCCGCTCTGCTGTCCCGGCTCGGGGCTGGCCAGCTACTGATCAACAGCGGGCGTGGCCCGGTTATCGACAACCGGGCGCTGCTGGAACGTATGCGGGAGCCTGAAGCACCCCTGGTAGCACTGGATGTGTGGGAAAACGAACCGGAACCTTTGCCGGAACTGGTGGACAGCTGCTGGCTCGCCACGCCTCACATCGCAGGCTGCAGCCTGGAGGGAAAATGTCGCGGCACCGAAATGATCGCCCGGGCCCTGCACCAGTGGGCCGGTGCGGATATGCCAGCCCGCCTGGCATCGGTCCTGCCGCCGCCGCTGCTATCGGAGCTTCACTTCACTGACCAGGTGGAGCCTATGGATGCCCTGCACCGGGCACTGATGGCCTGCTACGATCCCCGCGACGACGATAGCCGGCTACGGGGAGCACTTGCCCGGGCTGACGCCGCTGGTAACCCCAGGGGGGCGGCCTTTGATGAACAGCGAAAACGGTACCCGGTACGCCGTGAGCCGTCGAGCCTGGCCGTTAGGGTGCCGCCGGGCAGCGACACCGCTAAGGGGCTGTCGAAATGTGGCTTTGAGGTCATTGAGGCGTCCAAAGCCTAAGCCCTGGACGCTCCACGGTTGCTCTGTCCTTTACCCTGCCTGGCTGGCCTGTTTCAGGGCCGCAATACGATCCTCAAGGGGCGGGTGGGTCATGAACAAGGCCGCCAGGCCCTGGCGGGAGCCCCGGTTGATGCCGAAGGCCTGGAGGCTGTCAGGCATCTGGTCGGGCATTTCGCTTTCCTGTTTGAGCCGCGCCAGTGCGCTGATCATGGCCCCTGTTCCCGCCAGCTGGGCACCAGCGATATCCGCCCGGAATTCCCGCCGTCTGGAAAACCAGAACACAATGGTGCTGGCCAGGATGCCGAGCACAATTTCCGCCACAATGGTTACCACAAAGAAGCCCAGGCCGTGGCCACTCTCGTTGCGGAAGACCACCCGGTCCACCAGCGAGCCGATCACCCGTGCCGCGAAAATCACGAAGGTGTTCACCACCCCCTGAATCAGGGCCAGGGTGACCATATCACCGTTCGCCACGTGGCCGATCTCATGGCCCAGCACCGCGCGGATTTCGTCCTTGTTGAAGCGTTGCAGCAGGCCTTCGCTGACCGCCACCAGCGCATCATTTTTGTTCCAGCCAGTGGCAAAGGCATTGGACTGGCTGGCCGGGAATATGGCCACCTCTGGCATGCCAATGCCGGCGTTCCTGGCGAGCTCTGCCACTGTGTCCACCAGCCAGCGTTCCGCCGGGGTTCTGGGTGACTCGATGACCCGGGCGCCAGTGGCCCTTTTGGCCATGAATTTGGATATCAGCAGGGAAATGAACGAGCCGGCAAAGCCGAACACGGCGGCGAAAACCAACAGGGAACTGTAGTTGATCCCGTTCTGTTGCAGATAGCCGTCAACGCCGAGCAGGCTCAGGGTGACACTGGCCACCACAATGACCGCCAGGTTGGTGGCAAGGAACAGCAGTATTCTCATTCTCTCTCACTCCGGAAGGACAGTCTCTGTTGCCCGATATCGGTCCATATCCGGCCATTTCAATGGCCGGCGACCTTTAAATGTATTGTCGGGTGAGAAAGACATCAGGCCGGGGTGTCAGTTCCCCGTGGGTGCGAAGAAAGCCGCCTGCATGGCCCGGTTGAGGGTGGGAGAATGACCGCCACGGATGGACTGGCGAAGCACGTGCACCCAGGTGGACCGGTCCTGGCGAACCGAGCGTGGCAGCGAATCGTCATCCGGGGCCGGCACGCCGGGCTCCGGAAGGTCGAGTGCAGCCACCAGGTCGTAGGGAGCCGGAGTGCTTAGCCGGATAAAGGCATCGCGGGTCAGCACGGCCTGGTCCAGGGCCTCCTGGCGAATGGTGTCCACATAGCGCAGCAGGCCTTCCTCCTCCAGCCACAGCAGGGCGCCAAAACAGGCCATATGCCGGGGGCTGTGCAGCCCGAACTCATCGGGCTCATCCGGTCCGGCAATGTCCTCGACAAACAGGTTGATGCGCCTGGGGAACACGCTGTAAAGCTGCACCAGGGCGATGGCGGAATCCCGGTAGAATTCTTCGATGTGGATATCAGCCAAGCTTTGACCTCCTGCTGTTGCCGCTGGTCACCCGTCGTCCATTGACCTACTGGCCCCAGGTGGAAAGGAAGCGTTCCAGTCGACCGATGGCGTCTTCCAGGGCGTCCACCCGGGGCAGGAACACCACCCGGAAGTGCTGGCGGTCGTCAATATTGAAGCCGGAGCCCTGCACGAGCAGGATACGTTCCTGTTGCAGCAGGTCCATCACGAACTGTTCGTCATCCTCGATGGGGTAAACCTCCGGGTCCAGTTTGGGAAACAGGTACAGGGCCCCCTTGGGTTTTACGCAGCTGACGCCGGGGATGTCATTGAGCAGTCGCCAGGCGGTTTCCCGCTGTTCGTATAGCCGCCCGCCGGGCGCTACCAGGTCGTCAATGGACTGGTAGCCGCCGAGGGCAGTCTGAATGGCCAGCTGGGCCGGCACATTGGCACACAGCCGCATGGACGCCAGCATGTCGATACCCTCGATCAGGTCGCCAGCCTTGTGCTTGGCGCCGCTGATGATCAGCCAGCCGGAGCGATAGCCGGCGGCCCGGTAGTTCTTGGACAGACCGTTGAACGTGAAGAACAGGACGTCATCGGCAAGCGATGCGGTGGGTACGTGCTCAACGCCGTCATACAGGATCTTGTCGTAGATCTCGTCGGACAGGATGATGAGGTTGTGCTGCCGGGCCAGCTCGATCACATCCTCCAGCAACTCCTTCGGGTAGACGGCACCGGTGGGGTTGTTGGGATTGATCAGTACAATGGCCTTGGTGCGATTGGTGATCTTGCGGCGGATATCGTCCAGGTCCGGGAACCAGTCCTGTTGTTCGTCACAGCGGTAGTGCACGGCCTTGCCGCTGGACAGGGTTACCGCAGCCGTCCAGAGCGGGTAGTCCGGGGCAGGCACGAGTACTTCATCGCCGGTATTCAGCAAGGCCTGCATGGACATGACGATCAGTTCGCTGACGCCATTGCCCAGGTAGATGTCGTCGATATCCACCTTGTCGATACCCCGTTCCTGGCAGTAGTGCATGACGGCCTTGCGGGCGGAGAACAACCCCTTGGATTCCACGTAGCCCTGGGCCAGGTGGAGGTTGTAGATCACGTCCTGCTGGATTTCCTCCGGCACGTCCAGCTCAAAGGCGGCGGGGTTACCAATGTTGAGCTTGAGTATACGGTGACCTTCTTCTTCGAGACGACGCGCTTCACGCAGAACCGGGCCACGGATTTCGTAACAGACGTTGTCCAGTTTTGCGGATTTTCTGTAGTTCTGCATAGAAGGCGTTTTCCCGATGGTTGTGCGTGCGTGCCGTAACAGGCGGCAGTCTGGCAGCTTGTCGGACTTAAGGCTGATCTGCTGCGCCGGCGGGAAAACGGCTCCAATGTTCCGGATCTTTCGTTACATAGAACCACTATGCGCCTCAAAATCCGAAAAATTTGCGCTCGCTTTCCCGTCTTGCTCGTGACGATCGCTTAAGTCCGACAGGCTGCGCTAGAAACAGGTCCACCATTCTAGCGGAGCCGGGACCGTAAAAAACAGTCCGAACAGGGCGCAATTGTGATGAAAAATGGCAACGGGCGCCGCATGTTGGAGGATATTTCTCAAACTGGCGTCCAGATGAAGAATTGTGCACAATATAATTGTTAAAAATACAGGAGCACTGCAGACATGACCACAGCCCCCATTTACGATATCGAAGTCACAGACATCAAGGGCCAGAGCCGGGCCATGGCGGATTACGCCGGCAAGGTTCTGCTCATCGTGAATACCGCCTCGAAGTGTGGCTTTACGCCCCAGTTTGAAGGCTTGCAGGCACTGTACGATGAACTGGGGGAGCGGGGGCTGGAGGTGCTGGGTTTTCCGTGTAACCAGTTCATGAACCAGGACCCGGGCGAAAACGGCCAGATCAGTGAATTCTGTTCACTGAACTACGGCGTCAGTTTTCCCATGTTTTCCAAGCTGCAGGTGAACGGAGCGGATGCCCACCCGCTTTACCGGCTGCTGAAAGAGGAAGCTCCGGGTATGATGGGGTCCAAAAAAGTGAAGTGGAACTTTACCAAGTTCCTGGTAAACCGGGATGGTCAGGTAGTCCGGCGTTATCCGCCGACCGCGAAACCCGAAGCCATCCGTGATGATATTGTGGAGCTCCTGTAAGTGAATGATCAGCAAGCCCGGCCCGGTGAGGAAGACATTGACAACCTGCTGGCCCTGGACAATCAGCTCTGTTTTGCCCTCTACGCGGTCAACCGTGCTATTACCGGGCGTTACCGGCCGCTGCTGGCGGAACTGGATCTGACCTATCCGCAGTACCTGGTCATGCTGGTGATGTGGGAAGCGGACCGCAAGGGCGATAGCCCCAGGGTCTCGTCCATCGGCGAACGCCTGCGCCTGGATTCGGGAACCCTGACACCGTTGCTGCGCCGCCTGGAGCAGCGTGGCCTGCTGACCCGCCAACGTTCCAGTGAAGATGAGCGCGTGGTGACGGTGGCGCTGACCGGGGAAGGGCGGTCAATGCGTGACCGGGCATCCGATGTGCCCCTGCGTCTGCTGTGCGACCTGGGGGTGGGGCCGGATCAGGCGGTGCAGCTGCGGGAAGACCTCAGGGAACTGCTCAGCCGTCTTGAGGAGGCCCGCTAGTGTCCTGCGTGACCGCCCAGCGCTGGATCATCTGGTCCAGCACGTCGCGGTTATAGGGTTTGGTGATGTAGTCGTCCATGCCGGCGGCCAGGCACTCCTCACGGTCGCCAGCCATGACATTGGCGGTGACGGCAATCACCGGCAGTTTCTTCCACTCCGGGTTCTGGCGAATCCGCCGGGTTGCCTCGTAACCATCCATCACCGGCATCTGGCAGTCCATCAGCACCAGGTCATAGGGTTTCAGTGACAGTGCCGCCAGCGCCCGCTCCCCGTTCTCGGCGTGGTCTACTTCATGCCCGAGTTTATGCAGCAGGCCGGAAGCCACGATCTGGTTGACCCGGTTATCTTCCACCAGGAGTATCCGGCACTGGCGTCTGCTGACACCTGCCTCGGTACTTGGCGGGTTTGCCGGTTCGTCCTTTTCCGTACTGTTATCCGCCGGTAACGGCAGGGTAACGGTGAACCAGGTGCCTTCTCCCTCCCGGGAATCCACCCGGATCTGACCGTGCATGCGTTCAACCAGTTGCTGACACAGGGCCAGGCCCAGGCCGGTGCCGCCGTAACGGCGGGTGGTATCGGTGGCCGCCTGGGAGAACGGCGAGAAAATCCGGTTAAGCTCCTGCCGTGACATACCGATACCCGTGTCCCTGATTTCCAGGCGGACGCCCTCCGGTGTGTGGGCCAGGTGGATCGAGATCTTCCCCTCGTCGGTGAACTTGATGGCGTTGGAGAGCAGGTTGTTGGCCACCTGCCGCAGACGGGTTGGATCGCCCAGGTATCGGGGTGCCAGACCGGTCTCAAGTTGGGTGACAAACTCCAGCCCCTTTCGACGTGCCTGTTCGCCGTGGATAGTGGCGCACTCGGTGATCAGGGTGCGCAAGTCGAAGGAAATGACCTCCAGATCCAGCTTCCCGGCCTCCACCTTGGAGATATCGAGAATGTCGTTGAGCAGGCTCAGCAGGCTCTGGCCAGCCCGGTGGGCAATCTCCAACTGATGACGTTGCGACGGCTCAAGGTTGCTTTCCAGGGCGAGCTCCAGCATGCCCAGAACACCGTTGAGCGGTGTCCGTATCTCGTGGCTCATGCTGGCGAGGAAGCGGGCGCGAGTCTGGGCACGGCGGACGGCGTCTTCCTTGGCGCGGATCAGGGCCCGGTTACCCCGTTGCAGGGCTTCGTTCTTTTCGGAGATTTCCCGGGTGCGATCTTCCACTTCCCGCTCCAGCTTGCCGGAGTAGTCCTTCATCTGGCTTTCGACTTCCCGCAGCTGGCTCAGGGAGGAGTCGACGGTCTGCAGGTGGCGGTTGATGATCGCCACCATGCTGCCAATCTCGTCGTGCTCGTGGGACGAAGGCACCGGCAGGCGGGCTTTTTCCGGGGCGTTGCGGACATCCTGCAGGCTGCTGATCACCCGCATCATGGGTTTGGTCAGCACAAAATAGAACACCACCAGCAGCATGGCGGACAGTACCAGGCTCTTGAGGATGCCACTGATCAGGAGGAAGGTGGCGCGAGACAGGAAAAGGTTGCCATAGTGGTTGGTGGAAATGGTAATGACCAGCTCGCCCAGTTCGACCTCTTCGAGGTCTGGCACTTCCAGTTCCGTGGTGTAGCGACGGGTTTCGCCGAACAGCAGATCACTGATCCAGCGATAACTGCCATCACCACTGCCACGACTGGCCGCGGACAAGGTGCGGTTCTTGGCATCCTGAATACGGGCGTCGATGACCGCCGGATGGCGCAGCATGCCGTCCAGCAGTTCGCCGGCCAGACGGGTATCGATATTATAGGCAATCTGGGAGGCGGGGCTGTGGCTGATGTCCATCAGCGCTTCGATATCCTGATTCATGTAGGCACGGGTGCTGTGGTATTCCACTGTCACCTGAATCAGGTTAAGAACAAGCCCCACGGCCATGGCCAGCAACACGGTGTTGCGGGTGAGGCGGTACGAAAGGCGGTTCTTGAAAAGGTGCGTCACTATAGTTTCCCGTCCGGGTAATTCGTTAGCCTACTGAGTCCCTGAAAGCCATGAGGGCTGAGTTGCCCCCTGATATGGAGCCACCACAATGGCGGAGCTGGCATCCTGCCAGTGTCTCCACCGGCAAGCGGTGGGTCAACGAATTACCTGGATGGGACATTATCCCTGTGAGATCGGCTCATCCGCGGCCGCATGTCAGTCATCGTAATCGGCTTTCTTCTTCCAGGTATCGTCATGGAGGAAGGTGTCCCATTGCTTGTCCAGCCGGCTTTGCTGTTCCGCCGAACGGGCCTGCTCGCCACTGCTCAGTTCCTGTTCAAGCTCATGGATTCGTCCCTTGAACGCCGCCACGGCCCTCGCGGCCATATCATTGCCCCTGGACTTGGCCATCTCCGAGGCTGCCAGGTGGTAGGCGTGGATAGCCTTGCGCAATTCGTTCTGTTGTACATGATCCCTGGCCTGGAAAACGAACAGGTCCGCATGGGTTTTGTGGATGGTAAACAGGACGTGATGCAGGTTGGCCTTGGCTGTGGCAGCGTTGATCTTGCCGGACTTGTGCAGGGATTCAATCAGTTTGAAAAGGTTTTGCAGCAACTCCTTGACATAATTGGACTTCTCCGGAGAGTCGATGATGACCTTGGGGTGTTCGTCGGTTCCGTCCATCACCCTTTGTTTGTTTTCCCGTACCGTGGCCAGCCACTGCTTCACCGGCAGGTCGGTGCGCTCCTGCTGGAGACCGTTGCAGGTTTCTTCCATGCGACGAAGCAGCAGCAGTTTGATGTCCCGGGTCAGGTACTGGCCGGGCAACTCGTCATAGATGCGATAGGCCCGGTTGTAGGCGTCTTCCAGGGTGGCGATGCGACGGGCACGCTCGATACGGGCGCGTTCGCGCATCTGACTGACAACGACGATGACGATCGATATGACAACGACCGTCAGCAGAAGCAGGATAATGGTGGTGGTATTCATGTATCCCTGGGGCGCTCCCTGATTATCTTTATGATTGGGGAAAGCTCGTCCCGGAACAGGTGACCTTCGGAGCCGTATTGACCTGTCCGGAAGTGCGTGAGCTATCGCAAGTATCTGGCAGACTAGCGGAAAAGTCTAATCGATTCCGTTCCATCTTGTTACAGGTGATATAGTGACACAATAATAGCGTTCCGGAGGCCCCCGCCTGTCATGGATATTTCCCGCGTTGACCTGAACCTGCTGGTATACCTGGATGTGTTGCTGCGGGAAAAGAATGTCACCAAAGCCGCCAATCACCTGGGCATTACCCAGCCGGCCATGAGCAATGGTCTGCGTCGCCTGCGGGATCTGTTTGACGACCCTTTGCTGGTCCGTACCAGTGAGGGTATGACTGCAACCGAGCGGGCCACGGAGTTGCAGCCACTGGTGCGCAGTATTCTCTCGAACATCGAGCAGGCGGTTCAGGAGAAGGCTTCGTTCTCGGCCGGCGAGAGCCAGCGGGTGTTTCGTATCATGGCCAGTGATTATGCCGAATCCTGCCTGATGCCTCGGGTGCTGCGACGGATCCGTCAGGAAGCCCCCAACGTTATCCTCGATGTACTCACACCCAGTGACGTGAGCTTCCAGGATGTGGAGCAGGGGCGCCTGGACATGGCCATTAACCGGTTTGACAAGATCCCCCAGTCGTTCCACCAGAAAACCCTGTGGACCGAGTACTTTGCCTGCCTGATGAACGTTCGCAACCCGATCCTGCAAGACCCGTTCACCCTGGACAGCTATCTTGAGGCCAGCCATATCTGGGTCAGCAAGACCGGCTTTGGCGTGGGTGTGGGGGTCAACCCCAAAGATGTGCAGCGCCTTGGCTGGGTGGATGAGGCTCTGGGCCTGATGGGGCGCAAGCGGCACATTTCCGTTTTCACCCGCCACTACCAGGTGGCAATGCTGCTGGCGGAGCAGCACGACCTGATTGCCACGCTGCCCAGCCGGGCCGCCTGGCTGCAGAAGGACAATCCGCAGCTGGTCATCAAGCCGCCACCCTTTGATATCCCCCCTTTCGAGCTGAAGATGGCCTGGAGCCCACTCTTGCAACACAATGCGGACCACCAGTGGCTGCGGCGGCTGGTTGCTGAAGTGGCCGGGGAGGTGGACGAGGAGTTCGCCGAGTTCGGGCGTCAGTTCGAGGCCGAGGAGCCAGACGGCCCCCATCGGTCAGAGCGGTAGTTCTCTCAATTCGAGAGAAGGTCGGGCGGTATCCCACATGCGTTGGAAGTTTTCCGCCACTAACTTGACCCGACCACTGTCGGCAAAGCCGGCAAAACCTTCCGGACGGTCAAACTGGTGCCTGAACAATACGCCCTGACGGTCCACCAGCAGAAAGGGTTGCTCCGTTGGTGGATAGTCCTCATTGATCAGTCGCAGGCTGATGGCACTGGGCAGGCGGCGCGCCAGTTCCACCACGCGATGGCGGCGTTTTACCAGTGGGGTGTCATCGTGGATGAGCAGGCGGACTTCGCTATTGCGGTGATGTCGGGCCAGCCAGGACAGCAGGTCCCGGAACGACTGGCGATCGTAGAGGTCATGGTCAAGCATCCGGTCATACAGCCACACCCGTTGCCGGGCCTGGCCCACCAGGCTGTCCATCAGCTCCGGCACCTGGTGTTCACTATCGATCAGCCAGCTTTTGTCGTCTGCGCCCAGTATCAGAGGCCATGGTCGTACGCTGTCGTCAACAAAATGCCGGGTGGCCAGCGTCGGCGCGAGGCAGCGCATGCCGTAGTGGGGGATGCCGGCGTCATCGTAGGGCTCCGTGCAGACGTGGAAGCTGCTGCGTTGGTAGAAGGCAACGGCGTGTTCCTGAGCCGAGAGGTGAATATTCCGCACCTGACCAGCGGCCTGGACCATCAGGTGCCGCAGCAGTTCCTCGCCAATCCCGCTGCCGCGGTGTTCCGGCAGCACCGCCATACGACCGATATGGGCGGTATCATCAAGTGTGTTGAACATGCGCGCAGTGGCAACCGGCGTGTTGTCTGCCAGTACCGCCAGGAAATGATCGGCGATTTCGTCAGTGTCGTCCCATTCCAGCTCGGGGGGCACGTTCTGCTCGTCGATGAAGACAGTCTGGCGGATTGTCTTGAGTTCCTGGGGCGCCAGCTGCCAGCTGTACTTGCGGAATCTCACGGTCATTCGAAATAAAGGCTTCCCTGATTGTAGAGAACGGTCAGCAGCTCAGCGAGCGCCGGGTCCTGGCAAAGTCGGGCGATAGCAGCGGTGTCCGGCCGGCTGGCCGAGCACAGTAGCGGCGCCAGCGGGCGGGCATCGCCACCGAGCAGGTAACGTTCCCCATCCACGAAAAGCGCCGTCTGCTCGTCCAGTTCCGTATAGGCGAAACGCGAGCCCTCATTCCAGCGCAGCACGCCATCACTACCCAGGGCTTCCAGCAGGTCGTCAGTGGTAGCCGGTGGTTCGGCTGGAATCACGATGTCGCTGTTCTTGGGCGCCGTACTGAATTGTCCGAACCACAGGGCGAGCTGGCGGCGGTCGGATATGCGCGACTGGATCTCGGCCTGCAGCCGGTCCAGCACACCCTGACCAATAGTGCCCGGGTTGTCCGACAACTCCGGTTCGCGATCCGGGAAGTGGCCCGTTACATCGGTTTCGGAACAGAGGAAGTCCGTGAAGCTGGTCAGCAGGTCGTCCACGGTTGGCGCCCGGAAACCGACGGACAGGGTAATGCAGTCGTCCTCGGCGACGCCGTGATGACCGATGCCCGGTGGCAGGTAGAGCATGTCGCCGGGCTCAAGTACCACTTCCTCTTCCGGCTGCCAGTCCTTCAGGATGCGCAGCGGCGTGCCGTCCACCCGGGGTGACTGATCACTGCATTCGCCGCCAAAACGCCAGCGCCGGTGCCCTTCCGCCTGCAGAAGGAATACATCGTACTGGTCGTAATGGGGGCCGACGCTGCCACCGGGCGGCGCATAGCTGGCCATGATGTCGTCCAGCCGCCAGTTGGGTATGAAGCGGAAGTGGTCGAGGATATCGGCTACTTCCGGTACCCAGTGGTCCAGCCCCTGGACCAGCAGCGTCCAGTTGCCGGCGGGCGGGGAGGTGAAGCGGTCTGTCCCGAAGGGGCCGTTATGGAGCTGCCAGGGGTGACCGTTCTCCTCCTCCACCACGATGCGGGACTCCACCGCCTGTTCGCAGGCCAGCCCGGCCAGCTCATCGGCGCTCACCGGGCACTGGAAGCCAGGGAACGCCTTGCGGATGACCAGTGGCTTCTTCTGCCAGTAGTCCCGCAGGAAGGTGTCGGCGGACAGGCCGCCGGGCAGTCGGTCGGGTACGGTCATGATCCGATATTACCAGCCTGTTGGGCGGCATTGCCGGTGTAGGTGGCCGGCGTCAGCGCCATGAGTTCATCTTTTGCCGCCTGGGGGATATCCAGGCTCTGTACGAAATCCTGGATCAGCTCCGGAGTCATGTCCTTGCCCCGGGTCAGTTCCTTGAGTTTTTCGTAGGGCTTCTCGATATTGTAGCGGCGCATCACGGTCTGGATCGGCTCGGCCAACACTTCCCAGGCGTTATCCAGATCTGCGGCCAGGCGTGCCGGATTCACTTCCAGCTTACCCAGCCCTTTAAGGGTCGACTCGTAGGCAATCAGGCTGTGGGCAAACCCAACGCCCAGGTTACGCAGCACGGTTGAGTCGGTCAGGTCACGCTGCCAGCGGGAAATCGGCAACTTGCTGCCCAGGTGTGCCATGAGTGCGTTGGCAATGCCCAGGTTGCCTTCGGAGTTCTCGAAGTCGATGGGGTTGACCTTGTGGGGCATGGTGGAGGAGCCGATTTCCCCGGCCACGGTCTTCTGCTTGAAGTAACCGAGGGAGATGTAACCCCACAGGTCGCGGTTGAGGTCAATCAGGATGGTGTTGAACCGCCCAACGGCATCAAACAGCTCCGCAATGTAGTCGTGGGGTTCGATCTGGGTGGTGTACGGGTTCCAGGATAGCCCCAGGCCTTCCACAAAAGCTTTGGCGTTGGCCGCCCAGTCAATAGAGGGATAGGCCGAGAGATGAGCGTTGTAGTTACCTACGGCGCCGTTGATCTTGCCCAGTAGTTCCACCTTCCGGATCTGGGCCAGCTGACGGCGCAGCCGATGGACGACGTTGGCCAGTTCCTTGCCAACGGTACTTGGCGACGCGGTCTGGCCATGGGTGCGGGACAGCATGGGCTGTTCAGCGTGCTCCAGTGAGAGCGTCTCGAGGTGTTTGACAATCTTGTCCATGGCCGGCAGCAGGCCGTCGTCGAGGCCTTCCCGCAGCATCAGGGCGTGGGAGAGGTTGTTGATATCCTCGGAGGTACAGGCGAAGTGGACGAATTCGGTGATGGCCTGCAGTTCGTCCACTGGCGCGATCTTGTCCTTGATGAAGTATTCCACCGCCTTGACGTCGTGGTTGGTGGTCCGCTCGATGGATTTGATGGCCTCTGCATCCGCCAGGCTGAAGTTGTCGATGATGTGGTCCAGTGCATCCCTGGCGCCAGTGCTGAGGGGCGGTACTTCGGTAATATCCGGATGGTCGGCGAGCTGCTGCAGCCAGCGCACTTCCACCTTGACCCGGTTGCGGATCAGCCCGTACTCGCTGAAAATTTCCCGGAATACCGAAACTTTGTTGCCGTAGCGGCCGTCCACCGGCGAAATGGCGGTCAGGCTGGTCAGTTCCATCAGTTTTACACCTCATCAGAATCGGGCAGGGCGCAGGAAGCTGCGGCGGCCTGCGGGTAAATGATCTGGTGCCTATGATACACCAGCGCAAGCGGCAATTCAGCGCTACGCGGACCGCGCTGGTGGCGCATGGGGGAAGTTATTCGGAATGGTAGACCGACTGGTTGGCCTTTTCCGCCAGTTCCCGGGCGATGGCGGCCACCTTGCGGCGACGGAAGATCAACTGCCAGCGACGCCCGCCGGTCTGACGCCAGAGTACCGCCGAGCGGATACCAGCGAGCAGCAGGGCCCGGACCCTGGCGGCGTTATCTTCCCGTTGCAGTACGGACGGGTCGCCGGTGACCTGAATACGCAGACGGAAGGTGCTGATGGTGTCCGTGTAAATGGAGGCCAGGTTGCCAATCAGGTTGCCATGCACATAACCGAAATGGTTGGCGGTATGGCGTGCCTGGTCAATACGCTCGCCGATGGCGCCCATCATGTCCCGCTTGCGATTGAGGCTGGATTCCAGCTGAATGAGGTTCAGGCTGTAGCGGAGAATATCCATGTCCTGCTGACGGGTCTGGTTGCTGAGGATCTTGGCGAGGGCGTCCAGACCTTCACGCAGGTTCATCAGTTCCCCGCCGTAGACATCCAGGGTGTTGTCCGGGCTGGTCACAAACAGCGAACGCAGACTGGTTTCCAGGGAGGACTCGGCACAGCGCCCCTGGTGGGCCACCTGGCTGACCAGGGTGGCGGCCTGGAAAACACCTGCCAGGGCCAGGGTCTGGTCGGTCAGGGACTTGCTCAAGACGCCTCCGCCTTCACGCCCGTGATCGACGCCGTGGGGTCCTCCTGGTCGTCTCGCCAGGTGGTCTCGATGACCGCGCCGCCGAGGCAGACTTCACCGTCATAGAAGACCACTGACTGGCCCGGGGTGACTGCCCGCTGGGCCTCGTCAAAGATCACACGGGTACCCTGGCCGGTGACGGTAACCTCGCAGTCCTGGTCCGGCTGGCGGTAGCGGGTCTTGGCCTTGCAGCGGAAGCGCTGCGCCGGTGGTTCCCCGGCAACCCAGTCCACCGGGCCGCTGAGCAGGCCGCGGGAGAACAGCAGGGGGTGGTGCTTGCCCTGGACGGCAATCAGCACGTTCCGCTGGAGGTCCTTTTCGGCCACGTACCAGGGGTCATCACTGAAGCCCGACAGGCCGCCGATACCCAGCCCCTGGCGCTGGCCAATGGTGTGGTACATCAGGCCCTGGTGGCGGCCGATGACCTGGCCATCCGGTGTCTGGATTTCGCCGGGCTGTGCCGGCAGGTATTGCTTGAGGAAGTCGCTGAACTTGCGCTCCCCGATAAAGCAGATACCGGTGGAGTCTTTCTTGTCGTGGGTGACGAAACCCTGCGCCTCGGCGATGCGGCGAACCTCGGGTTTTTCCAGCTCACCCACCGGAAACAGGGTTCGGGCGACCCGCTCGCCGGACACGGCATGCAGGAAATAGCTCTGGTCCTTGTTGTTGTCCAGGCCCTTGAGCAACTGGGCCCGGTCGGGATGATCCGGGTCCGGGCGCTGACGGGTATAGTGGCCGGTGGCGATAAAGTCGGCGCCGAGGGTCACGGCGTAGTCCAGGAACGCCCTGAACTTCACTTCCTTGTTGCAGAGGATATCCGGGTTGGGAGTGCGGCCAGCACTGTATTCCGACAGGAAGTGTTCGAACACCCGGTCCCAGTACTCCGCGGCAAAGCTGGCGGTATGCAGAGGGATGCCAATGGCCCCGGCCACCGCCTGGGCGTCGGCAAGATCGGTCATGGCGGTGCAGTACTCGGTGCCGTCGTCCTCGTCCCAGTTCTTCATGAACAGGCCTTCCACCTGGTATCCCTGGTCCTTCAGCAGCCATGCGGCCACGGAGGAGTCGACACCGCCGGACATGCCGACAATGACCCGGGTATCTTCTGGTTTTCTGGGGGCAGGCTGGTTCATGGCGCTAACAGGTACTGGTTACCGGTGAATGTCAGGGGCGAAATTGTAACATCCTTTGTGCCGGTCACGCTTCCGGCTCCACAATGACGTCCAGCGGGAACTGGCGTCCTTCTCGGTAATCCAGTATGCAGTCAAGCACCATGGGGCTGCGTAGCCGGTCGCCGAGGTTCCGGATCTCGTCCAGGGTCAGCCAGTGGGCGGCGACGATGTCGTCATCGAGCTGGTCGGTGACGTGGCGCAGCGGGCTGGCGGCAAAACAGAAACGGAAGTAGGTGACACCATTGGCTGGGGCAATGTACCGGTACATGCCCAGAAACGCCTGGGGCTCAACCTCCCAGCCGGTTTCCTCCAGGGCTTCCCGGCAGGCGGCATCGGTGACAGCCTCGCCTTCCTCAATGTGGCCGGCGGGCTGGTTGAAGACGACCTCGCCATTGATTCGTTCTTCCACCAGCAGGAAGCGGCCCTGGGGGTCTTCAACGATAACGGCAACGGTAGCGTGTGGCTTCCAGGTCATGGGGATCCTCAGTCAGGTTTTGTGTCGGGTCCTGCGCTTATCGGGCTTTCGCCCTGGGCGATTTGGAGCCCTGGCGGGCGCACGGGCGCGAGCCGGGAGATGAACCGTCAGGCTGCGGGATTCGCCGGGGGCGAGGCCGTCAACGCTCCACTCGCCGATGCGCCAGCGTACAAGGCGCAGGGTAGGGTAACCGGTTGCGGCCGTCATGCGACGTACCTGCCGGTTGCGGCCTTCGGTGAGCTTCAGTTCCAGCCAGGATGTGGGAATGTTGGCGCGCTCACGTACCGGCGGATGGCGGGGCCACAGAGCTGGCGGATCAATGCGTTGTGCAGCGGCGGGTCGGGTGGGCCCATCCTTGAGGTCGAGCCCCCGTCGCAGTCGCTCAAGTGCCTCGTCACTGATCTCTCCTTCGACCTGAACCAGGTAAGTCTTGGTCATTTTCTGGCGGGGGGAAGCGATTCGATGTTGTAGTCCGCCGTCGCTGGTCAGCAGGACGAGGCCTTCGGAGTCATAATCCAGTCGCCCGGCAGGATAGACGCCGGGTATATCCACGTAATCACCCAAGGTTGCGCGCCCCTGGTCATCACTGAACTGGCAGAGCGTCTGGAAGGGTTTGTTGAGAAGAATAAGGGCAGCCATTCCGGCATGTTAACAGACTGACATCCATTAGCAGCCGGGAATGGCTTATGATCACGGTGCTGTCGGTTCCGACTCAGCCGTTGACCATGCGCACCACGTTACTGGTGTGGCCCCGTTCCTGTTCGGCGTCGTCCCGGGTTGTACGGGACTCCTGGCCTTTCGCTGCCGGTTGTTGCTCCGGGACGATGTTTACGGCGTGAACGCCCTTGTCGCTGGGTTTCTTTTCAAAGGTTACCGGCTGTCCGGCTTTCAGGGTTTTGTACCCTTCCATTTGTACCGAGGAGAAATGTGCAAACAGGTCATCACTGCAGCCCTCTTCGATAATGAAGCCATAACCCTTGGCGTTATTGAACCACTTTACTTTGCCCCTTGGCATGATGAACTCCCTTGTCCTGTCATTATCTGTCGTAGCCGTTGGCCTCAGTGAGGCCGTGCGCTACGGTGTTTTACACAATTTTACATTGCAGGATTTACTTTTGACCATTCACTGGTGGGAGTCAACACCAAAGTTGCGGGAATCACTGATTGTGCACATTACATCATTGTTATGGGGGTATATGGCGCAATGATATCTACAGGTTTTCTGTTTTTTTGTATCGTTGGGTTATAGCAATAAATTTTATAAAAGCAGGTAGTCTAAGGCCGGTTGTCCTTTCGGTCCGGGCGTATGGCTGGCGGGTGCTGCTCTGCACTGGTTGAAGGAGGGCGCGACGCGGTATCATGTTTCATTGAACCCGGTGGCGGTTCTGCTGTCGTAACTGTGTCGGTTGCTGGTTTGTCCAGGAGGCCATGATTGTGCCGCGAAATGTTGCGTGCAGTCTGGCGAATGGGAGCGGCAAGATGGCGTCCAGGGGCACAGCAGAGCATTGCCGATCTTGAAAACCCGCCTCCGGACACCCATCTTATGTCACAGAAACCGACATCCGGTAAGAGAATCATGCGAACTCTGAGAAATTCTCTACTAGTATTGAGTCAGGGGGATCACGACGATCAGGGCGAGCCCGGTCGCGAGGACGGCGTCAGTGTGGCGCCGGAAAAACCGGCTCTGAAGCGGCCCGCCCGATATCAGGTGGTCCTCCTGAACGACGATTACACGCCCATGGATTTTGTTGTGGATGTGTTAATGAAGTTCTTCGCCATGAACGAAGAAAAGGCGACGCAGGTGATGCTGCTCGTCCATACGCAGGGAAAGGCCGTATGTGGGGTGTATACCCGGGACATCGCGGAAACGAAAGCAGCGCAGGTGAACCAGTATTCCTCCGAGTGCGAGCATCCGCTGCTGTGCGAGATTGAACGTGCGGACTGACTGACCTTATGCGGGGTGGCCCATGCTGAGCAAAGATCTAGAAATTACGCTGAATGCCGCTTTCCGGAATGCCCGGGACAAGCGTCATGAATTCATGACGGTAGAGCACCTGCTACTGGCATTGCTTGACAACGATTCAGCTGTGGGCGTCCTCAAAGCCTGCGGGGCAGATATGCAACGTCTGCAGGATGAGCTGACCGAGTTCGTGGATTCCACCACGCCCCTGATCCCCGGCAGTGACAATGAGCGGGAAACCCAGCCGACCCTGGGATTCCAGCGCGTGCTGCAGCGGGCGGTTTTCCATGTACAGTCTTCTGGCAAGAAGGAAGTGACCGGCGCCAATGTGCTGGTGGCCATCTTCAGCGAGCAGGAGAGCCAGGCGGTTTACCTGCTGAAGAAACAGAATATTGCCCGCATTGATGTGGTCAACTTTGTTTCCCACGGCATCTCCAGGGTTCAGGGCGCCGAGGACCAGGAGGCCCAGGATCCGGCTGCCCAGGAGGAAGGTGCCGAGGAGGGTTCCTCCAACCGTCCGCTGGAAGCCTATGCGTCCAACCTGAACGAACAGGCCCGTCAGGGTCGTATTGACCCGCTGATCGGCCGTGAGCACGAGGTTGAGCGGGTGGTGCAGATCCTGGTGCGCCGCCGCAAGAACAATCCGCTGTTGGTGGGCGAAGCCGGTGTTGGCAAGACCGCCATTGCCGAGGGGCTTGCCCGTCGCATCGTGGACGGCCAGGTGCCCGATATCATTTCCGATGCGGTGGTCTACTCCCTGGATCTGGGCGCGCTGCTGGCCGGCACCAAGTACCGGGGGGACTTCGAGAAGCGGCTGAAAGGCCTGCTGGCCGAGCTCAAGAAGGAAAAACGGGCCATCCTGTTCATTGACGAGATCCACACCATTATCGGTGCCGGTTCCGCTTCTGGTGGTGTCATGGATGCCTCCAACCTGCTCAAGCCGATGCTCAGTTCCGGCGAAATCCGCTGCATTGGCTCCACCACGTTCTCCGAATTCCGGGGGATTTTCGAGAAAGACAGCGCACTGGCCCGTCGTTTCCAGAAGATTGATGTGAACGAGCCCAGCGTTGAGGATACCTATCAGATCCTCAAGGGGTTGAAGCCCCACTTCGAGAAACACCACGATCTCAAGTACACCGACAAGGCCCTGCGTGTGGCGGCGGAAATGGCGGACCGGTACATCTCTGATCGCCATCTGCCGGACAAGGCCATTGATGTCATCGACGAGGCTGGCGCCCGTCAGCGTCTGCTGCCGGAAGCCAAGCGCCGCAAGGTGATTGGCGTGTCGGCCATTGAGGACGTGGTGGCCACCATTGCCCGCATTCCGCCGAAGAGTGTGTCCAGCAACGACAAGGACCTGCTGCGCAACCTGGAGCGGGACCTGAAGATGACCGTATTCGGCCAGGATCCGGCTATCGAGTCCCTGTCCAATGCCATCAAGCTGGCCCGGGCCGGGCTCAAGGCACCGGAAAAGCCGGAAGGCGCTTTCCTGTTCGCCGGTCCCACGGGTGTGGGCAAGACCGAGGTAACCCGGCAGTTGGCCAAGGTACTGGGCATCGAACTGGTCCGCTTCGACATGTCGGAGTACATGGAGCGCCATACCGTGTCACGGTTGATTGGTGCGCCTCCGGGCTACGTTGGTTTTGACCAGGGTGGCCTGCTGACCGAGTCCGTCAACAAGCACCCGCACTGCGTGCTGCTGCTGGATGAAATCGAGAAGGCGCACCCGGAAGTGTTCAACCTGCTGCTGCAGGTGATGGACCACGGCACCCTGACCGACAATAACGGCCGCAAGGCAGACTTCCGTCATGTGATCCTGGTAATGACCACCAACGCGGGGGCGGAAGATATCAGCCGTCGTTC
Organism: Marinobacter lacisalsi; assembly: GCF_042651045.1. Lineage (NCBI taxonomy): Bacteria > Pseudomonadati > Pseudomonadota > Gammaproteobacteria > Pseudomonadales > Marinobacteraceae > Marinobacter > Marinobacter lacisalsi. The sequence continues at coordinate 35,236 of NZ_JBHSDI010000056.1, forward strand.
CATTGGTTTCCAGGAGCAGGACCACAGCACGGATGGCATGGAGGTGATCAACAAGATGTTCACGCCGGAATTCCGCAACCGCCTGGATTCCATTATCCAGTTTGGCGGACTGGCACCGGAAATCATCACCCACGTGGTAGACAAGTTCCTGACCGAATTGCAGGCCCAGCTTGATGAGAAACACGTGGTGCTGCATGTGGATGATGAGGCCAAGCTCTGGCTGGCGGAGAAGGGGTATGACCCGACCATGGGTGCCCGCCCGATGGCCCGCCTGATCCAGGACAAGATCAAGCGCCCGCTGGCGGAGCAGATCCTGTTTGGTGCGCTGTCCGAGAATGGAGGCGAGGTGAATGTTCACCTCAAGGACGAAGAGCTGGTGTTTGAATACGAGGATGAACCTGCCGAAGCGGTCTAGACGCTCCGGGCTCAGCCCGGGCTTCCGCTGATATTCTGGCTTTCACCAACAACAAAGCCCCGCCAGAGCGGGGCTTTTTTTGCGCAGATGTCAGGCCGCTGTTCAAACAGCCCGGCAGGCTGGCGGCATTAACGGGCGCGGTAGACGATACGGCCCTTGCTCAGGTCGTAGGGAGTCAGCTCGACCTTGACCTTGTCGCCAGTGAGGATGCGGATGTAATTCTTGCGCATCTTGCCGGAGATGTGGGCGGTCACAACGTGTCCGTTGCTCAGCTCCACACGGAACATGGTATTGGGAAGGGTATCAACAATAACGCCTTCCATTTCAATGACATCTGATTTCGCCATTCAGTAAGAACCTCGCTTGATTGGGTTTCCCTGATTCCGGAATGGCGCAATTCTGCCTCATTTGCAGGCGATTGGCAAAAAAAGCGTCGATTCGACGAAGGTTTTTCCCATGCCATTGCCGAAGGAGGTTCGTCAGTAATCGCCTGAATCCGGATCAAATTCCTGCCAGGTCCCATCGATAAGGGCCTCGATGGGACGATAACGGGTTTTGTAGTTCATCTTCCGGCTTTCGCGGATCCAGTAGCCCAGATACACCCAGGGGAGCCCCCGCTCCCTCGCCTCGCGGACCTGCCAGAGGATGGCCAGTGTGCCCAGGCTGCGCTGATCATGATCCGGGTCGAACATGGTGTAGATGGCGGACAGTCCATCTTCCAATTGGTCCAGGACGGCGAGGCCAATCAGCTTGTCATCCACATTCATCTCCAGAAACCAGCTATCGGTGGCACCTTCGACAAGGAACGACTGAAACTGGTCCCGGGATGGCGGGTACATATCACCATCGGCGTGGCGTTCATTGATGTATCGTTCGTACAGCCGATAATAACGCTCGGAGAATTGCGCTGGCACCAGCTTGAAGGTGACATCCTGGTTGCGCTTCCATACCCGCCGCTGGGACCGGTCAGGGTGAAACACCCGGGCGTCCAGGCGGACGGGGATGCAGGCGTTGCAGTACTCGCAGTGGGGACGATAATAATGGGAGCCGCTGCGACGAAAGCCCAGGGCGGTGAGCTGGGAGTAGAGCCGCTTGTCCACATTCGCCCGCGGGTCCACAAACATGGTGGTGGCGTTGCGGCCAGGCAGGTAACTGCAGCTGTGGGCCGGTGTGGCAAAAAATACCAGCGTTCTCAGGCTGCTCATTCAGTGTTCCTCAACCCTGTGTGGTCTTCCGGGCGTCGGTCATTCCAGGTCCAGTCCAGCCGCCAGCTATCATGGCGGGGTGGTTGACCCACATTCTCCTCCAGTATAGTCAGGAATTCCCGCCTGGGAATAGTCCTCGCGCCCATTCGCAGCAAATGAGGGCTCTCCACCTGACAGTCCATTATCCGAAAGCCCGAGCGCCTCAGTTCTCCGCACAGGTGCACCAATATCACCTTGGAGGCGTTGGTTTCGAGGGAAAACATGGACTCGCCAAAGAAACAGCGTCCGATAGCCAGCCCGTAGAGGCCGCCCACCAATTCGTCCCTGTGATTCCAGGCCTCGATGGAATGGGCGTGGCCCCGGCGGTGGAGCTCGATATAGGCCTGCTCCATCTCGTCGGTAATCCAGGTGCCTTCCGGGCGTGTGGAGGCGCAAAGCCGGATGATGCGGCGGAAGACTTTGTCTGTGGTTATCCTGAAGCGCTTCTGGTTCAGGGTCCGGCGTAGGCTGCGGGATACATGAACCTCATCGGGAAAGAGTACGCAGCGGGGGTCGGGTGACCACCAGAGGATCGGCTGGTCGTCGCTGAACCAGGGGAAAATGCCATGCCGGTAGGCATGCAGCAGGCGTTCAGGCGACAGGTCGCCTCCGAGGGCGAGCAGGCCATCGGGTTCACGAAGGGCCTCCTCTGCCGGAGGAAACCAAAGGTAGTCTGGGTCAAGCCAGGGCAGGGCGCTCATCGGGGCTGCCTCGTCTTGCCCACCCGGGCCGGCGGCCAGGGTGGGTGGGTCGCAGGGTCAGACTCAGCCCTGCTGGTCCAGGAACTTCTCGGCATCAAGCGCGGCCATGCAGCCGAAACCGGCAGAGGTGACGGCCTGACGGTAGACGTGGTCCGCCACATCGCCGGCGGCGAAAACCCCGGGCACACTGGCCTGGGTTGCCATACCTTCGAGGCCGCTACGGATGCGGATATAACCGCCTTCCATATCCAGTTGGCCTTCGAACAGCTCGGTATTCGGGCGATGGCCAATGGCGATGAATACGCCGGCCAGGTCCAGCTCCCGGGTGCTGCCATCCTTGGTGTTGCGTATGCGCATGCCGGTCACACCGGTGCCGTCGCCCAGTACCTCATCCAGGGTGTGGTCCCAGACAATGTTCACGTTGCCGTTTTCGGCTTTCTCGAACAGTTTGTCCTGCAGGATCTTCTCGGCGCGGAGCTTGTCACGACGATGGACGAGGGTCACCTCATCGGCAATGTTCGACAGGTACAGCGCTTCCTCAACCGCGGTATTGCCGCCACCGATAACCGCGACTTTCTGCTTCTTGTAGAAGAAGCCATCGCAGGTGGCGCAGGCGGATACGCCCTGACCCTTGAACTTTTCCTCAGACTCCAGCCCCAGGTACATGGCAGAGGCCCCGGTAGCGATAATCAGCGCATCGCAGGTGTATTCGCCGCTGTCGCCCTTGAGACGGAATGGGCGATTGCGCAGGTCAGCCTCATTGATGGTGTCATAGATCACATTGGTCTCGAACCGCTCGGCATGCTTGAGCATACGCTGCATGAGTTCCGGCCCCTGGACACCGTCATTGTCACCGGGCCAGTTATCCACGTCAGTCGTGGTGGTGAGCTGGCCGCCCACTTCGATGCCGGTAATCAGAGTAGGCTGAAGGTTGGCCCGGGCCGCGTAAACGGCGGCGGTGTAGCCGGCGGGGCCGGAGCCCAGGATGATCAGTCGGGAGTGCTTGGTGTCGGTCATTGCTCGTGTCTCTTCGGTTCTCGGTGGCGATGGTTCCGGGACACTAAGGTGTCTGGCGGCCGTTATTATGAATATCGGGGCGTCCGGCTGTCCATCAAGGTCCGTTACGGAGTTTCTGAGGCAGGAAAGGATACCAAGGTATACCCGAAACGCGAATTTGATTGCCGCAATTCCGGTCATTGAACCTTGCTATCTGTGATCCGGTGAGCGGTTATCAGCCGCGGCCAATCACCGGTACCTGATCAAGGAGTTGCCTGACCCGCTGCTCCCCCTTGCCACTGTCGCCCTGTTCCAGGCGATGGGCGGCGATGGCCGGGAATACCGTCTGCACGTCGTCCGGCAGCACATGGTGGCGGCCCTCCATCAGGGCCCATGCCCGCGACGCCCGTACCAGGCCGAGGCCGGCCCGGGGAGACAGGCCATATAGCAGGCCTGGCATGCGGCGGCTCTCTTCCAGCAGGTTCTGAACGTAATCCAGCAGGGCCGGGCTCACGCTGACCCTGGCCACGCCTTCCTGCAGGGTCTTCAGGTCTTCCGTGTGGAACATGGTGCGCAGTCTTTCGGTCATCCGGCGCCGGTCTTCACCCTCCAGCAGTTCACGCTCGGCCTTCGGGTCCGGGTAGCCCAGCCGCAGGCGCATCAGGAAGCGATCGAGCTGGGATTCCGGCAGGGGGTAGGTGCCGCCCTGTTCCGCCGGGTTCTGGGTGGCGATGACAAAGAACGGCAGGGGCAGTGGGCGTGTCTCACCCTCGATGGACACCTGCCGCTCCTCCATGGCCTCCAGCAGGGCACTCTGGGTGCGCGGCGAGGCACGATTGATTTCGTCGGCCAGCACCACCTGGGCGAAGATGGGCCCCTGGTGAAAGATCAGGGAGCCGGCCTCACGGTCGTACATGGAAAAACCCAGAACGTCTGCCGGCAGCAGGTCGTTGGTGAACTGGATTCGCTGGTAACTCAGCCCCATGACCTTGGCCAGGGCATGGGACAGGGTGGTCTTGCCCATGCCGGGGATGTCCTCGATCAGCAGGTGGCCCTGGGCAAGCAGCCCGCACAGGGCCAGTCGGATCTGGGGCTCCTTCCCCAGGACAATGTGGTTGAGTTCGGTGATCGCGGCGTCGATCAGTTTCTTCATGGAAAGCCCGATGTATAAGGTGTCAGTCCCGTACCCGTTTGAGGATGTCTGCATAGGCGTCGATGCGCCTGTCTCTCAGGTACGGCCATAGGCGGCGAACGGACTCGCTGCGACTCTGGTCGATATCTACTGTCAGGATAGTTTCCTGATGATCGTCTGCCCGGTCGAGTATCTCGCCCTGGGGGCCGCAGATAAAACTGTTACCCCAGAAGCGGATGCCGGCGGACTGGCCGGAAGGGTCGGGCTCTGTGCCAACCCGATTGGGTGCGATCACCGGCAGGCCGTTGGCGACGGCGTGGCCCCGCTGCACGGTGACCCAGGCGTCCAGTTGCCGGGCCTGCTCTTCGGGATCGTCGGTGGTGTCCCAGCCGATGGCGGTGGGATAGATCAGCAGTTCTGCGCCAGCCAGCGCCATCAGGCGGGCGGCTTCCGGATACCACTGGTCCCAGCAGACCAGAATGCCCAGCCGGCCGACAGAGGTGTCAATGGGTGTGAAACCGTTGCGACCATCGTTAAAGGCGGCATCGCCGGGCGTGAAGTAGAATTTTTCATAGAACCCGGGGTCGTCGGGAATGTGCATCTTGCGGTAGATGCCGGCAAGGGAGCCGTCGGTTTCCAGCACCACGGCGGTATTGTGGTAAACGCCATTCATGCGGCGCTCGAACACCGACCCTACCAGCACAACCCCCAGTTCCCCTGCCAGCGCGCCAAGCCTGTCGGTGGTCGGGCCGGGGACGGGCTCCGCCAGGTCGAATGTTGATGTATCTTCCGTCTGGCAGAAGTAATGGGTGGCGTGCAGTTCCTGCAAAACCACCAGTTGCGCGCCCTCATTCGCTGCCTGCCTGACCAGCCGCTCGGGCGTGTCGAGGCTGGCGGTCTTGTCGGCGCTGCAAGTCTGCTGGATGGCCGCGACCCTGAGGTATCGGTTGCCGGTCATAGTTCCACCACACCCCGGGGTAACTGCATGGTGACGCAGTGCAGGCTGCCGTGTTGCTCTACCAGCGGACGGCACTGGATGGGGATGATCTCCCGCTCCGGGAACAATTCCCGGAAGGTAGTCAGTGCGGCCTCGTCCTGGGCAACGTCGTAAACGGGAACCAGCACAGCGCCGTTGATGATCAGGAAATTGGCGTAGGTTGCCGGCAGGCGTTCACCATGTTCGTCCAGTATTGCATCAGGCCAGGGCAGCGGAGTGAGCTGGTAAGGGGAGCCGTCGGCCTGGCGGAACTGGCGCAGTTCCTCTTCCATGGCGGCAAGGGCCGGGTAATGCTCGTCGGACGGGTCGTCACAGCGGACGTGGCAGATCCGGTCGGGGCCGCAGAAGCGGGCCAGGGTGTCAATGTGGCTGTCGGTATCGTCACCGGCCAGGTAACCATGGTTGAGCCAGAGCACCCGGTTGGCGCCGATGGTCTCACCCAGCAGGGCCTCTATGGCCGCCCGGTCGTAATCGGGATTGCGGGAGGGGCTCATCAGGCATTCGCTGGTGACCATGACCGTGCCCTCGCCATCGGATTCGATGGAGCCTCCCTCCAGCACGAAATCCACCGTATCCAGGGGGATATCGCCAAAGCAGCCTGCCGTGGCCAGGTGATGGTTAAGGGCATTGTCCTTTTCCCAGGGAAACTTCCCGCCCCAGGCGTTGAAGCGGAAATCCAGCAGGCGGGTGCCATCACTGGTCTGTACCGTGATGGGACCGTGGTCCCTTGCCCAGGTGTCGTTGGAGGGCGCGGGTACACAGTGGGCTCTGCCCGGCAGGCCGTTTTCGCGGGCCCATGCGTTCAGTTCCCTGTCGAGCTGTTCCGCCCGGAACACATGCTCGCAACTGATCAGCAGGTTCTCGAATCGCAGAACCGCCCGGGCAATGGCCAGGAAAACCGGTTCCACTTCCTTGAGTCGGCTGAACCAGTCGGTCCCGGGGTGGGGCCAGGTCAGCATTACGGCACTCTGGGGTGCCCATTCGGCAGGCATCACGCGTGTCGAGGTCAAAATTGCAACCATCCTGTCAGGGGTTCACGGTCAGGAACCGGTCAAAGGGGGTCCTGCGTCGGGTTTCCGCATTCTACCGGTTTGATGGCGTTACGTCAGGCGCGCAGGCGCCCGCTCACGTCAATCAGCGGGCGTGTCGGGCTACGGTATGAATAACGTGGTTGTACTCGAAGTAGACCACGAAGTCGTCATAGTGCCACTGGGAGATGGGAGGGTCGCCCACGGGGCCGGAGGTGCTGACCGGATCGCCAAAACGCTGACGCACCGTTTCCCTGGACTGGCCGGTTTTCGGCAGTGCCATGGAACCACGCTCACCCTGGGACATCACGGGTACTTTTACCTGTTCTGCCTGGGCCTGGGGGGCGAACCCGGTTCCCAGTGCCGTTATGGCAAGACTCGCAGCGGCGGCTACGGACATCAGCTTGTTCATTGTCAGCTCTCCTGAAACTTCTTTAATGATGGCTCGGTTCATTATTGCGATGGTTCGCCGCTCTGTCTCTGTCGGATCTGCCATCCCATGACGTGTTTCGCAATCTGCTGCCGGTCAGCGTCCTGTATGTCAATAAATGAGGTATGTACAAGTGTCAGGCTGGCGTCCTGAGGGCTCTCAAGGGGCGTCACCTCAATCACTTCCGCCTTCGCCTGGGGCCGGTAGAGCTCCGGTGGCAGTGTCAGGCGCAGGGCCAGAATATCACCCGGGGACAGCTCACCGGCAACGACCTGAAAACTTACACCGCCTTCACTCAGGGTGACGTCCCGCCACTGTTCCGGTTGCAACGGATTTTGCTCAAAGGCCATAATGCGCGCCAATGTATCAACCTTGCCGTTCAGGGACTTGAGCAGAGCGGCCGTCAGCCGGTCCCGCTCCGCCAGCACAGGAAGCTGGTTGCGGAATTCCTGGTCCAGGCGCTTCAGTTCCGCTTTGAGGCTGTCCAGGTGATCCTCGGCGAAAGGATTGCCAGCCCCGGTTTCGCCGTGGCCAAGCCGACGGTACTCCAGGCCGATCCGGTCCTCGATGCGGAAAAAATCCCGGCGGTCGGGTCTGTATTGATCTGGCGACATTTTGGCTCCAGGGCAGCGGCGGGTGGCGACAGAATACCCGTTTTTTGAACAGTTTAGCAGCTTCCCGATGGCAAGAAAGCGGGGGCACCCGATTCGACTTCCGGCAGTGACAGGCGACCTGTATGTTTCGACCTCTCTCGTTTTACATCGGTTTGCGATACACCGCGGCCAAGCGACGAAACCACTTTATTTCCTTTATATCCCTGACGTCCATGATAGGCCTGATGCTCGGCGTTGCCGTGCTGATCATCGTACTGTCCGTGATGAATGGCTTTGACCGGGAACTGAAGGAGAAAGTGCTGGGCATGGTGCCCCACGCCGTGGTCAAGGGCGATCCCTATCTGGCCGACTGGCAGGAAGTGGACCAGAAAGTCACTGAGCACCCGCGGGTGCTCGCAGCGGCCCCCTTTATCGAGGGGCAAGGCATGGTCACCGGAGGCGGCAACGTCCGTGGCGTGCTGATCAAGGGGGTGGTGCCGGAGCAGGAAGATACCGTTTCCATCATCTCCAGCCAGATGATCGAGGGGCAGCTTGACGACCTGAAGGCCGGCGAGTTCGGCATTATCGTGGGGCGCCCACTGGCGGCCAGCCTGCGCCTGGAGGTGGGCGACCGCCTGACCATTGTGCTGCCGGAGGCTTCAGTAAGCCCGGCAGGGGTGATGCCCCGGCTCAAGCGATTTACCGTGGCGGGGATCTTCAGCACCGGGGCGGAGCTGGATGGCAACTACACCCTGGTGCATATGGAGGATGCCAGCAAGCTGATGCGTACCGGTGGCCTGGCGGAAGGGGTGCGCCTGCTGGTGGATGACCTGTTTGCCGCACCGGCGGTGTCAGAGCAGGCCGCCCTGAGCCTTGGTGGCCGCTATTACATATCCGACTGGACCCGTACCCACGGCAGCCTGTTCAGTGCCATCCAGATGGAAAAGACCATCATCGGGTTGCTGCTGATGTTCATCGTGGCGGTGGCGGCTTTCAATATCGTGTCCACCCTGGTCATGGTGGTGACTGACAAGACCGGCGATATCGCCATCCTGCGAACCATGGGGGCAACGCCGGGCCGTATCATGCGCATATTCATGGTCCAGGGAGCTGTGATCGGGGTCTTTGGCACGCTGGTGGGAACCACCCTGGGGATTCTCGGGGCCTGGTACATCAGCGACCTGATCAGCGCCCTGGAGAATCTGCTGAATCACCAGTTCCTGAATGCCGATGTCTATTTTATCAGCTATCTGCCCTCCGACCTGCAGTGGCCTGACGTGGCCATCATCAGCAGCGCCGGGCTGGTCATGAGCCTGCTGGCAACCATTTACCCCGCCTGGCGGGCATCCCGTGTCGACCCGGCGGAGGCTCTCAGGTATGAGTGAGGACGTATCCATGCAATCGAGTCAGCGGCCCGTTATTGAATGCCGGAATATCACCCGTACCTACCGGGAAGGCCCTGCTACGCTGACCATCTTCTCGGACATCTCACTGACGGTGGGTGCCGGGGAGACGGTCGCCATCGTGGGCAGCAGCGGCGCCGGCAAGACCACACTGCTCAACCTGCTGGGAGGTCTTGATAAGCCGTCATCAGGGCATATCGCTATCTGCGGTGAGGAGATTCATCGTATGGGGGAGGCCCGAAGGGCCCGATTCCGCAACCGCCACCTGGGCTTTGTCTACCAGTTTCACCACCTGCTGCCGGAATTTTCCGCCCGGGAAAACGTCATGCTGGCCTGTACCCTGGGTGGCATGGCTATCAGGGAAGCCCAGGACCGGGCCGACGCCATGCTGGCCCAGGTGGGCCTGGCGGAGCGGCTGGATCACAAGCCCGGCGAATTGTCCGGTGGTGAACGTCAGCGGGTGGCTATTGCCCGCGCCCTGGTGAACGAACCCGAGTGCGTACTGATGGATGAGCCCACCGGTAACCTGGATGAGCAGACAGGGGGCAGCGTACAGAAATTGATCGAGAGCCTGCGGGACCGGCTGGGCATAGCGTTTGTGGTGGTTACGCACGATATGGTTATTGCCCGTGGCCTTGGCCGTGTGCTGCGGCTGGAGCAGGGCAAGCTGCACCCGGTTGACGGCAGCTGACCGGAGCGTCTCAGGTGTTACTACGGATGCGGCGCCTGCGCCAGTCTGTTCGTACCCTGCGACGCCAGAGGAACTGGATAACCAGGTAGCTGACGCAGGCAAGGACGGTGGCCACGGCTATTGAGCCGATGTACAGGGGAATGCCGATTTCCACGATGCGTTCGCTGAGCCATCCCCAGGAAAGCTGGAACTCGAAGGTGATCACCGGGCGGTCCAGCAGCATGGCGCCGACCTTGTAATTGAAATAGAAAATGGGCGGCATGGTCAGCGGGTTGCTGATCCACACCAGTGCCACTGACAGCGGCAGATTGGCGTTGAACCAGATTGCACCGAAGGCCGCTGCCAGCATCTGCGCTGGCATGGGAATGAATGCCAGGAAAACCCCTATCAGGAACGCCCGCGCGATGCAGTGCCGGTTGATGTGCCACAGGTTGGGTTCATGAAGGATATCCCCGAGGAAGTGCAGAGACTCGATTGAGCGCACTTTCTCCGGTGACGGGATGTAGCGTTTCATGAACTTCTTCGGCATAACGAAGAAAAGCCTGGTTGCCTGGAAGGCCCGGCAAGGACAAACCGGGTTCCGTAAGCCTGGTTGATGGGCATTTACCTTTCATGGACAAGGACGGTCGACTCAATGGGGGCCAGGATCACCGCCTTCGCCTGCGGCGTCATCATACTGTACTCAGGGCTTTTTACGCCACCTCGGGCACTGTTTGTGTCGGTTTTCTGCATGACGCTGCTGGTGGCCCTTCTTGCATTGCGCCAGCAGTGCCGGTGGGGTCGTTACCTGTCGGTGGCCCTCTGTCTGGTATTGGGTCTGGCGTGGGCCGCGCTGGCCAGTCAGAGCCGGCTGGACGACCGCCTGTCACCGGAGCTCGAAGGCATCGAACTGACCGTTTCCGGGTACGTGTGCGATGCGCCTTCCCCGGGTGCCTGGGGCAGCGTCCGCTTCAGCCTTTGTGTGGATGACAGTCGTCCGGCGGGTGTGCCGGGGCGGCTGCGCCTGTCGTGGTATAGGGATGAGGCCACCCTGGACCTGCCCAGCCCGATGACCGCCACGGTCGTCCTCAAGCGTCCCCACGGTGCCGTCAACCCTGGTGGATTCCGCTACGAGACCTGGCTGTTCCGTCAGGGATATGGTGCCACGGGGTCCGTTCGTGAGGTCGTTGCTGCGCCTGCCAGTCATTGCCTGCTTTCATGCCGTTACCACCAATGGCGTAAGGAACGGGTGCTTGCCGGACGTGAGGCGCTGGGCGGCATGGAGCAAACCGGGCTGGCATTATCGCTGCTGCTCGGTTACCGCGGCGATCTGAATAGCCGTCACTGGCAGGTGCTGGAAGCTTCGGGAACCATTCATCTGGTAGCCATATCGGGCCTGCACCTGGGTCTGGTGGCAACCCTGGCTGCTGTGGTGCTGCGCTGGCTGGCCCTGCGCATCCCGCGTCGGGAATCGTCACCCCGGTGCCTGCGGGTGTGGCTCTGGCTGGGGGTGGCGGTGGTGGCCCTCGGTTATGCACTGCTTGCCGGGTTTACCGTGCCGACACGACGGGCCCTGGTCATGGTGGTGGTTGCCGGCTGGCTGTTGCTGGTGGGGCGACTGTCCACGCCCTGGCATGGCTGGTTGCTGGCTCTTGGCGCTGTGTTGCTGCTGGACCCGCTCTCGCCACTGGATCAGGGCTTCTGGCTGTCATTCTGCGCCGTGGCGGTACTGATTCTGGTGTTCAGTCGACGGCAGGGCCAGCCTGGTGCCCTGCGCGCACTGGTGCTGGCCCAGGCAGCGGTGTTTGCCGGTCTCTGGCCGGTGTTGTCCGTGCTTGATCAGGGCGCTGCATGGGCAGGGCTGGTGGCCAATGTCGTGGCCATCCCGATGCTGTCGCTGCTGGTAATGCCCGTGTTGATGGTGGGAGGTCTGGTGCTGCTGGTATCCGCAGGGCATGCCGGCGACTGGGTCGGGGCGCTGTTTGACGGTGTGCTGGGTGTCCTTTGGTGGGTACTGGAAAGCCTGGCAGGTCTCGGGCTCCCTGCGGGCAGGATTCCGCTGTTTCTGGCATTGTCAGTGGCCGTTGCGGTGCTGGCCGCCCTGTGGGTGCCGGATCGTCGGTTCCGGTGGGGCGCGGTGCTGGTTGTCGCGCTGATGCTGGCAGGCGTGGGTATGCCGAAAGGCAACCGTTGGCAGCAAGCACCCCAGGTCTGGGTGTGGGATGTGGGGCAGGGGCTCTCGGTGCTGCTTCGCCATCAGGATGAGACGCTGCTTTACGATACCGGGCCGGAGTCTGCCTCGGGCTACAACGCGGTATCGGACGTGTTGATACCGTCCTTTGACCGTATCGGCGTCCGCTCCGTGGGCACCCTGGTGCTCAGCCATGGTGACCAGGATCACGCTGGCGGCCTGTCGGCGCTGTTTGGTCGCTATGCCCCCGAGCGGATTATTTCCGGTGAGCCGGGCAGGATCCTGGAGCACATTGAAGGGCGCAGGGTGGCTTCCTGCCATCGGCATGGGCCGGTCACAGTGGGGGGCGTGGAGGTGTTTTTCTGGCAGGCAGTGCCAGAGCCGTCGGGAGACGCCAATGATCGCTCCTGCGTGATGCTGATCCGGTTTGGCAGCCAGCAGATGTTGTTGCCAGGGGATATTTCCGAACACACTGAGCAGACGATGCTCGCGGAATGGCCGCTGGCAACGTCTGAAGGATATGACCTCACTCTTATCGCCCCGCATCACGGCAGCAAAACCTCCTCTGGGCGGTCATTTGTGGCGCGGCTGGCCCCGGAGACCGTGATTTTTACCGCAGGCTATCGGCACCGTTACGGGCATCCACACCCGGATGTCGTGGGCCGATACCGGGCCGTTGGCAGTGACCTGCTGAATACGGCCAATGCCGGCGCACTGAGGCTGGACCTGTCGCCGGATCAGGTGAGTGTTGTGCGCTGGCGGGACCATGCCCCCTTCTGGATCCGGGCGCCGGAGCCGGTCAGTAGTGAGTAACTCTTCCCATACGTCGCTTTCGGGTGTGGTCTGATTTCGTGGCTATGCTAAAGTAGCGCCGCTTATAACAGATCAGGGGAGACTGTGCGTGTTTGAGCTTTTGAAAGCGGGTGGCATTCTGATGGTGCCGATTGTGTTGTGCTCCATTCTGGCACTTGCCATTATCCTGGAGCGGTTGTGGACCCTCAGGCCATCGCGGGTGGCACCACCGGATGTGATGTCGGAGCTGTGGCGCTGGATCAAGGCCAAGGAGCTCAACGGCCGCAAGCTCAAGGCCTTGCAGGCCTCGTCTCCCACCGGCCGGGTTCTTGCCAGCGGTCTGATGAACGCCAAGCATGGCCGTGAGGTCATGAAGGAAAGCATCGAGCAGGAAGCGGCTCAGGTCATCCACGATCTGGAGCGGTTCCTCAACCCTCTGGGTACCATTGCCACCATCTCTCCGTTGCTGGGTCTGCTCGGTACCGTTATCGGCATGATCAAGGTGTTCGCCAAGATGCAGGGAACGGAAGGAGCGGCCAACATAGCCACTCTCTCCGGTGGCATTTCCGAAGCGCTGGTGACCACCGCTGCCGGCCTGACGGTTGCCATTCCCGCCCTCATCGCCCACCGCTACCTGCTGCGCCGCATCGAGGCTTTGGTGGTGGGTATGGAGCAGGAAGCCATCCGCCTGGTAGAGGTGGTGCATGGCGACCGCGAAATTGACGTTGAGGGAGCCTGACGGCCGTGAAATTCCAACGCCAGCGTAGCCGAGAGGTGGGGGTGGATCTTACCCCCCTTATCGATGTGGTGTTCCTGCTGCTGATTTTCCTGATGGTGTCGACCACCCTGCCGGACGATAATCACCTCAATATCCAGCTGCCCGAGGCGGACGGCGAGCCGGTAACGGCGGATGTGGAGCTGATTGACCTGGTGGTAAACGCCCAGGGCCACTACATTGTCAACGGGCGTACCCTGATCAATAATCGCAGGGATACCCTTGCACAGGCGATCCGTGACGCCTCCGGTGGCGATGATGACCTGCCGTTTGTGATCACCGCGGACGCCCGTACCGCACACGAATATGTCATCAGGGCCATGGATGTTGCCGGCAAACTGGGTTTTACCAAGATCAAGTTCACCACCGATCCCACATCGGACGAACAGTAAATCCGGCAATCAACTGGCGGGGCAATGAAGCAAGCTGAAGCATCCAACTGGCAGACCTATGGCCGCCTGCTGAAGTACGTCAGGCCGTTCTGGCTGGCGTTCAGCCTGGCGGTGGTGGGCAACGTTATCTATGCGGCCGCTTCCACCGGCATGGCCGCCGCCATGGAATTCGTGATCCAGGCCATCGAGAACCCGACGCCCGAAAACCGCATGCTCATCACCATGATGATCGTGGGGGTCTTTGCGTTCCGGGGCGTGGGCACCTTCATGAGCCAGTATTTTATCGCCTATGTCGGTCGCCATGTGGTGAATGCCCTGCGCAAGCAGCTGTTTGACCGGCTGCTGTCGTTACCCTCCCGCTATTTCGATAATCATGCCTCGGGGCGGCTGGTGTCCAAGCTTACCTTCAATGTGGAGCAGGTGGCCGACGCTACCACCAACGCGGTGACCATCATCCTGCGGGAAGGTCTGACCATCGTTGGCCTGCTTGGCTTCATGATCTACACCAACTGGAAGCTGACCCTGATCTTTGTCGCCCTGGGGCCCCTGATCGGGCTGGTGGTGAGCTACGCCAGCAAGCGATTCCGCAAGATCAGCCGCCGGATCCAGAGTTCCATGGGGGATATCACCCACGTATCGTCGGAGTCCATTACCGGTTACCGGGTGGTTCGCACCTTTGGCGGCGAGAACTATGAGCGACAGCGCTTTGGTGATGTTGCCGACCGTACCATGCGACAGGGCCTTAAGATGGCCTCCACCCAGGCTATCGCCACACCGGTGGTGCAGGTGCTGGTGGCCTTTGCCCTTGCCGCGCTGGTCTGGGTGATGCTGGCACCGGAGATACGTGGCGGTATGAGCACCGGCGAACTGGTGGCCTTTATCACGGCGGCGGCCACCATGGCCAAGCCGATTCGCCAGGTCACGTCCGTACACAGCAAGATCCAGAAAGGCGTTGCGGCCGCCCATGACGTGTTCAGTACCATGGACGAGGAACCGGAACAGGATACCGGGCAATACGCCCCTGAGCGGGTCAGGGGTGCCATCCGGTTCGACAATGTCAGTTTCCGTTACCAGGATACACTGGATAATGTGCTGCACCAGATCAATCTGGACATTCCCGCCGGCCAGAGTGTGGCCCTGGTCGGGCGTTCCGGCAGTGGCAAGTCCACGCTGGTGAGCCTTTTGCCCCGTTTCTACGAGTATCATCAGGGCGAGATCCGGCTGGATGACCACCCGGTTACCGAGTTCAGCCTGGCCGCACTGCGGGCCCAGATTGCCCTGGTCACCCAGAACGTGGTGCTGTTCAATGACACCATCGCCGCCAACATTGCCTATGGTTCCCTGAAGGAGCGGTCCCGGGACGACATCATTGCGGCCGCCCGCAAGGCACACGCCATGGAATTTATCGAGCGCATGCCGGAAGGGCTCGATACCATGGTGGGCGACAACGGTGTCATGCTCTCCGGCGGCCAGCGCCAGCGTCTGGCCATAGCCCGGGCCCTGCTCAAGGACGCCCCGGTACTGATTCTGGATGAGGCCACCTCGGCCCTGGACACGGAGTCCGAACGTTACATCCAGGAAGCCCTGGAAACCGTCATGAAAGGGCGTACCACCCTGGTCATTGCCCACCGCCTGTCCACCATCGAAAAGGCGGACCGCATTCTGGTGATGGAGTCCGGCCGCATTGTGGAAGACGGCAACCATGAGCAATTGCTGGCAGCTGGCGGACCCTATGCGCAACTGCATCAGCTGCAGTTCAGCGAAGGGTAATGGCGGATTGGACGGAGACTCTGTGGTACGGGCAGCGGTGCCCACTGTGGCCACTGCTGCCTCTGGCCTGGCTTTACCAGCGCATTGCCCGGAACCGTCGCCGTCGCTTGCAGGCCCAGGCAGTGCCATTGCCCCTGCCAGTGATTGTGGTGGGCAATATCACCGCTGGCGGCACCGGCAAGTCCCCCCTCACAGCCTGGCTGGCTGGGTTTCTGGTGAAACAGGGTTGGCGGCCGGTGATCCTGTCACGGGGTTACGGCTCCGACCAGCCTGCCGGTGGGCCGATGTTGGTGACCGCTGACAGCGACCCGGCAACGGTAGGCGACGAGCCGGTGATGCTCGCCGGCCAGACCGGCTGCCCGGTGGTGGTCCATCCGAAACGTCTCGATTCCGCCCGCATGGTGATGGAGCAGGGCCTGGGGGATATCGTGCTTTGCGACGATGGTCTGCAGCATTACTACCTGGCCCGGGACCTGGAACTGGCGGTTTTTGATGGCGCCCGGGGCATTGGCAACGGCGCCAGCCTGCCGGTAGGACCCATGCGTGAGTTGCCCGCACGCCTGCAGGATGTGGATTTCGTGGTGGTTAACGGCGATGCCACCGGCCCCGTACCGGAACACCCGCGCCGCTATAAAATGACGCTGGAACCACACCGGGTCCGCAACCTGGCAACCGGCGACACACACCCGCCGCAATGGCTATCCGGCCGTGACTGTGTCGCTCTGGCGGGTATCGGCAACCCCCGGCGCTTCTTCGACCAGTTGCAGGCACTCGGGGCGACGGTAGAGGGTAGGGCGTTTGCCGATCATCATCGATATACTGAAAAGGACATTACTGTTGCCGATGAGCGGCCACTGTTGATGACAGCCAAGGACGCTGTCAAGATCCGGCCATTCGCCCACGCCCGGTGCTGGGTGCTGGAGGTAGAGCCAACCCTGCCCGCGGCATTCGGCCCGGCCCTGGCTCAGGCCCTCCGGCGCAAACTGGCTGCTCGCGGCCTTGAACCTTCTTCTTCAAGAGAGACCTGACATGGACAAGAAACTGATTGCCATGCTTGCCTGCCCGGTGTGCAAGGGCGACCTCAAGCTCGACAAGGAGCGCAACGAACTGGTGTGCTACGGCGATGGTATGGCTTTTCCCATCCGTGAAGGCATTCCAGTGATGCTGGCCACCGAGGCCCGCACCCTGTCCACGGACGAGCGACTCGACCGGACGCTGGGGTAGGGCATGTCGTTTACCGTTGTGATTCCGGCAAGGTACGCCTCATCGCGATTGCCGGGCAAACCGCTGGCCGATATCAACGGCTCGCCGATGATCCGCCATGTCTACGATCAGGCCTGCCGCAGCAGCGCCAGCCGGGTGCTGGTGGCCACCGACGACGAGCGTATCGTGCAGGCCTGCGAGGGCTTTGGGGCGGAAGCGGTCATGACCTCGCCGGATCATGCCAGCGGCACCGACCGCCTGCAGGAAGTGGTGACAAGCCTGGGGCTGGCGGATGATGCCCGGGTAGTGAACGTGCAGGGCGACGAACCGCTGATTCCGCCGGGCCTGATCGACCAGGTGGCGGGCGCGCTGGATGACTACCCCGATGCTGCCATTTCCACGCTGTGCGAACGGATTGTCGACCCCAAGGACCTGTTCAACCCCAACGTGGTCAAGGTGGTGCGCGACCACGATGGCTACGCCCACTATTTCAGCCGCGCCCCCATGCCCTGGTTGCGGGACCAGTGGCAGGCCCTCACGGTGCCTGAAAGCCTGCCGGCGGATTACCGTGCCTGGCGCCACATCGGCATCTATGGTTACCGGGTCAGTCTGCTGCACCGTTTTGTAAGCTGGCCGCCCGCGCCCACCGAAACCACGGAGAGCCTTGAACAGCTGAGGGCCCTGTACAATGGCGCGCGCATCCATGTCAGTGAGGCGTCCGAGCCACCGCCGGCCGGAGTAGATACCCGGGAAGACCTGGAGCGTATTCGCCAGCAGCTGGCGTGAAGGAACTGATTGAGGAGAACCCGATGAGCAAACGAGTTCGCGTACTGTTTGTATGCCTGGGCAACATCTGCCGCTCGCCCACCGCCGAAGGTGTGTTTCGCCGCCAGCTGGAGCGCCATGGGCTGTCGGATCAGGTCGAGGTGGATTCCTGTGGCACCGGCAACTGGCATGTCGGCAAGGGGCCCGATGAGCGGGCTCGCCAGTCGGCGGCTGACCGTGGCGTTGATATCGGACACCTGAGGGCCCGCCAGTTCCGGCCTGACGACCTGGATGAGTTTGACTACGTGCTGACCATGGACCGTCAGAACCTGGCGGATGTGCGGGACATATGGCAACAGCAGGGGGGCACCGAGCCCCGCCTGTTCCTGGAGTTCCTGTCCCGGGGCCATGACGAGGAGGTTCCCGACCCCTACTACGGTGGTGATGACGGCTTCGAACGGGTGCTGGATCTGATCACCGAAGCCAGCGAGGGCCTGCTGGCCGACATCCGGAAGCGCCTGGCGTGATGCGGCCCCGCAACCTGATCGAGAATGCGCCACTTAAGTCCCTGAGTACCATGGCCACTCCCGCCGTGGCCCGGTACCTGGTAGCCGCCACCAATGCCAGGGATGCCCGGGATGCCCTGGCTTGGGCCTCCCGAGAAGGGCTGCCGGTACAGGTGGTGGGCGGCGGCAGCAACCTGATTTTCTGTGATGACTTTCCCGGCCTGGTTTTGCACATGGCCCTGAAAGGGCGGCACTGGGCCTCGGTGGACGGTGACTCGGCCACGCTGGTACTGGCCGCTGGCGAGAACTGGCATCAGGCGGTGCTCTACGCGGCCGGGGCGGGCTATCGGGGGCTGGAAAACCTGGCGCTCATACCAGGCACGGCGGGTGCCGCCCCGGTCCAGAACATCGGCGCCTACGGCGTGGAGCTGTCCGACACCTTCGTCGGCCTGACAGCCTGGGACCGCCACGCCGCCGAGACCGTGGAGCTGTCTGCTGAGGCCTGCCGCTTCGGTTATCGCGACAGCCTTTTCAAACACGAAGCCGACCGCTACCTGATCCTGGAGCTCCGTCTCGCCCTGAGCCGCAGCCGACCCTATGTGCTGGGTTATGGTGAGCTGGCCCAGTGGTTTGATGGCTCAGAGCCATCTTCGCCCATGGCCGTGGCGGAAGCGGTGATGGCGGTACGTCGTCGCAAACTGCCGGACCCCTCGCAGTTGCCCAACACCGGCAGTTTCTTCAAGAATCCTGTGGTTTCCCTGGAGCAGTGGCAGGCATTGCAGGATCAGTGGCCGGAAATGGTGGCCTATCCCACGGAAGATGGCGTCAAGCTGGCGGCGGGCTGGCTGATCGACCAGTGTGGCTGGAAGGGTTACCGGAACCGCACCGTGGGTGTTCATCATCATCAGGCGCTGGTCCTGGTGAATCACTCCTCGGGAACCGGGGCCGATGTGCTGGCCCTGGCACGACGTATCCGTGATGATGTATGGGAACGTTATGGGGTAACCCTGGAAATGGAACCCGGAGTGGTGCCGTCAGGCTGTGGGTTGGCCCCGCCAGCCTGACGGACATCATGCGGTTGCTGACAGACTCACACACCGCTGCGGGGAGAAGCCTTCAGCAGGAATGGCAGAATGTCGTTGATCGCCACGTCCTGCTTGTCGGCATCACGGCGGCCCTTGTACTCCAGGGTGCCGGCGGTCAGCCCGCGGTCCGATACCACCACGCGGTGGGGCAGGCCGGTCAGTTCAAGGTCGGCGAACTTCACGCCGGGGCGTTCGTTGCGGTCGTCCAGCAGTACGTCGAAGCCCGCTTCAGTTAATTGTTCATACAGCTTTTCACCAGCTTCCTGCACGGCCGGTAACTTGTGGCCGTTAAGGGTCACAATGGCCACCTCAAACGGCGCAATGGCTTCTGGCCAGATGATGCCCCGGTCGTCGTGGTTCTGTTCGATAGCGGCGGCCACAATGCGCGACACACCGATGCCGTAGCAACCCATTTCCAGCACGGCACTCTTGCCGTTCTCGTCCAGCACCGTGGCGCCCATGGCCTGGCTGTACTTGTTGCCCAGCTTGAAGATGTGTCCCACCTCGATGCCGCGGCGAATCTCCAGCATGCCCTTGCCATCGGGGCTCGGGTCACCCTCTACCACGTTGCGCAGGTCTTCCACGCGGCCCAGGGGAACGTCCCGCTCCCAGTTCACGCCGGTCAGGTGATACCCCTCGCGGTTGGCACCACAGACGAAATCCGCAAGATGGGCAGCGGCACGATCGACAATCACCGGCACCGGCAGGTTGACTGGGCCAATGGAGCCCGGAGGGCAACCGGTGGCCTTGCGGATCTCCTCGTCTGTGGCCATGGTCAGCGGCTCGGCGATACCGGGCAGGTTCTCCGCCTTGATGTCGTTCAGGGTGTGGTCACCGCGCAGGATCAGTGCCACCAGGCCGCCTTCCTCGCCCTCTTCTGCTTCCGCCTTCACCAGCAGTGTCTTGACGGTTTTTGTCGCCGGTACCTTGAGGAACTCAGAGATGGCGTCGATGGTCGTCTGGCCCGGGGTTTCCACTTCCGTCATTGATTCGGCGGGGGCGGGGCGATCGCCGGCCGGCGCCAGGGCTTCGGCTTTCTCAATGTTGGCGGCGTAGTCGCTTTCCGTACTGAAGGCGATCTCGTCCTCGCCCGACGAGGCCAGCACATGGAACTCATGGGAGGCGCTGCCGCCAATGGCACCAGAGTCCGCTTCCACCGGGCGGTAATCCAGGCCCAGGCGGTCAAAGATGGCGCAGTAGGTGCGGTGCATCACCTTATAGGTTTCGTCCAGGGAGTCGCGGTTGATGTGGAAGGAGTACGCGTCCTTCATCAGGAACTCCCGCGCGCGCATGACGCCAAAGCGCGGCCGGCGCTCGTCCCGGAACTTGGTCTGGATCTGGTAGAAGTTTGCCGGCAGTTCCTTGTAGCTCTTGAGCTCATTCCGGATCAGGTCGGTAATCACTTCCTCGTGGGTAGGGCCAAAACAGAAGTCGCGATCGTGCCGGTCTTTCAAACGCAGCAGCTCGCCGCCATACTGCTGCCAGCGACCGGACTCCTGCCATAACTCCGCCGGCTGTATGGCGGGCATCAGGACCTCCTGGCCTCCACTGCGATCCATCTCTTCCCGCACGATGCGCTCGACCTTGCGCAGCACCCGCAAACCCAGAGGCAGCCAGGTGTAAAGACCCGACGCCAGCTTGCGGATCATGCCGGCACGCAGCATCAACTGATGGCTGACGATCTCGGCATCGGAGGGGGTTTCCTTGAGGGTGGCAATCAGATAACGGCTTGCTCGCATTATGGGTTCCGTAACGAAAGAAGATGTTGTTGGTCAAGGAGTTCTGCAGGGCTCCTTGGTGGACTTCCCGTATTGTACGTGCCCTGAGACAGAAATGAACCGGTCAGGTGGGTCAGGGTGACTGAATTATGCTTTGCGTCCGAAGGTTGTCAGGCTGGGTCGGGATCAGGGCCAGGTGTGACCTGTCTGTGCCAATACCTTGATGAAGAATCAGGATCCGTGGCGTGAAAAATGGCCTAATTAATGGGTTTGACACCACAGTCACTTGTTAGAAAGCATTTACTGGGACTCCGCTACTTGTTTTAAAGAGTTCAACCAAGTATCGAGCGACTCACTGAGTTTCTTATCCATCATCCCCTTCAACAACCTTACTAGCCAACCGTCCATGGATTCTTTGGTACGCACCAAAGTGTTTCCGTTCTCCATCTGCTTGAACTCCCAGATATGGATTGCCGAAGCCCCAAAACCTCTGCCATTCCAGCCGAGGAAGTCGTTCTTCGAAACCTTTCCGATTGTAGAGGTAAGCTTGAACCCTCCCGACTTCCAAACGAATGTTGCGCCTGATTCAAGTCTTGAAGCTAACTTGGCTTCAGAAATATCCGGCTGCCATTCGTGCCACGCGTCGATGTTCGCCTGGATATTCCACACCTTTTCAACCGGCGCAAGGATTTCGATTTCCTTTGAGGTTTTCAGAACTGCGTTTTCGTTGATCTCCATAACTGTCTCTGCTTTCTAAAGCCCGCCATCACCGGTGGCAAAACCAGAGCGAAGCGGAGGTTTTGGCATCCGGTGCATGGCCTGGTTATGCAGCATGTAGCGGCTTGATTCGATCCACTTCTCCCTTGATCGACTGAGCGGCCGTCCAAAGATCAACAGATCGCTGCGCATTCAGCCAGAATTCCGGCGAATTACCAAACAAACGAGCAAGCCGGAGCGCCATTTCAGGACTTACAGCACGACGCTCGCGCAGTAATTCATTAACTGACTGACGAGAGACGCCCAGAGATTCAGCCAACCCCGAAACGGTAAGGCCATAGTCCGGAAGGAAGTCTTCCCTCAGCATTTCGCCAGGATGAGTCGGTTTGCGCTGCATACCGGCAGTATTAAGAATAGCCATAGTCATCACCTCACTCAGTGGTAGTCACACACTTCGACTTCATACGCATCGCCGTCTTCAAAACGAAAACAGATACGCCACTGATCATTGATTGAAATTGCGTGCTGCCCCTGCCTGTTTCCGGACAGTGGGTGAAGGCGATTGCCGGGCGGCACTTTCAAATCCTCAAGCTGTACGGCCAGATCCACGTATTCAAGTTTTCTAGCGGCTCTCAGTGCAACATCCGCAGGAAATTTCTTTGACTTGCCCTTGGAGTAGAGTTCTTGGGTTCGTTTGTCAGCGAAGGATTTGATCATGAGGAGGAGTGTATTGTGTCACGTGACACTTGTCAACATGAGCTGGAAATGACTGCATAACGCTCCAAACAGCCGCCGCTATGAGTGCCGGCCGTTTTTTGGCCGGTGCTTATAGCGGTCGGCTGCTTTGGTTTGTTAAAGCTTTGCTGACAAAGCCGCTATAGCTTCATTTAGGTCAATGTAATTCGGTATGGTGCCGGCAAAGCCCACATATTCAGCCATTTTGGAGTATGAGTCTACTAAGTCCCGTACGATGTTTTCATAAGGAAAGCACACCGAACGCCCTCTGCATTCGATACTTACCTGCTCTAACGAGCGATCAAACGTTAGCGAAACCGGAGCATCGAAAAGCTCGACGCGCGCTCGACTTTCACCACCATCAACAGCAACTAAGCCCTCTGCCATAGCCAAAAAGAAACTATCTAGGAATACGATCGATTCTTCGATCTGGTTACCATCGCTGTCCTGTAGAACAACGGCACCAAGCAGCTCGTCCGGGTCTACCCCGTCTTCTTCGTCTAGTCGCCAAGATATACTCATGGTGGCCTACGCTTTAACGCCTGCATTTGCGGCTGGTTTGGAGCGCAGCGGAAAACCAGTCCGCCAACATGCTCTGGTTATGTGCTGCTTCAGGCTGCAACAAGCTTCTTCACGTTGAGCTCTTTGCGATGTTGTTCTGCATGCCAGAGTTCATATTGGGACTGCTGATTCAGCCAGCTTTCTGCCGACGTATCGAAAGCAATAGAGAGCCGGATCGCCATTTCGGGACTGATACCGGCCTTGCCATTCAACACGGCACTCAGCGTTTTGCGGCTAACGCCCAATGCCTCTGCCGCCGCCGTGACAGAGAGGCCAAGGGGCTCAAGACAAAGCTCTCGCAGTACTTCACCCGGATGCGGAGGGTTGTGCATTAACATTGGCGGTACCTCAGTGATAATCCTCGTAGTTTACAATCTCGGCATCTCCGTCTTCGAACCGGAAGGTCACTCGCCAGTTACCACTGACTGTCACTGACCAGATTCCGGCACGATTGCCAGAGAGCTCATGCAAGCGAAGACCGGGTAAGTCCATATCTTTGGCATTCGCAGCTACATTCAATCTACCGAGAATGAGGCGAAGCCTCTTCGCGTGAGCGGCCTGAATCCCTGCAGTGCTGCCGGACCTGAAAAATTTTGCCAAGCCCTTGTGTTTGAAGCTTCGAATCATGCCCTGAATGTAACCTGCAACGTATCAGGTGTCAATGCGCATAACGCCCGGCTCACGAGCCAGTTTGGAGCCGCGAAGCAGCGGAAAACCGGTCGCCGTGCAGCCGATTGTTAAAGCATTTTCGCAGCGTGGTAAGGAGCATGGCCTCTTTCTCCGGAGTACCAACCCCTGCATCAGTCGGGTATTGGGACCACTCATCGGTCTTCGAGTACCCCCGGCGCAGGTAAAATCCCACGAGTTCTGTGCGGGCAGCAATAACCACCAATACTCCAACCTGCGCATTAAATTTCTGAACCGCTAGTTCTTCCGCGTGCGCCAGCAACAGCTTACCGATACCCGACGCTTGGAGCGAAGGATCAACCGCAAGCATTCCAATTTGGGCTACCCGATCCGTTACCTCAACCTGCACGCAGCCGACCAAGCCTCGCTCATTGCTTCCTACCAAGACGGTGCCGGACTGGATAGCCGTGGTTACCTTCCCTTGGCCTATTCGATCTCCGCTGACCAAGGCTGATTCATGTGTCCAACCTTCAGACCCAGCTTCTGGACGATAAGCCCGATTTACCAGCTTCGTCACCGCTTCTGCATCGGTTAACTCAGCCTTCCTGATGTGAACTTGAGGCATGCTCGTCCTTTAGCTTTAACGCCCGGCTCACGCGCCGGTTTGGAGCCGCGAAGCGGCGGAAAATCGGTCGCTGTGCAGCCGATTGTTAACGCGAGACCTATGAGATACGCGGCGGCAAGACTTGGGTATACCCCTTCATATCCTCACGCAGAGGGAACGTCATTCTCTTGGTGTGTTGTCTTGTGGCATGTTCAATTGATAAGCCGAGAATTGTCATTCTAGACGTGCCGACCCCAAGATAGATTCCGGTTCCCTCGAGGGCGACACCCTTACCCCCAACCATATTTAAAGCTTTCAAAGTTGGTTCTTTTACCGCTAAAGAATCCACCTTTACACCAGTCTCTGCACCATCGCACTCGAATCGCTCAAAGCCAATTGAGTATTCTGCATCAGACTCTATCCTACCGACTTCCAGAGATCCTTTTCTCAACCTTAAAAAGGCGTTCCCCGATCGCATATCGAGGTGCTCAACAACTATTTTATTGGGTGGTTCAACTATCAATTTTAGGGCAACCTTCCTTGGCGCGGACCTAATAGTTATCTCTTTTCCCTCGACCTTCATATCCCAAGCATCCGGTTTCCCTGACCATATATTTTTATCTATACGAAAAAGTTCTTTTCCTTTTTCATCCGAGAATTCTCCGGAAATCGTTGGGAAAGATGCACCATCTTCTGGCGGCTCAATGGCAAGCACAGCTTCGCCATCAATTTCGATTAACGTTTTCGCACCGTGGAAGATACTGGAACCGAGGACAACGGTTAGACGACGAGTGTCCAAGACAAAATCATCAAAAGGTGGCCGTACTTCTGCGGCCTTCTGAACGGTCTCGTACTGTCGTCGGACACAATCTTTGGATATTTGACCTTTGTTTACCTTATCGTGGCAACGTCCACACAGAAGGCATATGTTATCGCTGTTATGCTCTGTAGCATCACTGAACTCGGGCGTGATGTGCTCATACTGATAGATCGCTGACCGACAAAAAACACAACCGAATTTTGAGCGAACCCGAACAGCCCTCTCGATCTCAGCAGGAATATATCGAGAGAGTCCATGCTTGTTTGTATCGCTCAATCGTTACTCCTTAGTGTTAACGAGGCTGTAGAAAAACCCGGTTTCGGGCCATTCCCACCGCCTGACTGCTAATTTTTTTGACCCGCCTGCGTAAACCGCTGAAGGTTGCCACCCATTCCACGTGAAGCCTGCCACTCGGACCGGAGCAAGGCTGCCACCCATCGGAGCGTAGCGACGCGGGGTTTCTCTTCT